>JAETPK010000002.1 GCA_021771265.1 Oscillospiraceae bacterium
GTGCTGGCCTCCGCGGGCGTCACCGTGGGCCTGGCGCTCCAGGGGGCGCTGTCCAATCTGGCCGGCGGCATCATGCTGCTGGTGTTCAAGCCCTTCCGGATGGGGGACTATGTGGACGCCGCCGGCGTCTCCGGCGTGGTGAAGGAGGTCACCCTTTTTTACACCGTCCTCATCACCACGGACAATAAGCACATCACCGTCCCCAACGGCAGCCTCATGAACGCCAATGTGGTGAACTACTCCATGGAGGAGCTGCGCCGGGTGGACCTGGTCTTCTCCTGCGCCAAAAGTGAGTCTCCCGCCCGTATCCAGGAGCTGATGCAGTCTGTCATGGCCGGCTGCGGCAAGGTGCTCCAGGAACCTGCCGCGCCCTTTGCCCGCCTGTCCGGCGGCACCGCCCAGGCCATGGAATTCACCGTCCGGGCCTGGTGCAAAAACGAGGACTACTGGGATGTGTTCTTCGACCTGACCCAGGGCATCACCGAGGCCCTGGCCGCCGCCGGCGTCCAGGCGCCCGCGTACCGGGTGGTGTCTGAGAGCAAGTGAGCGTTGGCCGTCCCCTCCGCCAAAGCGGCGGAGGGGACGTTTTTGAAACAGGAGGGATCAGCATGCGTGAAGAAGCGTTTGCTCTGGGCGCCGTCCCAGCGGTGGTGTACGGTGCGGAAGCGGACAGGGCGTTTTTGTTTGTCCATGGCCGGTGCGGCTGCAAGGAGGAGGGCCGGGACTTTGCCGCTCTGGCCGCGCCTCTTGGCTGGCAGGTGCTGGCGGTAGACCTGCCGGAGCACGGCGCCCGGCAGGGAGGACCGGAGCCCCTGGACCCCTGGCACGCGGTGCCGGAGCTGCGCGCCGCCATGGTGTATGCCCGGCGGCGGTGGCGGCACGTGGCTCTGCGTGCCACCAGCATCGGCGCCTGGTTTTCCATGCTGGCCTTCGCCGCCGCTCCGCCGGAGCGGAGCCTGCTGGTCTCCCCGGTGCTGGACATGGCGGGTCTCATTGAAACCATGCTGGGGTGGGCCGGCGCCACGGTGGAGGACCTGCGCCGCCGGGAAAGCATTCCCACGGAGTTTGGGGAGACGCTGTCCTGGCGGTATTACCAGTACGCGCTGGCCCACCCCACGGCGGACTGGCCGGGCAGGACGGAGATCCTGTACGCCGGAGGGGACAGCATGACGCCCCGGGCCACGGCGGAGACCTTTGCCGCCCGCCCCGGCCGGACGCTGACGGTCATGGAGGGAGGCGAACACTGGTTCCACACGCCGGAGCAGCTGGCGGTGCTGGAGCGGTGGACACTGCAAATGCTCACAGGGGAGGGGGGAGCGGTATGATGGAGGTGGTGGCTGCCCTCATCCGCCGGGGAGACGCGTTCCTCGCCTGCCAGCGGCCGGCCCACAAGGCCCGGGGGCTCCAGTGGGAGTTCGCCGGCGGCAAAGTGGAGCCGGGGGAGACGAAGGCCCAGGCCCTGGCCCGGGAGCTGCGGGAGGAGCTGGGGGTGGAGGTGGCTGTGGGGGCGCCCGTCACAGAGGTGACGTACCGCTATCCGGACGTGACGGTCCGCCTGACGCTGCTCTCCGCCGCCGTCACGGCGGGGACGCCCCAAAAGCTGGAGCACGCGGACATCCGCTGGATGACCCTGACGGAGGCCAGGGACTATTCCTTCTGTCCGGCGGACAGGATCTTTTTGGAAAGGCTGGAAGCCCTGTGGTGAGACACCGCCGCCCTTTGCACGCGGGTCCACCGGAGGCGGAAAAAAGGCATGCCCGGAGCCAAAAGCTCCGGGCATGCTGGCGTTTCATTTGTCGAAGGATGGGTTCATGAAGTACACGTTTTTCTCATCCAGCTTGTCGCGGGCCAGACGCAGCCCCTCGCCGAAGCGCTGGAAGTGGACGACCTCCCGGGCCCGCAGGAAGCGGATGACGTCGTTGACATCCGGGTCGTCGGACAGGCGGAGGATGTTGTCGTAGGTAACGCGGGCCTTTTGCTCTGCCGCCAGGTCCTCGGTCAAATCGGCGATCAGGTCGCCCTTTACCGCCATGCTGGCGGCATTCCAGGGGAAGCCGGAGGCGGCGGTGGGGTAGACGCTGGCAGTGTGGTCCACAAAGTAGGCGTCAAAGCCGGCGGATTTGATCTGATCCTCCGTCAGGTCCCGGGTCAGCTGGTGCACGATGGCGCCGATCATCTCCAGGTGTCCCAGCTCCTCGGTACCGATGTCGGTCAGCAGTGCCTTCAGCTCCGGATAGGGCATGGAATACCGCTGGCTCAGATAGCGCAGGGAAGCGCCCAACTCACCGTCCGGCCCACCGTACTGACTGATGATGAGCGCTGCCAGCCTGGGGTTGGTGTTCTTGATCCTCACCGGGTATTGGAGCTTCTTCTCATACACGAACATTATGCGTTTCCTCCTTCCTCCCAGGGCCAGGGGTCCTTCAGCCAGACATAGCCCTCATCGGGAGTCAGGTCCGTCTGCAGCAGCGGACCGTACATCTTCTGATACTTTTCGCGGCCTTCCTTCGCCAGCTTGATATAGGACCAGTACAGCTGCAGTGCCTCCTGGTCCTCCGCGTGGGTGACAAGGTACAGTCCCAGCTCGTCGATGGCAAAGTCCAGGGCCATCAGCTCCACAAGAGCGGTGTTGGCCAGTTTGGTCTTTGCCTGGATGGCCTCTTTAAAGGGCAGATTCAGGCCGGGGAACAGGGTGCCGGTCTGCAAAGCCTCCATCCGGCTGAACCGGGTGGGGTTGGGCCCCTGCATGGGTACATAGGGGAATGCCAGCGGCGCGCAGCTGCCGGGCATCGTTCCCTGATCCTCGCCGCAGGGCGCGGCGGGGCGATTCATTTCAGGTGTTTCCATTCGCGGTGGCTTCCTCCCTTGGCATAGTGGCGCGCGCCGGCGGCGCACGCTCACCTTATACTATGCGGACGGGGAAGGGGGGGAGCCTGCCCTTGATTTTAAAGGGGACGGCGTCTATAATGGGAATGGAAGCACGGAGCCGCGCATAAGCTCCCGGCAGGGGGTGCTGTCTTGTGTTTTTGGTGCTGAAAAAACGGAACCTGCTGGCCTGCGGCCTGCTTTGCTGCTTTTTTGCCTCGTTTGCCGTGCTCTTGTGGACGGGACACCGTGTGACGGTCCCGGCTTTTGCCGCCCTGGGCGAGGAGAGGACCACACTGGTCATCGATCCGGGCCACGGCGGGGAGGACGGCGGCGCCGTCTCCACGGACGGGACCGTCAAGGAGAGCGGCCTGAATTTGGCCATCGCTCTGCGGGTGGAGGACCTGATGACCTTTTTGGGCCAGCCTGCCGTCATGACCCGCAGGGAGGATGTGTCCATCCACTCCCAGGAGGCCGCCACCACCCGGCAGAAGAAGGTCTCCGACCTCCACAACCGGGCCGCGCTTGTAAACGGAACGGAAGGGGCCGTGCTGCTGAGCATCCACCAGAACAGCCTGCCGTCCTCTGTCGTGACCCACGGCGCCCAGGTGTTCTGGAACAGGGAACAGGGGGCGGATGCCCTGGCCCAGTCTGTGCAGGACGCGCTGAACGCCGCCGTCAACGCCGGGAATGAGAAGAAGACGAAGGCCATTCCGGCCACAGTCTATCTGATGAAAAATATCCATGCGCCGGGTATTCTGGTGGAATGCGGCTTTCTCTCCAACCGGGAGGAGACGGTCCTGCTCCAGCAGCCTGCCTACCAGACCCGCCTGGCCGCCGCCATCACCGCCGGCTGTCTGGCGTCGTAAGAGGGACGATATGAAACAAAAGACCATGTTTTACTGCACGGAGTGCGGAAATGAAACGCCGAAGTGGGCGGGAAAGTGCCCCGCCTGCGGCGCCTGGAACACCATTGTGGAGCAGCCGGAGGCGCCGAAAATCGCCTCCAGAGCCGGGGGCCGGACCGTCCGCGGTGTCTCTGTTCGCCGGGCCTGCCCGGTGACGGAGCTGCAGGCGGACGAGGAGATCCGCTTTCCCACGGGGATGGGGGAGCTGGACCGGGTGCTGGGCGGCGGCGCCGTCAAGGGCTCGCTGGTGCTGGTGGGCGGCGCCCCCGGCATCGGAAAGTCCACGCTGATGCTGCAAATTTGCAGCAAATTGTGCGAATTTTCCAAGGTTTTGTATGTATCCGGTGAGGAGTCGGAGCATCAGCTGAAGCTGCGGGCCCAGCGGCTGCACGTGGACAGCGGCAGTCTTTACGTCATCTCGGAAACCAGCCTGGGAGACCTGCTGGGCTCCGTGGAGGCGGAAAAGCCGGATGTGCTCATCGTGGACTCCATCCAGACGCTGTACAACGACGCCCTGGATTCTCCGGCTGGCAGTGTCAGCCAGGTGAAGGACTGCACCCTGGCTCTCATGCAGTTGGCGAAGGGCCAGGGCATCACAGTGTTCGTTATCGGCCATGTGAACAAGGAGGGCTCCATTGCCGGGCCCAAGGTGCTGGAGCACATGGTGGACTGCGTGCTGTATTTCGAGGGGGACCAGCACACGTCGTACCGTATCCTGCGGGCAGCCAAGAACCGCTTCGGCGCCACCAACGAGATCGGCGTGTTTGAGATGCGGGACGAGGGCCTGGCGGAGGTGGAGAACCCCTCGGAAATGCTGCTGTCCGGCCGGCCGGATGACGCGCCGGGCACCTGCGTCACCTGCGTCATGGAGGGGATGCGGCCCGTTCTGGCGGAGATTCAGGCTCTGGTGGTGACCTCTGCCAGCGGCAATCCCCGCCGCACCAGCAACGGCTTTGACTATAACCGGGCCGCCATGCTGCTGGCTGTCTTGGAAAAACGCGGCGGGCTGAAAGTGTCCGCTTGTGACGCATACCTCAATATCATCGGCGGCCTGTGGCTGGACGAGCCCGCCGCAGACCTGGCCGCCGTGGTGGCGCTGGCTTCCAGCTATCTGGACCGGCCGGTGCCCCGGGACCTGGTGGCCATCGGGGAGGTGGGCCTTACCGGCGAGCTGCGGACGGTGAACCAGCTGGCCCAGCGCATCTCAGAGGTCCGCCGGCTGGGCTTCACGAAGTGCGTGGTCCCGGCGCACCGGGCGGACAGTCTTCGTCCGCCGGAGGGACTGCGGCTGATCCCGGTTCGAAATATCGGTGAGGCGATCCGAGCCGCTTTGCGGCAACCGGAATAAAATGAACGCAGGCGCCGCCCAGGGACGGCGCGCCCGCCGCGGCGGCGCTGTCCAGCGTGCAGACGCCGTCCTGCTGATAAACGCATTTACTGGTGCACGGGATCAGGCTCATAAGCATCATCCGTTTCATAGGTTGTTGCCATTAGCTTGACCCGAACCGGCGGATTTTATGAAGCGGATATTGATGCATGGGCGCACAGAAATCAATACCCAAAGAGAGGGGGATTTGCGGGAATACGCAAAATTGAACAAAATAAAAATTTTGTTCAATTCAGGGGAGAGGAAAACGGCCTCTCTTCGGCAGTTGGCCACTTTCGGCGGCTTTTCCGGGCTTTGGACAGGCCTGAACCGCTGGCACTGTGTATTTCCGCAACAATCGATTTATGGTTGATTACCGTACCGAAGCGCCGGAGATCCTGCGGGATTTTCTGGCCTATCATGAGACCGTCAAGGCACACTCCAAACGAACGGTCGACGAATACTTTCTGGACCTGCGGAATTTTTTCCGCTACATGAAACAGCTCCGGGACCCCGCGCTTGCGGACAAGCAGCTGGACGAGATCGACATCATGGACGTTGACCTGGCGTTTGTGTCCGACATCACGCTGACGGATATCTATGGCTATATGGCCTATCTCAGCCGGGACCGCGTGCAGAACCAAAACAGCCGCCACCCGGAATACGGCCTCAATTCCGCCACCAGAGCCAGGAAAATCGCCACCATCCGGTCCTTTTACAATTACCTGACCAATAAGATGCACCTACTTCGTGAAAATCCTGTCAAAGATATCGACTCTCCGAAGCTGAAGAAAAACCTGCCCAAATACCTGACTTTAGATGAAAGCATCCAGCTGCTGGATTCCGTGGACGGCAAAAACCAGGAGCGGGATTACTGCATTTTGACGCTGTTCCTCAACTGCGGCCTGCGGATCTCCGAGCTGGTGGGCCTGAACCTCAACGACATTCAGGGCGAGGCCCTGCGGGTCCTGGGCAAAGGCAACAAGGTCCGCATCATCTATTTGAACGACGCCTGTCAGAACGCCCTGCGCCAGTATCTGGCGGTCCGGCGGCCCATCCGCGGCAGAGATGAAAACGCCCTGTTTTTGTCCTCCCAGAACGAGCGCATCAGCCGCTCCACGGTCCACGCCATGGTGAAAAAGCGCCTGGCCGGGGCCAGCATCGACGCCAGCCAGTATTCCTCCCACAAGCTGCGCCACACCGCTGCCACGCTGATGCTGCAAAACGGTGTGGATGTGCGGGCCGTGCAGGAGGTATTGGGCCACGATCATCTGAACACCACCGAGATCTACACCCACGTGGACAACGAATCCCTGCGGGTCGCTGCAAAGGCAAATCCCTTGTCACGTGTGAAAAAACCTGGAAAAAGCGAGAAAAAGGATTGAAAAGCCGCCCCGTTTGGGGCGGCTTTTTGCCGGGGTGTGCTGTTTTTTGAAGGGCCCCTTCCCTGCCCGCGTCAGCGGTTCAGCAGGTGCATCCAGTTCCAGCCGCTGTACATGGGCACGGAGCCCAGCCGCCATACGGACACGCCAGTGACGCCCAGCAGGCGGGCGGCGTCCAGAGCCGACTGGATACTGCGGTCATCCTGATACCACAGGAAGTAGCGTCCGCCGTCCTCGGCGCGGTAAACGGCGTAGGACTGCTGGTACGTCTGGGACCAGCCGAATTCCGTGCTTTCCTGGGCCAGACGCTTGGACACGGTGTCGTTGGAGGGATACACCGGCGTGCCGGAGAGCAGTCTTCCGTCCTCGTCAATCTTCCAGGCCACGTTCTTGCAGGAAAAGCCCAGAGCCACCTTTTCAGGGGCCACCTCGTTGGTCAGGGCCTTCAGACCCAGGTACACCTGGTCGATGGGGGCGGAGGCGGCAGTCTGATGATAGGTGGTGCCGATAAAGCCGCTCATGTCCCGGGGCTCGTAATCATAGGCCATGAGGATGACCTTGTCCGCCAAGGTGCCGATGGCGGCGTAGTCATAGCCGTCATACCAGCCGCCGCTGTCATAGCCGCCGCTCAGCACCGGAGACACGCAGACATACAGGGACCGGCCCAGCTGGTCCAGGGCTGTCCGCAGTTCCGTCAAAAAGGCGGTGAGATCACTTTTGCTGCCTTTGCGCAGCCCCTCAAAGTCGATGGTGACGCCGCTGTATGGATTTTTGCCGATGGCGTTGTAGGAGACCGTCAGCTCGTTGATGATCTGCTCCACCGCCTGGGCGCGGCCGCTTTCCGAGGCCAGCAGCTCCGCCGCGCCGCCGGAGGCGTCCATGAACACGTTCAGGTGCAGGGCGATGCCGTTGGCGTCCAGATAGCTTGTCACGCTGTTATAGCCGCTGGGAATGGCGAATTCGTTGCCGCCGGCGCTGGTGGTGGACAGCAGCGCCGTCTCCCCGTCCCAGGTCATGCGGCTCCAGCCGGCGCTGACGGTGTCCATGCTCCGGGCAAAGTCCAGCTGGCTGTAGGAGGAGATGGCGTAAAAGCCGTGGAGGAACTCCGTTTTCTGGCTCAGCTTTTCATAGATCCGCACCAGCATGGCTGCCGCTTGGGCCCGGGTGGCGGTCTGGTCGGGGCTGAAAGTGGTTTCGGAGGTGCCCTTGGTCATGCCGATGGTATAGGCCACGGTAATATAGCCCTCCTCCCCCTTCGGCAGGTCCGTGAAGGGCGTGGTGCCGTGGAGCATGGAATAGGACGTGGCGGAGGAATGCAGGTGCTCCGCCGCGGAGCGCAGCCCAAGGGCCCGCACCAGCAGCTCCGCCATCTCGCCCCGGGTGATGGGGTCGTTGGGACGGAAGGCCTCGCCGCTGTCCACCGTGTCGTTTTGGACGGCGGCGCCGATGGCGGCGCGGTAAGTGGCGGAAAGGCCCGCCGGCAAAGCCATGGCCTGGGTGATGCCGGCCTCGCTGCCGCTCCAGCCCATCATCCGCTGCAGCACGGTGACGAACTGGGCCCGGGTCATGGAGTCGCCGTAGCCGAAGGTGGTCTCGCTGTACCCCTGCATGAGACCGTAGTCCACCGCCTTGCGGACCTCTCCGGCCAGCGCGCCCGCCGCCGGAACATCCCGGTAGTCCGCGGCAGCCGCCGGGACCGCCAGGAGTGACACCGCCATCGCCGCCGCCAGCAGCCAGGAACTGAACCGTTTCATGGGAAACATCCTCTCTTTTCCAGTATTGTCCCTTTATCATAGCAGGAGGGCTGGAAAAGTTGTGAACAGAACTTTAAATTTTCAAGGCCGGATGGTTCCGGTGATATGCAGAAACCGGATATCCCGGAATTCATAGGTGGACAGGGGGCGGTTGTCGGCGTCGTAGCTGTGGGCCGCTATCAGCACGTTGTCCAGCGTCGGCCTTGCCCCCACCGACACCACCACGGGGCTGTGCTGAAAGCTCCCGCTTTTGAAGCTCAGCTGCACGATGTCTCCGGGCCGCATGGCCTCCAGCGTGGAGGACTCTCCCACCGGCCCCACGGAAAAGCCCTTGCGGGTGAAAAAGTTCCAGAAATACTCCACACCCGTCCAGGCGGGTGCCTTTTGGTTGGCGTCGATGTAGTACCAGCCGAAGGTAGGCGTGAAATTCATGATGCGGCTGCCGGCAAATACGCACTGGGACGCGAAGTTGGTGCAGTCGCCGCCAAGGTCCTCGTAATCGTAATAGGCCGGATTCCGACCGTAGGCCCAGCGGTGGGCGTACTGGACGGCGGCCTGCCGGTCATAGTCCTGCAAAAAACGCATGGTATCCCCTCCCCTGCTATCAGCTTATGCGGCAAAAGGAGGCAGGTGAGAGAAAAGACCGGAGGCGCAAAGCGCTTCCGGTCTTTTTTTGAATGGGGGATCGTCAGGCTCAGGCCTTGTGGTCGCAGCCCAGGACGTCCACGATCTTGTGGGCGACCATGGCCTTGATGGCGGCGCGGGCGGGCTTCAGATACTGACGGGGGTCGAAGTCGCCGGGATGCTCATCGAAATACTGACGGATGGTGGCGGTCATAGCCAGACGCAGGTCAGAGTCGATGTTGATCTTGCAGACGGACAGCTCGGCGGCGTGGCGCAGCTGCTCCTCGGGGATGCCGACGGCGTCGGGCATCTTGCCGCCGTGCTCGTTGATGGCCTTCACAAACTCCTGGGGCACGGAGGAAGAGCCGTGCAGCACGATGGGGAAGCCGGGCAGGCGCTTGGAGACCTCTTCCAGCACGTCGAAACGCAGGGGAGGCGGAACCAGGATGCCCTTCTCATTGCGGGTGCACTGGGCGGCGGTGAACTTGTAAGCACCGTGGCTGGTGCCGATGGCGATGGCCAGAGAGTCGCAGCCGGTCTTGGCGACGAACTCCTCCACCTCCTCGGGACGGGTGTAGGAGGCGGCGTGAGCGGCGACCTTCACATCGTCCTCGATGCCGGCCAGGGTGCCCAGCTCGGCCTCGACGACCACGCCGTGGTCATGGGCATACTCCACGACCTTCTTGGTGATCTCGATGTTCTCGGCAAAGGGCTTGGAGGAGGCGTCGATCATGACGGAGGTAAAGCCGCCGTCGATGCAGGACTTGCAGGTCTCGAAGTCGGGGCCGTGGTCCAGGTGCAGGGCGATGGGGATATCGGGGCACTCGATAACGGCAGCCTCCACCAGCTTCACCAGATAGGTGTGGTTGGCGTAGGCACGGGCGCCCTTGGAGACCTGGAGGATCAGGGGGGCCTTCAGCTCCTGAGCAGCCTCGGTGATGCCCTGAACGATCTCCATGTTGTTGACGTTGAAAGCGCCGATGGCATATCCGCCGTCGTAGGCCTTCTTGAACATTTCGGTAGTGGTGACCAATGCCATAATGTTTCACTCCTGTTCTTATTTGTCCCGCCCGGTTTGAGGCCCCTTTGCCGCCCCGATGTAAGGGAGTTCGTTAAGGGATTGGCAAATTAGACGTTTCAAATGGACGAAAACGATTTTCCTCTATGATAATATCACAGAAAAATTAAATTGCAAGTATTTACAATTCTTTTTTTCAATGATATGATAGCAATGCCCTCAGTTGACAAAAAATCATACGTTTTTCCGCCCGCGCCCCCGGCATGGGGCCTTCGCGTGTGGTTTTTTGTCACCTGAGGGTCCAAACAAATTCTGAGGAGGCTTTTTCTCATGAGTGAACTGAAAGGCGCATGCATCGTGGGCCAGTCCGGCGGCCCCACTTCCGTCATCAATGCCAGCGTGTACGGTGTCATCGACACCGCCCTGAAAAACCCAAACATCACCCGCGTTCTGGGCGCGGAGCACGGGATCAAGGGCGTTTTGAACGACCGCCTGTTCGATATGGCCGAGGAGGACCCCGCCGAGCTGGCGCTTTTGAAGTATACTCCTTCCTCCGCTCTGGGTTCCTGCCGCTATAAGATGGCCGACCCCGATGTGGACGATACCGATTACAAGCGCATCCTGGAGATCTTCAAGAAGTACGATGTCCGCTATTTCTTCTACAACGGCGGCAACGACTCCATGGATACCTGCAACAAGATCTCCAAGTACATGCAGAAGGTGGGCTATGAGTGCCGCGTCATGGGCGTGCCCAAGACCATCGACAACGACCTGTACGGCACGGACCACTGCCCCGGCTTCGCCTCCGCCGCCAAGTATATCGCAACCAGCTGCATGGAGGTCTATCAGGATGCCCGGGTGTATGACACCGGCATGGTCTGCGTCATCGAGATCATGGGCCGCCACGCCGGCTGGCTGGCTGGCGCCGCCGCCTTGGCCACCGCTTACGGTGCCGGTCCCGACCTGGTGTACCTGCCCGAGGTGGACTTTGACATGGACGCCTTCCTGGCGGATGTGGAGCGTATCTACAAGGAGAAGGGCAACTGCATGGTGGCCGTGTCCGAGGGTATCCACTATGCTGACGGCACTTTCGTTTCCGAAGCCAAGACCTCTGCCACCGACGGCTTCGGTCATGCCCAGTTGGGCGGCCTGGCCTCCCTGCTGGCCAACATCATCAAGGAGAAGACCGGCGCCAAGGTCCGCGGCATCGAGCTGAGCCTGCTGCAGCGCTGCGGCGCGCACCTGGCCTCCGAGACCGATATCGAGGAGTCCTATATGTCCGGCAAGGCCGCCGTGGAGAACGCCGTGGCCGGCATCACCGATAAGATGGTGGGCTTTGAGCGCGCCTATGAGGACGGCAAGTACGTCTGCAAGACGAAGCTGCTGGGCCTGACCGACGTGGCCAACACCGAGAAGAAGGTCCCCCTGGAGTGGATCAACGCCGCCCACAACAACGTGGAGCAGCCCTTCATTGATTACGTGCTGCCCCTGATCCAGGGCGAGCCCAAGCTGCCCAAGCAGGATTCCCTGCCCCGCTTTGCCAAGCTGAAGAAGGTTCTGGCGAAGTAAGCGCCTCCCTACTGAAAAAGCAGCGTGTACCAAATCGGTACACGCTGCTTTTTATGCTTCATGCGTGTTTCGCCAGATAGCGGCGGGCCTCCCGGGCCGTCTCCGTGAGATAGCGGATGGCCTCCGCCGGGTAACGGCCCACGGCGGTCTCCCCGGTGACCATGACGCCCCAGGCGCCGTCCGCCACGGCGTTGAAGATGTCGCTGACCTCCGCTCGGGTGGGCACGGGGGAATGCTCCATGGACGCCAGCATCTGGGTCACAACGATAAAGGGCTTCCCTGCCGCCCGGCAGGCGGCGGCAATGTCCTTTTGCACGGCAGGCAGGTGCCACAGGGGCATGTCGTTGCCCAGGTCTCCCCGGGCGATGACGACCACATCCGCCTGAGGCAGAATGTCATCCAGATGGGCAGCCCCCTCCAACGTCTCGATCTTGGCGAACAGCTTCAAGTACCCGGCGCCGTGCTCCGCCAGGATGCGCCGCAGGCGGCACAGCTCCTCCCCGCTGTGGACAAAGGGCTGCAAAAGCCCTGTGACGCCGAAGTGCTCCGCCTGGCGGATGTTCTGGATATCCCGCTCCGTCAGCACCGGCAGGCGCAGGTCCTTTCCCGGCAGCTTGATGCTCTTGCGGCCGGTGAGGACGCCGCCCCGAAGGACCCGCGCCGCCGCGCCGCCGCCGGAAGCATCCATGACCTCCAGCGCCAGCTTTCCATCGTCCAGCAGCACCTGGCAGCCGGCCTCCAGCGCTGCCAGCACCACGGCCGGGACCGGAATGCCGCCTGCTCCCAACTGGACAGCGGCGCCGTTTTCCAGCGTCAAGGGAGCGTCCAGGTCCCCCAGGCGCAGCTCCGGCCCCTGGGTGTCGATGACCAGCTGGGGCGCTTCCACGCCGGCGGCGGACGCCGCCTCCCGGAACGCCGCCAGCATCCCGGCGCTGTCCGCCAGGTCGCAGTGGGACAGGTTCAGCCGTATGCCGGTCATGCCGGCGCGGAACATGGCCTCCAGGGTCTCCCGGCTGCCGCAGGCGGGACCGAATGTCCCGTAGATCTGTGTCATGTCCATTTCTCCATCAATTGTTTTTCTGATAGATGGTCCAAAGCCCTTCCATCAGCAGATATTTGTCGTAGACGATCTTGTTGCGGCAGTAGCGGACGATGACCGGGGCGTTGCCGCCGGTGGCCACCACGCTGACCTCCCGGCCGGGGAACTGTTCCCGGATGCGGTCGATGATGCCGTCCAGCATCCCGGCGGTGCCGTACACGATGCCGGAGCGCATGCACTCCTCCGTGTTTTTGCCGATGAGGGCCTTGGGATGCTGCAGCGAGATGGCGGGCAGCTGGGCGGCCCGGCGGGAAAGGGCCTCCAGCGACACATTGACGCCCGGCAGCAGCAGGCCGCCCTCGTAATTGCGGCCCTCGGAAATGACGCCGATGGTGGTGGCGGTGCCCATGTCGATGGTGATGATGGGCGTTTGGAATTTCTCAAGCGCCGCCACGGCGTCCGCCACGATGTCCGCGCCCACCTGGGTCTGGACCGCCAGGCGGATGTTCAGGCCCGTCCGCACGCCGGGGCCCACCACCATGGGCGGCTTGCCCAAAAGCCGGGTCAGGGCCTTTTCCATCATGAAATTCAGCGGCGGCACCACGCTGCACAAAATGGCGCCGGTGACGTCCGTATAATGAAAATGATACAGGGTAAACAGGTTCATCAGGTCGATGCTGATCTGGTCCGCTGTTTTGCGGCTGTCCGTATCCAGAGACGCCAAAAAACGCAGGCTCTTGTTTTTGTCAAACAGGCCCACGGAGGTATTGGAGTTGCCAACGTCGATGGCAAGCAGCATAGGGTCTTCTCCCCCTTTCGTCTTCCGTGTGATCGTACTCTTATGGTATCACGACTTGCCCCCCCTTGCAAGTGCCGGCGGATCGAAGGTCACAAATCTTCTGCCATGGTTGACATCGTACATTTGTTCGTGTATAATGAATCCATATCGTGACAGCAAGAGAGGATGCCGCCATGGAATTTTTGTATGGAGACCGGGAGCTCGACCATCTGCGTGCCCGGGACGCAAGGCTGGCCGCCGCCATTGACCGCATCGGCCATGTGAGCCGGGAGGTGGACACGGACCTGTTTTCCTCCGTCATCCACCACATCATCGGCCAGCAGGTGTCCACCGCCGCCCAGCGGACGGTGTGGCGCCGCTTTTTGGAGCTGACGGACGGGGATGTGACGGCGGAGCGTGTCTGCGCCCGGAGCCGGGAAGAGCTGCAGGCCCTGGGAATGACCTGGCGGAAGGCGGATTACATTCTGGACTTTGCCGGCAGGGTCCGGGACGGCGGCTTTGACATGGATGCGCTGAACGACCTACCGGACGATGCGGTGCGGGAGCGGCTTTCCTCCCTGCGGGGCATCGGTCCCTGGACGGCGGAGATGCTGATGATTTTCTGCATGCAGCGGCCGGATGTAGTCAGCTACGGCGATCTGGCCATCCTGCGGGGGATGCGGATGCTGTACCGAAAAAAGGCTATCGACCGCGGGACCTTTGACCGTTACCGGAAGCGGTACAGCCCCTACGGCACCACCGCCAGCCTGTATCTGTGGGCCATCGCCGGCGGCGCCCTGCCGGAGCTGACGGACCCCGCCGTCCCTAAAAAGAAAGGAGAGAAAGCGCCATGACCTACCTCATGCACATGGATTCCCCGGTGGGACCGCTGCACCTGGCCTCTGACGGCCAGGCCATCACGGGTCTCTGGCTGGAAGGACAGAAGTATTTTGCCGCTACACTGGAAAAGGATGCCCGGGAGGGCAGTCTGCCTGTTTTTGACCGTGCCGCGGCCTGGCTGGAGGCGTATTTCGCCAAAGAGCCCCTGCCTCCCCTGCCGCCGCTGGCCCCCAAGGGCAGCCCCTTCCGCCAGGAGGTCTGGAAGCGGCTGCTGGTGATCCCCTACGGCCAGACCACCACCTACGGCGCCATCGCCGGAGACCTGAGAGCCGCCGGTATCTCCGCCGCCGCCCAGGCGGTAGGCGGCGCCGTGGGCCATAATCCCATCTCCATCCTCATTCCCTGCCACCGGGTGGTGGGCAGCGGCGGCAGCCTGACGGGCTATGCCGGCGGCGTGGCGAAAAAGCAGCTTCTCTTGGAGCTGGAGGGTGTGGACATGACGGTGCTGTACGTGCCCAAGAAAGGCACGGCACTGTGAGCCATCAGAAGTCTTTGAAGAAGCCGATCCCTCCGGATGTCCGATGCGGCGGATCCTCTTCACCGCGCCGGGAGGCCGCCAAGGCCCCAACGCCCGGCAGATCTCCCTGCCCCTGCTGTGGCTGCAAGACCTTCCCCATGCCTGCCGCTGATGCACTGGCCTACATCTGTCCGGTCTGCATGTGGGAGAACGATCTGTTCACCACCTCTGATGACGAGCCCAGTGACGAGAATCACGGGATGACGCTGAACCAGGGCAGAGCCAATTATAGGGCGCTGGGCGTCTGCAATCCCCGCCTGGCACAGTATGCCAGAAAGCCGCTTCCGGAGGAACTTTCCTGACGATAAAAGCAGGCATTGGCTGTTGCCAGTGCCTGCTTCTCTTATTTATAAGATGATGCAGATGAGACCTCCGCTGCCCTCGTTGATGATGCGGGTCAGGGTCTCCTGGAGCTTTTTCCGGGCGTCCTCCGGCATGCGCTTCAGCTTGGCCTGGAGGTCCTCGTTGACCAGCTCATGGAAGCTGCGGCCGAAGATGTTGGACTGCCAGATCTTGCTGGTGTCACCCTCAAACTCCTGGAGCAGGTAGTTCACCATGTCCTCGGACTGCTTTTCGTTGCCCACGATGGGCGAAACGGCGGTCTCAATGTCCGCCCGGATCATATGGATGCTGGGGGCGCTTGCTTTCAGGCGCACGCCGTAGCGGCCCCCCTGCTTCATGATCTCCGGCTCCTCCAGCTTCAGCTCGTCGATGCCCGGCACCACGATGCCATAGCCGCTCTCCCGCACATCCCGCAGGGCCTGGGCCACCTTGTCGTACTCCGTTTTCACCGCCGCCAGCCGGGTCAAAAGGCTCATGAGGTCTCCGTCATCCGCCACCTCAAAGCCGGACTGCTCCGACAGCGTCCGGTAAAACAGCTCCCTGGGCAGCCGCAGGGACGCGGCGGCCACGCCGGTGCCCAGATCGATGGCGGTGATCTTCGCCTCGCTGATGTCCGGACAGGCGCCCAGAGCGGCGATGACGCCCTCCACCTCCCGGATGTGCCGCAGGTGTCCGGTGCTCTGACGGACGGCCTCGTACAGCTCCGCCTTGATGGGATGGTCATCCGGCAGGGCGTCCACCCAGGGCGGCAGGAACAGATCCAGCTCCTGCATGGGGAATTCATACAGGACGGCCTTCAGAATATCCGCCACATCCTCCTCCCCCAGTTCCAGGCAGTTCACCGCCACGCAGTTGACGCCGTACCGGGAGGCGATGTCATTGGCAATGGCCTTTGACCGCTCGCTTTTGGGCTCCTGGGAATTCAGCAGCACGATGAAGGGCTTTCCCAGCTCCTGCAGCTCCCGGATGACCCGCTCCTCCGCCTCCAGATACTCTTCACGGGGAATGTCGGCCACGCTGCCGTCAGTGGTGATGACGATGCCGATGGTGGAGTGCTCGGCGATGACCTTCCGGGTGCCGATCTCCGCCGCCTCCGTCATGGGGATCTCGTGGTCGTACCAGGGGGTGGTGACCATGCGGGGGGCGTCATCTTCGTACTGGCCGATGGCCCCCTTGACCATATAGCCCACGCAGTCGATAAGCCGCACGGAAAAGGCGGCGCCGTCCGGCAGCTGGATCTGGGCGGCCTCCTCCGGCACGAATTTGGGTTCCGCCGTCATGATGGTCCGGCCGGAGCCGCTTTGCGGCAGCTCATCCCGGGCCCGCTCCTTGCGGTACACATTTTCAATGTTGGGGATGACCTGGGTCTCCATGAACCGCTTGATAAAGGTGGATTTTCCCGTGCGCACCGGCCCCACCACCCCGATGTAGATATCCCCGGCGGTGCGGGTGGCGATATTCTGATAGATACTGGTATTCATAGCATCCCGTCCTTTTTCCGCTCCATATGATGGTATATGTCTATGTCCCGGCCTGACAAAGTATGAACAGCCCGTCTTGCTTTGTGCAAATACGATAAAATCTATTGCGGAGATTCGCCGCTATTCGGCTGTTTATCCACTTTACACAGAAAATTTAGTGTGGTAAACTGCTAATGTATTAAACGAGCGGGATACCGCTCCGAGGTTTTGGAGGATCTGAATATGAAAAAGATGCTTGCGCTGCTGCTGGCGGCTGTGATGGTCCTGTCCCTGGCTGCCTGCGGCTCCAAGAAGGAAGAGGCCGCCGCGCCCGCGGAAGAGCCCGCCGCTGACAGTGATCTGGCCTACGTGCAGGGAAAGGGAACCCTGGTGGTGGGTATCACGGAGTTCGAGCCTATGGATTACCAGGACGCCAGCGGCAGCTGGATTGGCTTTGACGCCGATATGGCCGCCGCTTTCGCGGAGAGCCTGGGCGTGGACGTGGAGTTCCAGATTATCGACTGGGACAATAAGGTTTTTGAGCTGGACGGCAAGACCATCGACGTGGTGTGGAACGGCATGACCCTCACCGACGAGGTCACCAGCGCCATGGAGTGCTCCAACGCTTACTGCAACAACGCCCAGGTGGTCATCGTTCCTTCCGCCGTGGCGGACCAGTACCAGGATGTGGACAGCGTAAAGTCTCTGAACTTCGCCGTAGAGTCCGGCTCCGCCGGCAAGGCGGAGGTGGAGGCCCTGGGCGCCACATTCACTGAGGTCGCCGACCAGGCTACCGCCCTGCTGGAGGTCAGCTCCGGCACCGCCGACGCCGCCGTTATTGACTCTCTGATGGCCGCTGCCATGGTGGGTGAGGGCACCAGCTATGTCGATTTGACTTATACCGTTGGCCTGAACAGCGAGGAGTACGGCGTCGGCTTCCGAAAGGGCTCCGACCTGGCTGCCGCGTTGAATGATTTCTTCAAGGCCAGCTATGAGGATGGCTCCATGATGGCGTGCGCCGAGACCTATGGCGTCCAGGCCGCCATCATCGCCCAGTGATCCCTTTCCCCAAACGAACACGCTGCAAAAGCAGAGGGCGGCAGCCCTCTGCTTTTGGCCGGTTTATCAACAGAAGTAAGGTGGTATTTCCAATATGTTTCTGACCGTCATCGGCGCTCTGAACGAGGGATTTTTGCAGACGCTGAAGCTCTTTGCCGTCACCCTGATCGGCGCTATCCCCTTGGGACTTGTGATCGCGTTCGGCTCAATGAGCCGCTTCTCCCCCCTGCGGTATCTGACCCGGCTGGTAGTCTGGATCATCCGCGGCACGCCGCTGATGCTCCAGCTGATCATCATTTTCTACATCCCCGGAAGAGTGCTTTCCAGCGGCAGTCCCTGGCCCTCCGGTGAGCCGGGCCGCTTTCTGGCCTCCTCCATCGCCTTTATCATCAACTACGCCTGCTACTTCTCCGAGATCTACCGGGGCGGCATCCAGGGCGTGCCCGTGGGCCAGCAGGAGGCCGGCGAGGTGCTGGGCATGACCAAGCGGCAGATCTTCTTTAAGATCACGCTGCTGCAAATGATCAAGCGTATCGTGCCGCCCATGTCCAATGAGATCATCACCCTGGTGAAAGATACCTCTATCGCCCGCATCATCTCCCTCCAGGAGGTCATCTGGGCGGGCTACGCATTTTTAAAGGGCTCCCATGGCTATTCCGGCCTGGTGTGGCCCCTGTTCTTCACCGGCGTTTACTACCTGCTGTTCAACGGTGTTTTGACCCTGTTTTTTAACTATGTCGAGCGGCGGCTCGATTATTTCCGCTGAGGAGGTGCCCTATGTCTATTCTGGAAGTCAACCACATTGAAAAGCATTTCGGCGCCACCAAGGTGCTCAGCGACATCAGCTTTTCCCTGGAAAAGGGACAGGCATTGTCCATCATCGGGTCCTCCGGCAGCGGCAAAACCACGCTGCTGCGCTGCCTGAATTTTCTGGAGACGCCGGACAGCGGCACCATTTCCGTGAACGACCATGTGATCTTCGACGCGGCGGACCCCGCCACCCAGCAGGAAAAGGAGATCCGCGCCAAGCGGCTCCACTTCGGCCTGGTGTTTCAGAACTTCAACCTGTTCCCCCAGTACACGGCTTTGCAAAACGTCACCCTGGCCCGGGAGCTGCTGGCAAAGGAGCGGGGCGGCGAGAGCAAGGCGGATATCGAGGCCGCCGGACGGGAGCTGCTGGCCCAGATGGGCCTTGCCGACCGGGCCAGCCACTATCCCCACCAGCTCTCCGGCGGCCAGCAGCAGCGGGTGGCCATCGCCCGGGCCCTGGCCCTGCATCCGGACATCCTGTGCTTTGACGAGCCCACCTCCGCTCTGGACCCGGAGCTGACGGGAGAAGTGCTGCGGGTCATCCGCAACCTGGCGGAGCAAAAGACCACCATGATCATCGTCACCCATGAGATGGCCTTTGCCCGGGACGTGGCGGACCAGGTCATCTTCATGGACGGCGGCCTCATCGTGGAGCAGGGCGATCCCCGGGAGGTCATCGACCATCCCAAGGAGGAGCGCACCCGCCAGTTCCTCTCTCGCTACGCGGAAAATTAAAGCAATGGAACAGCACCCTGGAAACTTTGTTTCCAGGGTGCTGTTTTGCGCAGTCAGGCCCGCTTTTTGGGGATGAGCAGCAGCTGGTCCCGGGGCAGCTCCTCCTCTGCTTCCAGCTGGTTGGCGGCGAGGATGGCGGAGATGGTGGTGTTGTGGCGCTTGGCCAGGTCCCAGGGGGTCTCCTGCTTTCCCAGACACCGCAGCACCAGAGACGGCGCGCCACTCAGGTCCCGGGGCTTTTCCGTGTCCACCCTGGCGGCGGAAATGCAGACCTTTTTCACCTGGGAGGCTGCTTCCACCCGGAAATCCACCGGGAAGCGCACCTCGATGCCCCGGTCCCCCAGGCTCCCCTGGATCTCCTCCGGGCAGAAGGCCCGGGCCGTTACCCGGCAGTCCGGCGGCAGCTCCAGCTGGCAGGCGATCTCCACGCCCCGCTCCGCCACCAGCGGTACGCCGCCCTCGTCCACGTACAGCGCCCGGACAGTGGCCACCGTCCGCAGGGTGGCGGCGCTGCCCTCCCGGCTAACGGACACGGCGCCGCAGTCCGCCTGCAAGGCAAGGATGCTCTCCGCCACCACGCCGATCTCCAGTACCTCCCGGACGGTCTGGCGGCGGTTCATGGTCTCGCAGAAGCTGGTGAGGGTCAGGGGCGCGGCCTCATAGGCCAGCTCGTAGGCGGTGGAGTACAGGTCCTGCAAAAGCGTCAGCTCCTGCTCCTGCCGCAGCAGGGCCATCGCGTGGAAATACAGCGTCACCGCCACCTGCCGGCCCTCCGGGTCTCCTCCGTCGATCTGAAGGTCCGCCCCGGTCAGCTGCATCCGCAGTGACGCGGCGGCGCCCTCCGCAGCGCCGTCCACCTCCATGATCTGGGAGAAGGGCAGCTCTCCGGAGAAGGCCCGGCACTCCCCCTCCTGGGTCCGGTACAGCAGCGACACGGTGAACACGCCCTTGAAGATCAGCTTGCTGCCCACCAGCTTCGTCTCCGTCACAGCGGAGGCCACCCGGCTGGTGAGGAGCTCCGCCGCCCCCTCCCGGCCCGGCGACAGGTCCAGCTCCTCGGAGAATGTGAAATCTTTTTCGGCAATGTGGGTCAGCAGCGTCACGTGCTGCAGCTCCTGGCGCTTTTCCACCCGCAGCTCCGGCGCCGCCTCCACATCCGGGCAGACGGAGAGGGACACCCGGCGGTAGCCTGTCAGGCGGATCACCAGCTTGCAGTGGGTGAACACCTTCCGGGGATTCAGCATCCGGGTCTCCAGGGTCTCCGGCTCCACCTCTGCCATGAGACAGACGCACTCCGGCAGGGTGCGGCTGTCGCTTTCGGCGGTGAAGGGCATGGCGAATTCCAGGGTGCGGATGCCACCCTCCCCGTCCGGGGTGTACAGCACCGTCACCCGTACGGTGCCGGACACCTCGCCCTTCCCGTCCCGCAGCTCCCGGCTGTGGAGGTACACCTTCCCCTCCGTTTCGATAATGCGGGCAATATCCGGGCAGTAGTCCGGCACGATGGTCTCCGCCGTTTCCTCCTGGGTCAGCGTCACGTCTCCCCCCACCTCATATGTATCGAAGCAGGCTTTTTTCAAGTCCAGTTCCATATCGGCCCATCCTTTCCAGGCGTTCAATATTCTTCTTCACTGTATGAACGCCTGAGCGGGCTTATGCATGGATGCCGAACAGCTTTCGCAGGATGCCCCGCAGCATTTTGGGGGATTTCC
Organism: Oscillospiraceae bacterium; assembly: GCA_021771265.1. Classification (GTDB taxonomy): domain Bacteria; phylum Bacillota; class Clostridia; order Oscillospirales; family Oscillospiraceae; genus Oscillibacter. The sequence continues at coordinate 20,839 of JAETPK010000002.1, forward strand.
AAACCACGATATTCATTCACAATGCTCCTTTCCTACCGCCGGCAGCAGGCACAGCCGCAGGCGATCAGCAAAAACGCCACCAAAAACAAAAGCGCTCCCACCGGAAAAATGGCGGCAATCAGAATCCCTGCCCCCAGTGCCACAGCGCAAATCCCCAAAAGGCAGCCGCCGCCTCTCCGAAACATACCGATCCGCCTCCTTTCCCTGTTCCCAGTATAGCGGCGCCCCTTGTCCCAGGTGCGAAAAAATCCCGCCGGACCATGGTCCGGCGGGGGCGGGCGGGTCATTTCTTTTTTTCCTGCCAGTCCTGCAAGGGCTTGAGTTCCTCAAAAAGCCGCACATAGCTGGCGTGACGGCTGGGTTGGATCTTCCCTGCCCGCAGGGCCTCCAGCACGGCGCAGCCCTTTTCCTTCGTGTGGCTGCACCCCACAAAGCGGCACTCCCCAACGTACGGGGCAAACTCCCAGAAGGTCTCCGGCAGGCGGTGCTTCAGCTCCAGGTTCAGCTCGTCTGTTTCAAAGGAGGAAAAGCCCGGGGAATCCACAATGTCCCCGCCGCAGGAGAGGTGGTACAGCTCCACATGGCGGGTGGTATGGCGGCCCCGCCCCAGCGCGTCGCTGACCTCGCCCACCTGTAGGTGAAACGCCGGGTCCAGGGCGTTTAAGATGCTGGATTTTCCTACGCCGGAGTTCCCTGTAAAGGCAGAAAGCTTGCCAGCTATCAGAGGCTTCAGCGCCTCCAGTCCCTCCCCGGTCTCCGCGCTGACGCGGAGGGTGGGAAAGCCCGCGGCGGTGTAGATGCCGTACAGCTCCTCCGCCGTGTCCAGGTCACACTTGTTCAGCAGCACGATGACACCGCAGTCCTTCAAAGCGGCAATGGCCGCCACCCGGTCGATGAGAAAGGGGTCCGTCCTGGGAATGGCGCCGGAGGCGATGATGACCAGCTGGTCGATGTTGGCCACGGCGGGACGGGCAAAGGCGTTGCGCCGTGGGCGGATGGCTTCCACGAAGCCCTCTCCGCCGCCCAGCTCCCGGATCTCCACCCAGTCACCCACCAGGGGCGAGACGCCTTCCCTGCGGAATTTGCCCCGTGCCCGGCAGGTGAGTATCCCCGTTCCGGTATCCACGTAATAAAAGCCGCTGAGGGCTTTTTGAATGCGTCCCTCCGTCATATCAGTCAAACTGCACATCCTGCGCCTGCTCCGGGTCCGCCTCGCCATCGATGTAGACCTCCACATGCTGGACGCCGTAGCCGGTGAGGGAGACGGAAATGGAGGGCTGGTTACAGGAAACGACCTGGTTGAACTGCTCCTCGCCGCCCACAGTCACCCAGACGTTGACGGACTCCCGGCCGTCCTGAGGCAGTAACACGGTGATGGTCCGGGACTGGCTGGGCGCCAGACCGGAGCTGACCTTGAATTTGATGGTGTCCCCCTCCGTGGCCTCCGTGGTGGCTTCAATGCTCTGCCAGAGAATGGTGCCAGCCTTCTCCTCGCTGTCCACCACCTCGATGTCACTGTCGGTACAGGTGAGCTTCCAGACCTCCTTCAGCTGTTCCCGCACCTTGTCGATGGGCTGGTTTAAGAAATCCGGCACCGGGAAGGTCTTCAGCTCCGGTCCCTTGCTGACGTAGAGCTTGATGGAGTCGCCGTCCTTCAGGGTGGCGCCCGCCGCCGGCTCCGTGCGGATGACAAAGCCCTCCGTCACGTCGGAGAATTCCTGATAGCTGACATCCGCGTCCACGTTCAGCTCCAGATCCAGCTGCCGGCCCAGGGCCTGGATGCGTAGCTTGGCCTCCTGTAGCTCCGTGTTGGTCACATCGATCATCTCGCCGGTGTTCTCACCCAGGCTGATGACCACCTCGATCTTCAGATTTTCGCCCTTGCGGCTTTCGCCGGCGTCCGGTGTCTGGCGAATGATCTCATCCTTGGGATATTCGCTGCTGTACTCCTCCCCGGTCTTGATGACCTGGAAGATATCCTGCACCTCCGGCATGGCGCCGGCCTCCTCCAGCGTCTTCCCCAACACGTTGGGAACGATATACTCCGTAGGAGCCTGGCTGCCGAAGGAGCCGAAAATATTCTTGAACAGCAGCGCCGCCAGCAGCAGCGCCGCCACGGTCACCGCCGCGATGAGAACAGTGCGTTTGCCGTTGAAGCGGGGATGGTCTTCCTCCTCCGCGTATTCCCGGCGGTACTCCCGCTCCCGGCCGGTGGTGCGGTGGGCCTGCTCCGCCTCCAGGGCCGCGTGGACGCTGCCGGTGCGCAGTGGGCGGGTGGGCTCGTCCTCCTCGTCGGGGCGAAGGTCCTTCAGCTCAAAGTCCAGGCTGACGCCGGGATTCTTGCGGAAGGCCTCCAGATCGGCGATCATGGCGTCGGCGGAGGCGTAGCGCTTGTCCAGGTCAGCGGACATGGCCTTCATACAGATCAGCTCCAGCTGTTCCGGAATGTCCTGATTGATCTCCCGGGGGGCCAGGGGGATGGAGCTGAGGTGCTGGATGGCCACGGAAACGGCGGAATCTCCCTCAAAGGGCAGCCGCCCCGTAAGCATCTCGTACAGCACCACACCGGCGGAGTACACGTCGCTGCGGGCGTCGGTGCGGTCGCCCCGGGCCTGCTCCGGCGAGATATAGTGGACGGAGCCCAAAGCCTCCTGGGTCAGCGTCTGGGCGGAGTTTTCCAGGCAGGCGATGCCAAAATCGGCCACCTTCACGCTGCCGTCCCGCAGGACCATGACGTTCTGGGGCTTGATGTCCCGGTGGACGATGCCCCGGCTGTGGGCGTGGCTGAGGCCCCGCATGATCTGGGTGATAAAATGCAGGGACTCCCGCCAATTCAGCTGGCCCCGCTTTTCCATATACTGCTTCAGGGTGATGCCGTCGATGAGCTCCATGACGATATATTCGATATCGCCGCCCCGGGACACATCGTAGACAGAGACGATGTTGGGGTGAGAGAGCTGCGCGACTGCCTGGGATTCCGCGTTAAAGCGGCGGCGGAACTCCTCGTCCTGCGCCAGGTCGTTTTTCAGGATCTTCACCGCCACCAGGCGATTCAGCCGGTGGCATTTTGCCTTGTACACATTGGCCATACCGCCGGTGCCGATCTTTTCCAGGATCTCATAGCGGTTGTCCAGCATTTTTCCGATGTACTGGTCCATAAGGTCTCTCCCCTCCTTTCATCGCTGCTTCATGAGCACGGCGGTGACGTTGTCCGACGCGCCGCGGCTCTTGGAAATGGACAGCAGCCGGTCCAGGCAGGTGTTCAGGTCGTCGCCGTGGATGACCTCGAACAGCATCTCCTGGTCCGTCACCGTGTCCACCAGTCCGTCGGAGCACAAAAGCAGGAAGTCTCCCGGCTCCAGAGGGCATATGTACTCGTCGCTGAGGGCGGACATGTCCGGCCCCAGGGCACGGGTGATGAGGTTGCGGTTGGGATGGTGGCGGGCCTCCTCGGCGGTGATATCCCCCCGGTCCACCATGCGCTCCACCAGGGAGTGGTCCTTGGTGACCCGGTGGATCCCGTCGGCGGTGATATGATAGGCCCTGCTGTCTCCCACATTGGAGAGGACCGCGCCGCCGTCATAGCTGACGGCGGACACCAGTGTGGTGCCCATGCCCCGGCAGTCCGCGGAGATCTCGGCGGCGTCCCGGATGGCCCGGTTGGCCAGCGTGACCGCGTAGGATGAGGCCTCCCGCAACTGCTCCGGTGTCATATCCCGCCGCAGCACCTTCCGCATCTCGGCCATAAAGGTGTCCACGGCGATGCGGCTGGCCAGCTTTCCGCCGGCCGCGCCGCCCATGCCGTCGCAGACCACACAGAGGGTGCGGCCGCTCTCCTCATGCTGGCAGACGGCGCAGGCGTCCTGGTTCTCCTTGCGGACCAGGCCCACATCCGTGATGCTCCAAACTTCCATCATTGGGACATCTCCCCTTTCTTTGCTTCCTCCATGGCCTTGCGCCGCAGCTGGCCGCAGGAGGCGTCGATATCGCCGCCCAAACTCCGCCGCACCGTGGCGGTAAGGCCGTGGGATTCCAAACGCCGCTGAAAGGCGGCAATCCGCTTGGAGGGCTTAAAGGGGCTCTCCACCACGTCGTTCAGCGGGATCAGATTCACATGGCCCGGCATCCCCTTCAATCGCTTTGCGATCAGGTCCGCCTGCCAGTCGTTGTCGTTGACGCCGTCGATCATGGCGTACTCAAAGGAGATGCGCCGCCCCGTCCTGCGGAAATACGCGTGGCAGGCGTCAAACAGGTCATCCACATGATAGGCCCGGTTCACCGGCATGATGCGGCTCCGGGTCTCGTCGTCCGGCGCGTGAAGGGACACGGACAGCGTCAGCTGCAAGTTGCTCTCCGCCAGACGCCGGATGCCGGGGATGACGCCGCAGGTGGACAGGGAAATATGCCGCATGCCGATGTTCATGCCGTCTGGATGGTTCACCAGCTCCAAAAACTTCAGCACCGTGTCCAAATTGTCCAGGGGCTCTCCAATGCCCATGAGGACGATGTTGGAGATCTCCAGCCCGGAATCCAGTTGGGTAAACAGCACCTGATCCAGCATTTCAGCGGGTGTCAAGTCCCGTACCTTGCCGGCAATGGTGGACGCGCAGAAGGCGCAGCCCATGCGGCAGCCCACCTGAGAGGAGATGCAGACCGTGTTGCCGTAGTGATAGCGCATGAGGACGGACTCAATGCAGTTGCCGTCTGAGAGCTCCCACAGGTATTTCATGGTGCCGTCCTGTTGGGAGACCTGCTTCCGCGCCACCTTGGGCACTGTCAGGAGGCACTCCGCCGCCAGCTGGTCCCGGAGGGCCTTGGGCAGGTTGGTCATTTCCTCAAAGGAGCGGGCCCCCTTGTGGAGCCAGGTGAACACCTGTTTGCCGCGGAAGGCCGGCTGTCCCATGGACTTGAGCACATCCGTCATCTCCTGCAGGCTCAGGGATTTCAAATCGATCATAAAAAAGTGCCTTTCAAGCTTGCCGCTTCATGCGGCAGATGTAAAAACCGTCTGTTTCATGGCGCTGCGGCCAGAAGGTCATCTGCCCCTCCGCCTTCCCCACAGGCAGGGGCAGCGACATGGCTTCCCGGGCAAAGTCCGGGTGCTCCGCCAAAAACACGTCCGTGATCTGCTGGTTCTCCTCCGGCAGAATGGTGCAGGTGGAGTACAGCAACACACCGCCGGGCTTCACATAGCGGGCGGCGTTATCCAGAATGGCGCTCTGGATCACCGGCAGGGCAAACAGATCGTCGGCTTTTTTATAGCGCACATCCGGCTTTTTTCGAATGATGCCAAGGCCGGAGCAGGGCGCGTCCACCAGGACGGTGTCAAAGGCGCCCTCCCACTCCGGACGGAAGCTCCGCCCGTCGGCGGCCGTGGTCTCCACGCAGGCAATGCCCAGCCGCTCCGCCCCCTGGCGGATGCGGACCAGCTTGTTTTCGTGGAGGTCGCAGGCCGTCACGCTGCCCCGGTCCCCCATGGCAAAGGCGGCGGAAAAGGATTTTCCGCCGGGAGCGGCACACACATCCAGCACCCGCTGGCCCGGGGCGATGCCCGCCGCCTGGGCCACCAGGCTGGCCGCCGGGTCCTGGACCAGGAGGCGGCCCTCCCGGAACGCGGGCAAAGCGGTCAGGTCGCCGGTGCCGGAGAGCTCCAGACAGCCGGGGACCCAGGCGTGGGGCCGGACGGTGATACCAGTCTCTGTCAAATCCGCGCACAGAGCTTCAACCGTGGTCTTCAGCGGGTTCACCTGGACGGTCAGCGGCGCCACGGAGTTGTTGGCGGCCAGGAACGTCTCTGTTTCCTCCCGGCCAAGGAGCGGCAGCAGCCGCTTCACCAGCCAGCGGGGGTGACTGTACCGGATGGAAAGGTAACGGATCTCATCCCGGTCCGGAATGGCCGGCAGGTCATGTTTGTTCTGGGCCAGCTTTCGCAGCACGGCGTTCACCAGTCCCGCCGCCTGGCCCCGCTTGAAGCGCTTGGCCAGCTCCACGGACTCGTTGACGGCGGCCCGGTCCGGTATCTTGTCCAGATATACGATCTGATAGGCCCCCAGCCGCAAAATATCCAGCAGCGGCGGCTGCAAATGGTCCGGACGCTGGGAGCAGAAGGCGCCGATATAATGGTCCAGCAGCAGCTGGTTTTGCAGCACGCCATAGACCAGGCGGCTGCAAAGGGCCGCGTCGGCGCCGGTGACGCCATCCCGCCGCAGCTGCGCCTGTAAGGCTGCGTCCGCCCAAGCGCCGTTGGTGCGGCAGCTGATGAGGACCCGCAGGGCCGTTTCACGGGCAGCGCTCATTCCCTGCCACCTCCCCGGCGTCCTCCGCCCCGGCCCAGGAAAATGAGCACGAAGCGCAAAAGCTGCAAGGCGGACATCAGCAGAGCCGCCACATAGGTCAATGCCGCGGCCCGCAGCACCCGTTTGGCGCCGGTGACCTCGTCCCCCTCCAGCAGGTATTCCGACCGAATGGTCTCCAAAGCCCGGGCGGAGGCATTGAACTCCACCGGCAGCGTCACCAGCTGAAACAGCGTGGTGAAGGAAAACAGCACGATGCCCGCCAGAAACAGCGTCTGGCTGTACAGCAGCATCCCCACCAGCAGCAGCAAAAACGAAAGCTTGGAGCCCAGCTGGGTGGCGGGGATGATGGCCTGCCGCAGCCGGATGGGGCCGTACCCCTCCGCGTACTGGACGGCGTGGCCCGCCTCGTGGCAGGCGACGCCCACCGCCGCCACGGTGGCGGCGCTGTAAACGTCATCGGAGAGATAGATCTGGTTGTCCCGGGGGTCATAGTGGTCCGTCAGGCTGCCCCGGACGCGGCGGATGCCCACATCGTAGACCCCGTGGGCCCGCAGCACCGCCTCCGCCGCCTGGGCGCCGGTGATATGCCTGCGGTTATAGACGCCGCTGTACCGCCGGAAGTTCCCGCTGACCTGGAGCTGGGCCCACAGGCTCAGCAGCAGCACCGGGATCAGCAGAACGCAGTAAATGTTATTGGCGAGAAAATCGCCATAGCTGTAATAAGGCATAAACGACCTCTTGCATTCAAAATTTAAAGAGAGATGGGGTGGCCCAGCAGATAGGCGGCAGCGGCCATGCGCTTGCCTCCCTGGGCCTGGAGCTCCGTGATCCGCAGCACCTTGCCGTCGCCGCAGGCAATATCGATGCCCGCTTTCCCCGCCGCCAGGATGGTGCCGGGCCGGGCGGAGGTATCCTCCCCGGTCTCCTGCACCTTGTATAGCTTCATCTGCTCGCCGGAGATGACATCGGTGGTGGCGCAGGGCCAGGGGATGAGGCCCCGGACCTGGCAGGAGATCGCGTGGGCGGAACGGCTCCAGTCGATGGGCGACATTTCCCGGGAGAGCATGGAGGCATAGGTCATGTTGCTCCCGTCCTGGGGCGTCCGGGCGGCGGTGCCGTTTCCAAGGGCCGTGACCGCTTCCGACAGGGCCTCCGCTCCCAGCTGGGCCAGGCGCATGGTCAGGGACAGGGCGTCCTCCTCCAGGCCGATGGGTGTGGCCGTTTGCAGGATCACATCGCCGGCGTCCAGCTCTTTTGCCATATACATGATGGAGACGCCGGTCTCCGTCTCCCCGTTCAAAATGGCCCAATTGATGGGGGCGGCACCCCGGTACTTGGGCAGCAGAGACGAGTGAACATTGATGGAGCCATACTTGGGATAGTGCAAAATCTCCTCCGGCAATATCTTGCCGTAGGCCGCCACCACAATGATCTCCGGCGCCAGGGACTTCACGATATCCAGCGCCTCGCCGTCCCGCATTTTCAGCGGCTGGTACACGTCCAGCTGCTGTGACAAGGAATATTCCTTTACAGGAGAAAAGGCCATCTTATGGCCCCGGTTCTTGGGCTTGTCCGGCTGGGTGAACACGCCGCAGACGGTGTGTCCGTCCTCCACCAGGCGTTTCAGGGAGGCCACGGCGAAATCCGGCGTGCCCATAAACAGGATGCGCATGGGCTTACTCCCCTTCCTTCTCCGCCTCTTCCTGCTCCAGATAAGCCCGCAGCTCCTCGTCAGACAGGAAGTGGTCGATGTGCTCAGTGTACAGGTGGCCATCCAGGTGCTCGATCTCATGGCAGAAGCAGCGGGCGGTCATGTCATCTCCCTCCGCCTCAAACCAATTGCCGTCCCGGTCCTGGGCCCGGACCCGCACATGGGCGGGCCGGGTGACGATGCCCCATTTGCCGGGGACGCTGAGACAGCCCTCCAGGCCCGTCTGCTGGCCGCTCTGGGCCACGATCTCCGGATTCACCAGCTCGATATATTCATTGGAATCCATGTCGATGACCACGCAGGCCCGGCGCAGCACGCCCACCTGCGGCGCCGCGAGACCGGCGCCGTTGGCGTCCTCCAGGGTCTCCAGCATATCGTCCAGCAGCTCATGGAGCCGTCTGTTGAACTCCGTCACGGGGCGGCAGACCTTGCCCAGGCAGGGGTCGCCCTGTTCCACGATTTTACGCAGTGCCATACTCTTTGCTCCTTCCGACTGCTCAGTCCATGGGATCGCAGTCCACAAAAATATTCGATCCGCGGTTGGCGCGGTCGTTTGCAAATTCTTTCAGGATCCAGCTGACGCGGTCCCGGGTGGCCTTGTCATTTTTTCCCACCAGCAGCAGCCGGTAGCGGAAACGGTTGTTCAGCTTCAGCACCGGCGCCGGCGCCGGCCCCAGGACTTCTTCTCCGGGAAACGCCTGCCGCAGCCGCTCCCGGACGCCGACGGCAGCCCGGAGGACGCTTCCCTCCTCCCCGCCGGAGACGGTGAACACGAACAGGTCCGCGAAGGGCGGACATCGCCGCAGGCGGCGCATCCGCACCTCGCCTTCATAAAAGCTGTCGTAGTCCTGCTCCGCGGCGCAGCGGATGACGTCGTTGCCGGGGGTATAAGTCTGGATGATGGCCCGCCCCTGCTTGCCGCCCCGGCCCGCCCGGCCGATCACCTGGGTCAGCAGGTTGAAGGTCCGCTCCGCGGCCCGGTAATTGTCCACGTACAGGGAGAGGTCCGCGGACAGGACGCCCACCAGCGTCACATTTTCAAAATCCAGCCCCTTGGCCACCATCTGGGTGCCCAAAAGGATGGGGATACGTTCTTTTTCAAAGCGGGAGAGGACGGCATCGTGGCCGCCGGAGACGGTATCCGCATCCATGCGCAGGATGCCCGCTTCCGGGAACAGCTCCCGCAGCTCCTCCTCTACCTTCTGGGTGCCGGTGCCCACGTGCTTCATGATACCGCCGCACACCGGACAGGCCTCCGGGGCCCGCTCCGAATGGCCGCAATAGTGGCACATGAGCCGGCCGTTGGCGGAGTGGTAGGTCAGCGCCACGCTGCACCGGGGGCACTCCGGCACGTGGCCGCACTCCCCGCACAGCAGCATCCGGCTGCTGCCCCGCCGGTTCAAAAACAGGATGCTCTGTTCTCCGCGCCGGAGGTTTTCCTCCAGCTCCTGCCGCAGGGGAGCGCTGATGAGGCCGGGATTGCCGGCCCGGATCTCCTGCCGCAGGTCGGCGATGCGCACCTGGGGCAAGGGGCGCGTATTGTAGCGCTGCCGCAGCCGGAAGAGGTGGTAAGTCCCCTCCTCCGCCGCCCAGGCGCTCTCCACCGTGGGGGTGGCGGAGCCCAGCAGCAGCACGGCCTTTTCCCGGGCGCAGAGGAACTTTGCCACGTCCCGGGTGTGGTATCTGGGGGGATTTTCCGATTGGTAGCTCCCCTCCTGCTCCTCATCCAAAATCAGGAGTCCCAGGTTTTTCAGGGGGGAAAACACCGCCGACCGGGTGCCCAGCACCACCCGCACCTCTCCCCGGCGAATGCGCTTCCACTGGTCATAGCGCTCCGTCATGCGGAGAGAGCTGTGAAGCATGCAAACTTTACTGCCAAAGTACGAAGAGAATTTCCGCATCATCTGCGGCGTCAAAATGATCTCCGGTACCAACACCATGGCAGTCCTGCCCCGGTCCAGCGCCTCCTGGACCAGCCGCAGGTACACCTGGGTTTTTCCGCTGCCGGTGACGCCGTGGAGCAGCGCCGCTTCCGGCTTTCCGCTGTCCATCAGGGACAGGATGCCGTCATAGGCTGCCTGCTGCTCCCCGTTCAAAACGATGGGCGCTCCCGGCTCCGCCTCCGCGGCCTGGGGCACCCGCAGCTCTTCTTCCTCGGAAAGGACAAGAAGCCCCGCCTTTTCCATGGCTTTCAGCGTCCGGGCGGAGGCTCCGGTGAAATAGCACACATCCGCGGCGGATGCCCGGCCTGTGGCGGCCAGCAGCCGCACCACCTCGTACCGGGCAGGCGCGGAGCGGCGCTTGGGCTGCGTCATGGCCAGGGCGTCCTCGGCGCTGACGGCCAGAGACACCATGCGGCGCCTCTTGTCGCCAATCTTCCGGGCGGCTTCCGTCTCACACCGGACGGCGCCTGTCTTTTCCATCACCCGGAGGGTGGCTTCCACCTCCTGGCCGCAGGCGTCCCGCAGGGTCTCCAGTCCGGCGCTGCCGCCGGAGGCCCACAGCACATCCAAAACCGCTCCGGCGCGGCGGATGCTCCCGCAGAGGGACGCGGCCGCCTCCCGGTCCACGCCCTCCGCCAGATGCCAAACCTCCCGCAGCCGATACCAAAGGCCGGCGGGCAGGATGGTCTTCACCGCCTCGAACATGGTGCAGAAGTACCGCTGCCGCATCCACAGGGCCAGGGCGATGCCGTCGCCGTCCAGTACGGGTCCTCTGTCCAGCACAGAGTCCAGAGGCTTCAGCCCCTGGACCTTTTCGCCCTGCGCTCTTGCCAGGATGATGCCCTCGCTGGTCCGGTTTCCCCGGCCGAAGGGCACTGTGACCCGGACACCGGGCACCGCCGCGTCCAGCAGCGGTTCCGGCACCAGATAGTCATATGGCTTATCAATGGAATAGGGCGCGGCGCTGACCGCGACTTTTACGATCTCAGCGGTCTCCATGCCTCGCCCCTCCTTGCGTGCCGTTTCGTGCTCAGTTCTCCTCGATGGTAAGGTCCATGCGGCTGGCGTCCAGCTTGCCCTCGGCCACCTCATTGATGGCTATGGTCACGGGTTTTTCCGCCAGGTGCTCGCCGGTCTCGTCAGCGGCCTCGGCGATCTGGCGGGCCCGGCGGGCCACCACGTTCACCAGCATATAACGGTTGGGCACATAACTGGTCAATTTGTTCATCGCGGGATACAGCATCATAATGATCTACTTCCATTCTGCCTTCATTCGGCTGATTTTTTTGTCGGAATCGGAGGGATGCGGCAAATTATTTGCCGCTGAGGATCTCCATCCGCTCCTTGGGCTTGCAGTGCTCGGCGGTCATGATGGCGTTCAGCTCCTCCACGGCCTCCTCCACGGTGTTGTTGATGACGAAATAATCATAGGTGTGGGCCGTCTGGAACTCCACCTTGGCCCGCAACAGACGCTTTTGGATCTTGTCCGGGCTGTCCGTGCCCCGGTCCGTCAGGCGGCGTTCCAGCTCTGCCCAGCTGGGGGGCGCGATGAAGATGCGGACGGCGTCCGGCCGCTTGCTGGTGACCTGGATGGCCCCCTGGACCTCGATGTCCAGGATGACATCCTCGCCCCGCTCCATGGCCTCGTCTACGAACCTCCTGGGCGTGCCGTAGAAATTGCCCACAAACTCCGCGTACTCCAAAAATTCGTCGTTGGCGATCCACTGGCGGAAGGTGTCCACATCCAAAAAGTGATAGTGAACGCCGTCTGCTTCACCGGGACGGGGGTCCCGGGTGGTGGCGGAAACAGAAAAATACACATGCTTGCGTTTCTCCATCAGGGCATGGAGCACGGTGCTCTTTCCGACCCCGGAGGGGCCGGAGATGATAAAACACTTGCCTTTTGTCATTTGCTTCAATCTCTCTCCTCTGTTTGCTGGTTCTGGGTCCTGCCGCCGAACTTCTCCGGCGGCAGCGCGGACAGGATCACGTGGTCGCTGTCCATAATAAAGATGGATGCGGTCTTGCGGCCATAGGTGGCATCGATGAGCATCCCCCGCTCCCGGCTCTCTTGGACCATGCGCTTGATGGGCGCGGAATCAGGGCTGACGATGGCCACCAGCCGCTCTTCGGAGACCATGCTGCCAAAGCCGATGTTGATGAGCTTCATAAGCGTTCCTCACTCGATGTTCTGGACCTGCTCCCGCATTTTCTCTACCTCGGCCTTTAGATTGACCACCACCTGGGCGATGGCCACGTCATTGCACTTGGAGCCGATGGTGTTGGACTCCCGGTTGACCTCCTGGATGAGGAAGTCCATCTTCCGGCCCATGGGCTCGTCGGAGGCCAGCATGGTCCGCAGCTGGGCCACATGGCTCCGCAGGCGGACTGTCTCCTCGTCCACGGCCACCTTGTCGGCGTAGATGGCGGCCTCTGTCAGGATGCGCTGGGCGTCGATGGTGGTGCTTTGCAGCACCTCCTGCATCCGTGCGGTGAGCTTGGCCCGGTATTCCGCCACGGTCTGGGGGGACCGTGCCTCCACCTGGCCGGTATAGGTCTCAATGGCGGTGAGGCGGCTGCCGATATCCTCCGCCAGTCTGGCGCCCTCCACGGCCCGCATGGCATTATAAGCGGCCAGGGCCTCTTCCAGTACGGCACACAGATCAGCGCTGACACTCTTCAGATCCTCGTCCGCCTTGGTGACGGTAAGCACGTCCGGAAAGCGGGACAGCTGGTCCGGCGTCACCTTGTATGCCGTGGGGCCGCAGACCTCCGCCAGCTCATTCAGGGCGGCGGCATACTGGGCCGCCAGCTCCCGGTTGACCGTGACCTTTGCCACATCGGCGGCGGAAGCGTCCACGGTGATGAACACGTCCACCTTGCCCCGGGAAATGGCCTTTTGGACGCAGCCCTTGATGGCGTCCTCGGCGAAGGTGTACATCCGGGGCATCTTCACCGTGCAGTCCAGATATCGGTTATTGACGGAGCGGACCTCCACCGTGATGTCCCGCTTGTGCAGCATCTGGCGGGCCCGGCCATAGCCGGTCATACTTTTGATCATCTTGACTCTCCCTCTCTTGTTGACCTCTCAACAGCAGAAGAAATATCCGCCGCCGTTGCAGAGGGTATATAAGCAGCACAGGGTCAGGCAGGGATTGCCCCCGCAGAATTCCGTGCCGAAGGTGCCGCCATTGGGCCGGTAGGCCGTCTGGCCGGCGTTCTCCATGAAATCCAGGGCGGAGCGGTACTCCGCGTTGCCGGGGTCCAGCTGGCAGGCGGTCTGGTAATACCGCTTGGCCTCGTCCATCCAACCCCGCCGGTAGCAGACGGCGCCCTTGAGGAAATTCCACTCGGCGTTGTGGTCGGCGTAATTGGCCAGCAGGGCCTCCGCCCGGCTGAGGTTGCCGCTGTTGATGGCCAGGCGCACCTGCTGGAGCACAGAGCTGCCGCTGGAGGACTGGCTGCTGTACTGCTGCCGCTGGTACGCGGTGCCGCCGGCGCCATAGGAGCCGCCGTAGGAGCCGTTTCCGCTGCCGCGGCCGCCGCGCTCCCGGGTGATCTGCTCGTAGGCGGCGTTGATGTCCTTCATCTTCTCCTGAGCCAGGTCGGCCAGGGGATTGTCGTGGTAATTATCCGGATGGTATTTCCGGGCCAGGTCCCGGTACGCCTTTTTGATTTCTTCGTCAGTGGCGGTCTCTGGCACGCCCAGGACCTGATACGGGTCTTTCATGTGGAATCCCTCAGTTCTTGTTTGTTTCTCTCTAAACTGCGGACGCGGGGGCGGAAGGTCCCGTCCAGCACCGCCTTACCCACCTGGAACAGTCCGCTGTATATGGTCGCCTGCAAGATGGGAGACCAGCAGCCAAAATCCCACAGCTCATAGGCGGTGGCGATCATGCGGATGGAATGGTCCAGGGTCTCGGCAAATTCTCTCCGGCTCTCCGGCGTCCACTGGCCGTCCCACAGGTGGAACCGCAGGGCCACGGGGTTATAATTCCCGGTTTTGGCATCTTTTTGCAGGTCGTCCGCCGCGTCTGTCAGATACACCCACCGGCCCAAGTGATAGAGCATTTGTCCCAGCACCCGGCGCCGGACGGGGTCGTCCACCTCGTCGGCGCCCCGCTCCAGCAATACGGCAAAGGCGTCCGCCGCCCGATCCATGGAGGGGCACCGCTCCGTCTCCAGCCGGGCCAAAACGCCCAGCTGGCTCCGGACCGCCTCGTCATAGCCGGGGCGGGCCTGGGCGGCCTTTCGGTAAGCCGGCTCCAGGATCTGGGAGACGCCCCGGTATTTCAGTCCGTGGAGCCAGTCGTGGTCCGCCACGCCGTCCCGCAGCTGCCAGTAGGCCAGGATGACGCTTTCATCCGCCGCCAGGGCGGCGGCACCGTCTCCCTGGCGGTAGGAGCGCCCGCGGATGGGACTTGCCGGACACCGGCTCTCGCCGGTGGGGCCCTCCTCCCCCTCCGCCAGCAGGATGGCAAGATAGGTGAAATCATAGTTGAGGATGAAGCGGGCCGCCAGACCGTAGCGCCGGCCCAGCGTATGGCACAATCCGCAGTAGGCCCGCTGGAACCGGTCCCGTTCCTCCTGAGGCAATTCCCCCAGGGGCGGGCGCACATAGCCGTACATTAAAACAGCCGGACGATGCGGAAGGTCAGCCCTCCCTGCCGTTTCAGCCGACGGTCATAGGCGATGGCGCCTATGACGCCGGCAAAAAAGCCGATGGCGGCGGCGGTATACTGCACGGCCACGCTGTCGGTGAGAAACGCCGTCAGCAGGTAGCCGGCCATAAACAGCACCACGGGCGTGAGGTACACCAGCAGGATGATGTGCATCATTTTGCTGGTGCTGCTCTCCACCACCACCTTTTGGCCGGGCTTCGCGTCAATGAGGTTGGCGGCTTTGGCGCGGACCGCCGCGCCGGAGACGCCGCAGCCGGCGCACTCCTCGCAGTCGTGTCCGCAGGCGGATTTCCGGGGAACGGAGATCTCCGCGTGGTTTTTGTCCAAAATTCGTTCAACAGTTGCGATCTGCGTCATGATAACTCTCCTGTGTGGTTATTCCGACGGTCCCTCCGTCGGCTCTTCCTCCGGTCCTTCCTCCGGTGGGGCGCTACCCTCCCGGATGTCCACCCGCACCTGATAATTCCCGGAAACGCCGATGTCTCCGGTGGTATCCACCAGGATCTTGGCCGGGACGGTATAGCTACCGGCGGCGTTGTTGAAGTCCGTCAGGTCTGCCACCACCAAAATATCATCCGCCTCCACCCGGGCCACGTCCGCGGAAGTGCCGAAGATGCGCACCGTCACCTCCAGGGTCAGCAGATCCACGTACTTGCCCTCCGTCTGTAGGTTCTCGTACTGGATGCGGTTGGTGGTGATCTCCGCCTCCGTCATATCCTTGAAGGACAGCTGCAAGGTGGCCTGACTGGTGCCGCTGAGGTTTTCGCAGCCCTCCGGCACGGGGATCACGTAATTATACAGCGCGGCGCTGTTCAGCTCCACCAGATTGAAGTCCGCCAGCACCAGGGAATCCACGCCCCGTAGCTGCTCCGCGTCGCCGGAGATGGTGATCTTCGCCGGGGTGATCTTGTATGTCACATTGGAAAGGCTGGCGCCGGGGGATTCCTTGAAATTCATGACCAGGTCCACTTCCTTGGTGACGTTCACCGGCAGCGTGACCTGGATGACATCCACGTTGGAATGGACATTCTCGCTGCTTACCAGCTGGCCGTTTTCATCGTAGTACTGGCAGCTCAGCTCTCTGGACACGGTGGCAATGGCATCCGTGCCGATGTCCAGCGTCACCTTGGCATATCTGATCTGATCCAGTATCTCCTTCTGACCGCGGATCTCGAAGCTGGTGGGAGAGACCTCCAGCTCACCGCCGGAGTAGCCCTCCGCCACATTGCCCACGATCTCATAGTGAACATCCACGGTTTTCTTATACAGCTCGCCGATATTGACGGTGGCGGTATAGGGGGTGATGTCCTCGTAGGAGACGATCTGACTGAGGGTGCGGTCCTTGAAGCCGGGCTTGTTGGACACCGTCTGGGTGCCGGTGGTGGTGATGTTGGACAGGTCCGCCTGGATGACCAGGTCCGACCGGTCCACCTTGGCAAGGTCCCAGCGGGTGCCCTGGAGCTTCACATCCACCGTGGTGTCCGTCCCCTCCTCCAGCAGCATCAGTCCCCGCTGGGCAAGGGTGGAATCCTCGTCCAAATACTCGATGGGGATATCCTTGAATTCCTTGGATGCGATGCGGGGCGTGCCGTCGGGATTTCCGGTCAGGTCCGCGTAGATCCAAATGCTGACGGCCACCAGCGCGGACAGGGCGATGTAAAAGACCTTGCGCCTGTTGAATTTATTATTCATCGTCGCCGCCTCCGTTCTTCTTAGCCGCCAGAAGGTTCACGAAGCCGGAAAGGCTGAACTTCTGCTTGTCCGTCTCCTCGCTCTCCTGGGGAAGCAGCTCATTGCGCAGCAGGTTCTCCAGAGTCTCCGGCTTCAGGTGGCGCTTGAGCATGCCGCCGATGGCCACGGAGATGGAGCCGGTCTCCTCCGACACGATGACCACCACGGCGTCGGAGTTCTCGCTCATGCCGATGCCGGCCCGGTGGCGCATACCCAGGTCCCGGCTGAGATTCACGTTTTTGCTGAGGGGCAGCATGCAGCCGGCGCCCAGCACACGGCCGTTCCGAATGATGACGGCGCCGTCGTGCATGGGAGCCTTCACAAAGAAAATATTTTTCAAAAGCTCACTGGAAACAGAGGCGTCCAGCACGGTGCCGCTGCGCACCAGATCGTCCAGCAGCAGCTCCCGCTCAAACACGATGAGCGCGCCGGTGCGGGACTGGGACATCTCCGTGCAGGCCAGCACCGTCTGGCCGATGGTCTGTTCCATCACGTTGGCCACTTCCTCGTGGGCGAAGAAGGCCACAAATCGCTTGCTGCCCATCTGCTCCAGAATGCGCCGGATCTCCGGCTGGAACAGGATGATGAGCGCCAAAACGCCCCATTCCACCATGCTGTTCATAATGAAATGGACGCCGTGGAGATGCAGCACGGAAGACAGCATCAAGGCCGCCAGAAACACCAGCAATCCCTTCAGCAAACTGGCGGCCTTGGTGCTCTGCACCAGCATGAACACCTTGTACAGGGCAAAGATCATGATGGCAATATCCAAAAGGTCTGTCGGCTGTATCAGTAGCAGGTAACGGCCGATCACCACGGGCAGTTCCACAAGTTTCACTTCCATTGAGAGTTCCTCATCCCCTTCAGGCCACGAATACCTTGATTATATAAAATATAGCATGGGATTGCAAGGTAAACAGAAGGAAAATTCACGGTCTGTTCAGAAAATCAGGGCAAGATCTCCCGCATGGCCTCCAAAAACCGCTCCACCTCTCCGGCGGTGTTCCAATGGGAAAAGCTGAGACGGACCGTGCCGGTGTCCAGGGTGCCGGCGGTACGGTGGGCCAGGGGCGCACAGTGGAGGCCGGAGCGGACGGCGATCTCCCGCTGTCCCAGAGCGCCGCCGATGGTCTCCGCGTCGCGGCTCGCCGCCGTAAAGGACAGCACGCCCACCTGGGCGGTCATTCTCGGCTGGGCAAACACGCGGGTGCCCGGCAGCTTCCGCAGCCCCTCCGCCGCCTGCCGGGCCAGCAGACGCTCCCGGTGGCAGATGGTCTCGATCCCTTGTTTTTTCAGGAAGCGGACGCCGGCCAGAAGTCCCGCGATGCCGGGGACGTTGTGGGTCCCGGCCTCCAGACGATCCGGCAGGAAGTCCGGCATCTCCTGACTGAGGGACAGACTGCCGGTCCCGCCCTCCAGCAGTGTTTTGACCTGCTGCCCCTCCCGGCACAGCAGAACGCCGGTGCCCTGGGGGCCGTACAGCCCCTTGTGGCCGGGCATGGCGATGAATGCCGCCCCCAGCGCCGCCATGTCCAGCCGCAGAAGTCCCGCGGACTGGGAGGCGTCGATGATGAAGGGCACTCCCCGCTGGCGGCAGATGGCGGCGATGGCTTCCACCGGCTGCACAAAGCCGAATACATTGGAAACATGGTTGCAGATAACGGCGTCCGTCCCCGGCGTGATGAGTCTGTTGAAGGCCTCCAGCACCGCGTCCTGCCGGAACAGCGGGCCGGCGGCCACCACCGTCTTTGCGCCCAGAGCGCTCAGCGGCCGGGTGACGGCGTTGTGCTCATAGCCGGAGATGACCACCCGCCCGCCCGGTGGCACCAGGCTTTTGATCGCGATATTCAGCGCGTGGGTGGCGTTCAGTGTGAACACCACCTGCTCCGGATTGTCCAGGTGAAACAGCTCCGCCAGCTCACTGCGGCAGGCAAACGCCGTGTCCGCTGCCGCCATGGCAGCGCCGTAACCGCCGCGGCCCGGTGAGCTCATCGTGCGCATGGCCTCCGCCACGGCCCGGGCCACCTCCGGCGGCTTTTGAAATGTGGTGGCCGCGCTGTCCAGATAGATCATGGTGTCACCTCCCGCATACCCCCGGCCTGGGGCAGAAATATTTGAACAGGGTCCAGGTGTTCCCTGTGAATGATCTGCAATGCCGCCGTCAGATCCGGCGGCGCCAGTTCCACGGCATAGGCGCAGCCCAAAGAAGTCAGGTCTCTGGGCGCCCGGAATATCCGGCAGCGGATACCCGCCTTGCCCAGTGCCCGCTGCATCCGCTGGGCGTAAGTGATGGAACGGGCGATGATCAAATAGTGCTCCACGAACTCGCCTCCTCTTTGCCCATTTTATGTCCGGGCGGAAAAAGGGTGCGAAAAAAGACCTGCCAAAAGGCAGGTCCCAGCCTGTCAAAAAAATCCAAAGGACTTTTTTGGCAGGCTTTACAATGCCTCGCTTTGCGGACAGCTCCGCAGCCCGAAAAGCTGCCGCTTTGCGGCGCAAACGCCTGTTATCACAGGCTTTTTGCAGGCATTCGA
Organism: Oscillospiraceae bacterium; assembly: GCA_021771265.1. Taxonomy (GTDB): domain Bacteria; phylum Bacillota; class Clostridia; order Oscillospirales; family Oscillospiraceae; genus Oscillibacter. The sequence continues at coordinate 39,736 of JAETPK010000002.1, forward strand.
TTCAACACGAAGGGACTCCCGTCCCCTCGTACTCCCCTTGCTTTTTGCCGCCGTCTTTCCAATCCATCAGGTTTTTGACAAACTGAGACCTGCCAAAAGGCAGGTCTCCCATTCAGTCCTCGTTCAGTTTTTCCAGCAGTGCCACCGCGTGGGCGGCCATGCCGGAGCCGTCGCCGGTGAATCCCAGGCCCTCCTCCGTGGTGGCCTTCACATTCACCTGCTCCGCCTCGATGCCCAGGGCCTCGGCGATATTGGCCGCCATTTGAGGACGGTAGGGCCCCACTTTGGGCGCCTGGGCCAGCAGCACCGCGTCGATGTTCACCACCGCAAAGCCCTTCTCGCCCAGCAGCCGTTCCACTTCCGCCAGCAGCTTCAGGCTGGAGATGCCAGCGTACCGGGGGTCCGTGTCCGGGAACAGCTTGCCGATGTCTCCCAGGCGGGCGGCACCCGTCAGGGCGTCCATGACCGCGTGGACCAGCACATCCGCGTCAGAATGGCCCAAAAGGCCCCGCTCCCAGGGAATATCCACGCCGCCCAGAATGAGCCTCCGCCCTTCCACCAGCCGGTGGACATCATATCCGTGTCCGATCCGCAGATTCGTCATGTCCGTTCCTCCCGGTCCTTTAAAATGGCCTCCGCCAGCACCAGGTCTCCCGGCGTGGTGATCTTCAGATTCGTCTCTTCGCCCTCTGTTAAGTAAACTGCCTTGCCAAGCAGCTCCACAGCGCCGCAGTCATCAGTGACCTCTCCGCCCTGCTCCAAAACAGACTGAAGGGCCGCTTTCAGAAGGTCCGCCGTAAACACCTGGGGCGTCTGCACGGCCCGCAGGGCGCTTCGGTCCAGCGTTTGCTCCACGGCGCCGTCCTCGCGGACGCATTTGATGGTGTCCTTCACCGGTACGGCGGGTGCCGCGGCGCCGCAGCGGGCAGCGGCGGCGATGACGCTGTCGATGAGCGCCGGCGTCACCAGAGGACGGGCGCCGTCCTGGACCGCCAGCAGCTCCATGCTCTTATCCGCCTCCAGCGCCGCCAGCATGACGGAATGGGTGCGGCTCTCACCGCCCCGAATGACTTTTTTGCATTTGGAAATGCCGTATGTATGGCACAGCTGGGCGATCTCCACCAGCTCCTCTTCCCGGGTGGCCACGATGATCTCGTCCACCCGCTCCGCCCGCTGCAAGGCCTCCAGTGTCCGCACCAGGACCGGGACGCCGTCCAGGGGCAGCAACAGCTTATTGACGCCGCCCATACGGGTGGATCTGCCGGCGGCAGCCACCAGGGCGGCGCAGCGGGGGCGGTGCCCATCCCGGTATTTTTTCAAAAATGGAAACATCCGCGTTTTCCTCTCCTTGTGATTCTCCGGTCACTCAGCCAGCGGCAGCTGCATCATGGCGTGGTCCACCCGTGCCTCCAGCTCCCTGTATTCGCCCTGCTCCGCCATGACGATCTCGGAGATCAGGATCTGGCGGGCATTGTGCAGCATTTTCCGCTCGCCGGTGGACAGGCCCCGCTGGCGTTCCCGGTGCATGAGCGCCTTCACCACCCGGGCCACCTCGTACAGGTCCCCGCTTTTCAGCCGAGCCATATTTTCACGGTAACGCTTATTCCAATTGGAGGTGCTCTCCACCGCCATACCAGGGATGTCCTTCAGCAGGGCCTCCGCCTCCGGCTGTGTGATGATGGCGCGAATGCCGATGGCGTCACTGTTGGAAACCGGGATCTTCAGCAGCAGACCGCCCATAGGCATCTTGAATACATAGTAATCCTGCGCGATACCTGTGATCTTTTCCCGAACGATTCCATCGATGATCCCAGCTCCATGCATGGGATGCACCACCTGATCCCCAATGCTGAACATGAAAGACTTCCTTTCCCGTCCCTGCGGTACCAGGTCACCGCAATTGTTGCCGTTTCCGCAAAAACAAATATTTACTCAAGTATGATTATAAACACTCAATTGTCAATTTTCAAGCACTTTTTCAGATTTTTTGCGTGGAAAATCAAAAAAAATCGGCACTGGCGGAGTCTCTCCCCCGCCAGTGCCGCAAACCGCAGTTTCTTACTTTTTGTTGGAACGGCGCCAGATGTGCATCTTCTCCGCCTCGGCGATCAGCTCCTCGCGGAACTGCGGATGGGCGATGCCGATCAAAGCCTCGGCCCGCTCCCAGGTGGACAGGCCCTTCACGTTCACCTTGCCGTACTCCGTGACCAGCCAGTGGAGGTTCGTGCGGGTGGCGGTGATGACGGTGCCCTCCGCCATGGTGGGGCGGATACGGGACTTCAGCTGGCCGGTCTTCTTGTCCATATAGGAGGAGGAGCAGCAGATAAAGCTCTTGCCGCCCTTGGCCAGATAGGCGCCCATGACGAAGTCCTGCTGACCGCCGGCGCCGGAGATGTGGCGGGTGCCGGAGGACTCAGAGGACACCTGGCCGTACAGGTCGATGTCCACGGCGCCGTTGATGGAAATGAAATTGTCGATCTGGGAGACCCGGGCAATATCGTTGGCGTAGCTGACGGGCACGGCCATGCACTCGGGGTTGTGGTCCAGGTACTCATAGAGCTTCTTGGTGCCGGCGGCGAAGGCATAGGTCTGGCGGCCCTTGTCGAAGGGCTTGCAGGCACCGGAGATGCGGCCGGCCTTGGCCATGTCCACAAAGGCGTCCACGTACATCTCCGTGTGCACGCCCAGATCCTTCAGGTCGGACTCGGCGATCATCTTGCCGATGGCGCTGGGCATGGAGCCGATGCCCAGCTGGAGGCAGGCACCGTTGGGGATCTCGGGCACCACCAGGTTGGCCACGGCCAGGTCCACCTCGGAAGCGGTGGTGGGACCGCCCATCTCGTCGATCTCGGGGTTGTCGCCTTCCACGATCATGTCCACATCGTCGATATGGATGTAGTTGTCAAAGCCGCCGAAGCACACGGGCATGTTTTTGTTGACTTCCACGATCACGACCTTGGCAGTCTCACACACGGCCTTCAGATGGGTACCGTTGGGACCGAAGTTGAACCAGCCGTGCTCATCCATGGGCGCCACCTGCAGCATGGCCACATCGGTCTGCTGGATGCAGTTGCGGTAATAGCTGGGCAGCTCGGAATAGCGGATGGGAGCGTAGAAAGCAAAGCCCTCATTGATGGCCTTGCGCTCGATGCCGGACATATGCCAGGAGTTCCAGGTGAAATGCTCTGCCACATTGGGCACGTCGAAGATGGCGGGACGGCTGGTCAGAATGCCGCCGTGGATCTTCACATCGGTCAATTCCTCGCTGCGCTTGGCCAGGGCCTGATCCAGAGCCTTGGGAGTGCCGACGCACCATGCATAGTCCACCCAATCGCCGGATTTGACAACTTTGACAGCCTCGTCAGCCGTCTTGAGCTTCTGCTGATATTCCACTTCGTAGCTCATGTGATTTCCTCCTATTTCTCATTTCCCTTGGTCGATATTTCCGTAGTTTGTCAAGATTATAACATACCATTTTTCCCATTGCAATGGCAAACGTGAAAAAAATCACAAAAATTCAAAAAAAGAGACAGGCTCTGAGAGCCTGCCTCTTTGCAGCTGCGTTTACTCAGCGTCCTCAACGGCCTCCGCGGCGGGGGTCAGCAGGGCGCGGACGGACAGGGAGATCTTCTTCTTCTCCTCGTCCACAGCGGTGATCTTGGCGTCGACGATCTGACCCTCGGACAAGACATCCTCGGGCTTGTCGATGCGGCGGTCAGCGATCTGGGAAATGTGGATCAGGCCATCCACACCGGGAACGACCTCAGCGAATGCGCCGAAGGTCATCAGCTTGACGATGCGGACAGAGGCCACGTCACCCACGCTGTACTTGTTCATGAACACATCCCAGGGATTCAGGGTGCGGTCCTTGACGCCCAGGGAGATCTTGTGCTTCTCGGGATCGAACGCGATGACGTACACATCCAGGGTGTCGCCCACCTTGCAGACCTCAGAGGGGGTCTTGATACGGCTCCAGCTCAGCTCGGAGATATGTACCATACCATCCACGCCGCCGATGTCCACGAACACGCCGTAGGAAGTCATGGACTTCACGGTGCCGGTGTAGTGCTTGCCCACCTCGATGGAGGACCACACGGCCTCCTGGGCGGCCTTACGGGCTTCATCGGCCACAGAGCGGATGGAGCCGACCACACGGCGGCGGGCACGGTTGACCTCAGTGATACGCAGCTGGACCTTCTGCTTGACCATGGCGCTCAGGTCCGCGCCGCGGGGCTGGCCGCTCTGGGAAGCGGGAACGAACACCCGCACGCCCTTGACGGAAACCACGATGCCGCCCTTGTTCTCCTCGGTGACAGTGCCTTCCAGGACGGTCTTGTCCTCGACAGCCTGCTCGATGTTCTCCCAGACCTTCACGGCATCCAGACGCTTCTTGCTCAGCTCCGCATAGCCCTCCACGTCATTGACGCGGACGATGTAGGTCTCGATCTCGTCACCCACGTGAACGATATCCTCAGCCTTGGCGGTGGGGTCATCGGTCAGCTCGCTCAGCTTGATGTATGCGGCCTGCTTAGCACCCACATCCACCTGGACCTCAGTGGGGGTAATAGCCGTAACGATGCCGGTTACCTTCTCTCCTGTATTTAAAGTTTTGAAAGACTGATTCAGTAATTCCTCGAAGGACTCATCCATGCCCTCGGCCGCTTTGATTTCTTCGCTCATGCTTGCATATACCTCCTTAATGATGCCCGCAGGCGTGGAGGCACCGGCCGTCAGTCCCGCAGCCCCGCAGTCTTGAAAAATCTCCCGGGAGAGCTCGTCCGCGCTTTCGATCTGAAACACGCGGGAACAGCTCTTTTGGCAGATCTCCGTCAGGTGCTTGGTGTTGGCACTTTTCCGGTCTCCCACCACGACCATCACGTCCACCTTGCCGGCGATATCTGCCGCCTCCGTTTGACGCTTATGCGTAGCATTGCATATTGTATCAAATATTTTCACGTTTGTACACTCTTTTTTTAGAATTTCCCAAGAACTTTCAAAAAGTTTTCGGATGCAGGTGGTCTGCGCCACTACGGTCACAGGGATTTTCCGATGAGAAGGATCTTCTGCCAGCCACATGTTTACTGCCTCCGGCCCGTCGAACACCAGGGCACTCCGGCACCAGCTGGCCACGCCTACCACCTCCGGATGATGGGGCTCGCCGATGATGACAGGCTGACGTCCCTCCTGCTCCGCCTGAGCCACCAGCTTCTGGATGCGGCAGACGTTGGGACAGGTGGCGTTGACGCAGCGGACGCCCCGGGACTCCAGACCGTCCAGCACGCTTTTCACCTCGCCGTGAGAGCGGATGACCACCGTATCCCCGGCACCCAGGGCGCCGGGGTCCTCTGTTTTGCGGATGCCCCGGGCGGCCAGGTCCTCCACCACATGGGCATTGTGGATGAGGTCCCCCAGCATCCAGCAGCCGCCGGTCTCCTCCGCCGTCTTTTGGGCCAGCTCCACCGCCCGCTTCACGCCATAGCAAAAGCCGGCGCTTTCCGCCAGCAATACCGTTCCACTCACAGCGGCATCCCTCCAACGGCCTGGCCGCCCAGGGCGTAGGCCTCGGCCAGAATGTCATCCGCGATCTTCTGCATCTCCTCCGATGTACCGTGGCGGCCGGTATAGACCGGCTCATAGGGATCTCCGAAGATGATGCGGGTCCGGCGGAACAGCTTCTTCTCCCCGTCCATGAACACCGGCACCAGCTTGGCGCCGGTGCGGACGCCGATCACGGCCACGCCGCTTTTGGCATGGGCCGGCAGTCCGTCATGATAGCCCACGCCGTTGCGGACCACCGTCCCCTCCGGGAAGATGAGCAGATTGTCCCCGGATCTCAGGACCTGGATGGCCGTCTTTACAGCCTGGATATCGTTATTGCCGCGGCTGACGGGAAAAGCTCCCAGCTTCCGGATGATCCAGCCCAGGATGGGGTTTTTGAACAGCTCCTCCTTCGCCATGGCGTGGAGCCGGTAGTTCACCGGCAGCTTCAGACCCAGCAGCACAGGGTCCCAGTTGCTGGAGTGGTTGGGGCACAGCAGGACGCCGCTTCCGGGCAGCTTGTCCAGCCCCTCCACGGTGGTGGGGTGGAGGATGCTGACGATCAGGCCCAGCACGTAATATACAAAAACAAAAAATCGGTTGGTCGGTTTCATAAGTGCGTCCTCTCCCGAATGATGTGCAGCAGAGCCGCCTCGCTCTCCTGGAAAGTCAGCTCCGTGGTATCCAGCAGCACGGCGTCCTCCGCCTGGCGGAGGGGCGCCGTATCCCGGTGGATGTCGTTCCAGTCCCGCTCCTGGATCTCCCGCAGGACCTTTTCAAAGGGCTCCGGAGTCCCCCGCTGCTCCAGCTCCGCGCAGCGGCGCCGGGCACGGGCCTGGGCGGAGGCGGTGAGATAGACCTTCACATCCGCGTCCGGCAGCACCACAGTGCCGATGTCCCGGCCGTCCATAATGACACTGTGGGTCCGGGCCAGCTGCCGCTGCATGTCCAGCAGAAAGTCCCGCACCGGTCGGTGGGCGGACACGGCGGAGGCGTACAGGGACACCTCCGGCAGCCGGATCTCCTTCGTCACATCTTGGCCGTTCAGCAGCATATGCTGCAGGCCGTCCTCCCCGTAGGTCAGCTCCACCTGAACGTCCGGAAGGCTTTTTGCGACGGCAGCGCCGTCCTTCGGGTCGATGCCGTGGGTCAGCGCGTAATAGCCGATGGTGCGGTAAATGGCGCCGGTGTCCACATATAAGCAGCCCACCTGCGCGGCGACGGCCCGGGCCAGCGTGCTCTTGCCGGCGCCGGAGGGGCCGTCAATGGCGATACTGATGTTTTTCATGAGAATTCCTCTCCTGTTGCTTCTTCTTTGGCGGCGGCTTCCCCGGCCGCCCGGCCGGTGGCCCAGGCGATCTGCAAATTGAAACCGCCGGTATAGGCGTCCACATCGATGAGTTCTCCTGCAAAGTACAATCCCTTTACAAGTCTTGACTCCATTGTGGTCGGATTGATCTCTGATACTTTGACGCCGCCGGAGGTAATGATGGCGTCCGTCACGGGGCAAGGGCCTGCAATTGCTACCGGGAAATGTTTCAGAAGCTGGAGCAGGCCTCTCCGCTGTTCCTTGGTCAGGTCATGGACCTTCTGGTGAGGCGGGATCTCCGTCCATTCAACGACCACAGGAATGAGTTTTTGCGGCAGCAGATCATCCAAAGCATTGCAGAAATCGCTATTGGCATATTTCGTGAAATCAGACAGCAGCCGCTTGTCAAGCTGCTGCTCATCCAGGGCGGGTTTCAGGTCGATCTCAATGCGGTATGCTTTTTTCTCAAAATGCCGCATGTGGGCAGACGCGGACAAAATCAAAGGTCCGCTGACACCGAAATGGGTAAACAGCATTTCGCCGAAGTCCGTGTAAATTTTCTGATTGTTTTCAAATACTGTTAGGCCCACGTTCCGCAGGCTCAACCCTTGAAGCTGTCTGCCCACGCCGAAATCCCGCAGAGGAACCAAAGACCCCTGCAAGGGAGTCACCGTATGCCCAGCCTCCGCGGCCATGCGGTGGCCCTCGCCGGTAGAGCCAGTGGCGGGGTAGCTGACGCCGCCGGTGGCCAGAATGACGGCCTGAGCCGGATAGGCGCCCTTCTCCCCCGTGACGCCGCGGATGACGCCGCCGGACACATCCAGGGACACGGCCCGGTCCCGGACCAGGTGGACCTTCAGCGCCCGCAGCCGGCGCTCCAGGGCGCCGCTGACGTCAAAAGAGCGGTCGGACACCGGGAACACCCGGTTGCCCCGCTCCGTTTTCAGCGGCACGCCCAGGCTCTCGAAAAAGGCCATGGCGTCCCGGCCGTCAAAGCGGGAAAAGACGCTGTACAGGAATTTGCCGTTTTTCGGCACGTTGGCCAGCAGCGTTTGCAGATCCGCGTTATTGGTGACATTGCACCGGCCCTTGCCGGTGATATTCAGCTTTTTGCCCAAGCGCTCGTTGGGCTCCAGCAGGGTGACGGCCGCCCCCTGCTCCGCCGCCGCAATAGCGGCCATCATGCCGGCGGCTCCGCCGCCCACCACTGTGATCGTCCGTTTATTCATCATCCATCTTTCCAAACACGCCGTAGGCGTTCCAGATATCCTCCAATTCCGAGAAAGTCCGGGTGGCGTTCGTGCCCATGCGGGCGCCGACGGCAATGAGCAGCGCGTTGATGAGCGACAGGGGCGCCACCATGGAATCCACAAAGGAGATCATCTCACAGGGGGCCAGCAGCGCCGCGTCCGCCATCTGATACACCGGCGACAGCTCGTTATCAGTGACGGCGATAACGCCGGCCCCCCGGTCCCGGGCGAATTTCACCGTGTTCATAGTGACGCTGGAATACCGGGGAAAGCTGATGGCAATGAGGACATCCTCCGGCCCGATGCGGAACAGCTGCTCGAAGATCTCTCCGGCGGCGTTGGACTGCACCAGTGTCACGTTTTCAATGAGCTGATGCATGTAAAAATTCAGGTATCCCGCCACAAAGGAGGAGGACCGGACCCCCAGGATATAAATGTGGCGGGCCTCCATGATCTTGTCCACCACCCGCCGGAACTCCCCGCGGTCCGCTTCATTGACCATGCTGCGGAGCTTTTCCATGTCTGACTGCACCACGGCGGCCAGCACATCCTGCCCGGAAAACATATCCCCGGCGGCCTGGATGCGCTGGGTGGAGGTCAGGCGGCTGCGGATCATCTCCTGCAAAGCCCGCTGCATGCTGGGGTATCCGTCATAACCCAGCTCCGAGGCGAAGCGCACCACGGTGGATTCGCTGACGCCCACCAGCTTGCCCAGCTTGCTGGCGGTCATGAACGCCGCCTTGTCGTAATTCTGCAAAATATATGCGGCGATGCGCTTTTGTCCCTTGGAAAAGCCGGACATATTGCTCTCGATGGTATGTAACACGCTCTTTGCCACGGATAATCCCTCCCATATACCGGCGGCGGTCCGCCGGTGAACGCTTTCGTGCTCCCGCCGTATTGTACCACAAAGTCCGCAGGATTCAAACGGATTTTGCAGGATTTTTGCCGCATCCTGCAAAAACGGCGGGAAAGCCGGAAAAATAGCCGCTTTCCGCGGCTATTTCCTGGATTATGGAGTTTTCAGCGCGGCGACCTCCGCCTCTGTCAGATAGCGCCACTTCCCCACCGGCAGGTCTCCCAGCGCCAGGGTGTGTTCCTTCACCCGCCGCAGCCGCTTCACCTTCAGATCGCACCGGGCGCACATCCGCCGGATCTGGCGGTTTTTCCCCTCGTGGATGGTGATGGCGTACTCCGCCGTCTCCGCGCCCTGACGGAGCACCCGCACCTGGGCGGGGCGGATGGGCTCTCCCCGCAGGTCCCGGATGGCGGCCAGCTTTTCCGCCGCGCCGGCCACGGGGCCGTATACGGAGACGTGATAGGTCTTGGACACCTCATGGCTGGGATGCAACAGGCGCTGGGTCAGGGCACCGTCGTTGGTCATGAGCAGTAGTCCCTCGGAATCCAGGTCCAGCCGCCCCACGGGACACACCCGCGCTCCGGCGTCCGCCACCAGCTCCGCCACCGTGGGCCGGCCCTGCTCGTCAGAGAGGGTGGTCACATAGCCCCGGGGCTTGTTCAGCATGAGGTACACCGGCCTGGGCCGGTCCGCCAGGGGGCGCCCGTCCACCCGGATGTCATCCCGGTCCGGGTCCGCCCGCTGGCCCAGCTGGGCGGGCAGGCCGTTGATGGTGACCCGTCCCGCCAGGATATATGCCTCCGACGCCCGGCGGGAGCACACGCCCGCCGCCGACAGGAGCTTTTGCAGTCGTTCTTCCATATGTCATTGGTCCTTAATCCGGCAAGCCGGTTTTTAGCGCGGCCATGGCAGGCTCCACGCTGGGCATCACGTTGCCGCCCGCCAGCAGACGCACCCGTCCGACCTCCCTGCCGTTCAATGCGAATACAGCCTCCCCCACCGCCTCTCCGGCGGAAATGGGCGCCGTGAGGGGCCCGTCCAGCTGAATGTCGGTGGTGACCTCCTCCCCCGGCCCCACGGGCCAGGAAAAGCTGTCCGCCACCACCAGGGCGACGGAGGACGCGACGCCGCCGGTGACGGCGGCTCGCTCCACCGGCTGGCCCAGCTTGGCAAAATACGCGGCGGGATACGTGGAAAAGCCGTATTCATACAGTGCCTGGTGGTCCGCCCAGTCATTGCCGTCCTGAAGGGTCACGGCCACCAGCCGCTGGCCGTTTTGCTCCGCGCAGCTGACCAGCGTCCGGCCCGCTGCCTTGGTAAAGCCGGTCTTCAGGCCGGTGCAGCCGTCCATATACCGCAGGAGCTTATTGTGATTAGTCATGGTCCGCCCACCGATGCTCACCGTCTTCGTGGAGGCGATGCGCATGAGCGTCTCGTTATTGGCGGCGGCGCAGGCCAAAAGCGCCATGTCCCGGGCGGTGGAGTAATGATGTTCATCGTCCAGGCCGTTGGGATTTGCAAAGGAGGAATCGTCCATGCCCAGCTCCCCGGCCCGGCGGTTCATCCGGTCCACAAATCCCTCCAGACTGCCGCCCACGTGCTCGGCGATGGCCACGGCGGCGTCATTGCCGGAGCACAGCAAAAGGCCGTACAGCAGGGTCTCCAGCGTCAGCTGCTCCCCCTCCTGCAAATACATGGCGGAGCCCTCCGTCAGCGCCGCCTGGCGGCTGACGGTGACAATGTCGGACAGGTCCCCCTCCTCGATGGCCACCAGGGCCGTCAGGATCTTGGTGGTGCTGGCAATGAGCATCCGGGCGTCAGCGTTCTGCTCGTACAAAACCCGGCCGCTGTCCACGTCCACCAAAATCGCCGCGGAGGCGGAAGTGCCAACCGCCAGCGACTGACAAGGAAAAATACTATACAGAACAAGCAGTGCTGCCAACACCGCTGAAAACCGCTTGGCACGCGTTTGCAAGGACCATCACCTCAAAGTCGGAATGATGGTAGTATACCCCGTTCAGCAGGGTTCCTTGTCCTCTTTCTTGTCGAAACGTTTTTCCATTTTGTCCAGAATATCCGGGACCTTCTCCACGATGCGCTCCATAGTGGAGGTAGGCGGCACAGCCACCGGCAGCACCCGGGTGGCGCCGTCCTTGATGACCAGGAAGGCCACGGGGTCGATCTTCACGCCGGCGGCGCTGCCGCCGCCGAAGCCCTCCTTGGCGGAGGTCTTGCCATAGTCTCCGCCGCCGCTGCCAAAGCCGAAGCTGACCTTGGAAATGGGGATCAGCGTCACGCCGTCGGGCGTGGTGATAGGCTGGCCGACGATGGTGTTGGCGTCCACCATCTCATGGATCTTATCCATGGTGGTGCGCATCATATCGCTGAGGGGAGTTTTCTTTTCCATCGGAGTATCCATAGTGTACCTTCCTTTCTCTTACGCGGCAGGGGCCGCCTGCTCCGGCTTTTTGACCGTCCGCGGCGGCTTGTGTTTTTTCTGAAAGCCCAGGAACCATTTCAGCGCCGGGATGCCAACGCCCAGGGCAACGGACACCAGCGTGCCCAGCCGCAGGGTGACGCCCACCCGGGCCCGGACTGCCGTCTCCGGCGCGTCAAAATCAATGCCGATGTGGATATGCGGGTCCGGGATGACCACCAGCTGCTCCAGAACGGGCATCCCCGTCCAGACCGCCATATGCGCGTAGCCGTACAGCTCCGCCGTAGCCGCGGGGTCCGTCCCGCCGCCAAAGGTGACGGAGGCGTCCAGCGGCTTTACCCGAATGCTCCGGCGGGTGCGGCCAAGGGCCCGCTTCAGCGGCGGCAGCAGCGCGTCCAGCGCGGAGCGGATGTCCGCCAGCGTGGGCTTTGGCAGCGCTCTCTTTTTCTTTGGCGGCGCTTCATCCGCCTTCTTGGGAGGCGCCGCTTGTTCGGGCCGCTTCTTTTTCGGCTTTCCGGGCAGCACCCGAATGCGGAGGGGCCCCACAGCGGCGTCCACAGTCACAGCCTTCCCATCCACGGCGGCGTCAATGCCCAGCCGCAGGCGGGAAAGCAAAAACAGCAGCAGTATCAGACTGCCCAGGATCATCCAAAACAAACGCACAGGCCCTCACCTCCCCGCCGTTTTCGGCAGCCAGTTTTATTCTTCCGTCTCCCCCGCCATTGGAAGCTCCGGGGCCTCCGATGGGCCCTCCATGTCGCCGGTGGGGTCCACGATCTCGCCGTTTTCATTCAGCCGCATCTGCCCCTCGCCGCCCAGGTCCGGCATCTCCGGCAGGTCCTCCAGAGAGGTCAGGTGAAAGGCCCGCAGGAACTGCTTCGTGGTCCGGTACAGGTGGGGACGGCCCGGCACCTGCAGCCGGCCGCACTCCTCAATGAGCTTGCGCTCCTGCAAAAGTCCCATGGTATAGGCACTGTCCACGCCCCGGATCTGGTCTACGAACGCCCGGGTGGTGGGCTGGTAATACGCGATGATGGTCAGCACCTCCAGGGCCGGCTGGCTGAGCTTGGCGGGTTTGCGGATCTCAAAGGCCCTGCGGATATACTCCGCGTAATCCGGCGCGGAGCAAAGCTGCCAGCTGTCCTCCATGTGCAGCAGACGGACGCCCCGGCGCTCATAGGCGTAATGGTCCATGAGCTTCTGGAGCACCTGCTCCGCCGTGGGGCGGTCCAGCTCCAGCGCCACACAGATGCGGTCCACGTGCACCGGCTCGCCGGAGGCAAACAAAATGCCCTCAATGGCGGATTCGATCTCTTTCATCTCCATGCTTTCCAAGGCGTGCTTCTCCTTACAGTTTCAAATTCTTCGGCAGCTCGCCCTCCTGGCGGACGGTGCAATCCGTCTCAGAGCCCGCCAGATGGATGACGCAGGCGCGGCACAGCTCCAGCACCGCCAGAAAGGTGGCCACCACCTCGCTGCGGCTGCGGTTGCCCTTGAACAGCAAGCGGAATCGGGTGATGCCGTGCTCCTTCAGCCGGCTCAGGATCTCCCGGGCCTTGTTCTCCACAGGATAGGGCTCATGCTGGACGATATTTTCAAAGGCGGTCCGCGGAGGCGGCAGCGTCCGCTCCGCCCGGCTGCGGATCTCCGCCATGGCCAGGATCAGGTCGCTCTTACTCTGGTCGTATTCGTAGATCTTTCCCCGCTTCACAGGCTCCGGATCCCGGGTGACGATGCTGCGGCCGAATTCACCCATGGGTCCCAGGCGCGCCGCCAAGGTCTTGATACGGACGTAATTCTCGCTGCGCCGGCGCTCCTCCAGGGACTGGATAAGCGCGTTCATCTCGCTCTGGGCCTCCTCGTCCTCAATGGACAGCAGCATCCGGGTCTTGATATACATCAGGTGGGAGGCCATGGTGATGAACTCACTGGCCACCTCCAGATCCATTCGCTGCCGGGCTTCCAGCCAAGCCAGATACTGGTCCAGGATCTGGGAGATGGAAATATCCTGTATCTCCATTTTATTCTTGCCCAGCAAAAACAAAATGAGGTCCAGCGGGCCCTCAAAGTCCTGCATTTCCTCCTCGGAGCGGGTGCGGACGACTTTTTCCAATTTGAATACAGGATTTTCCAACCGTGCCACCTCAAACAAGATTTGGGTCCTCTCCATGGTCACAAAGACCCAATATACAAAAATTATAACAGCTTTCTCCCGTGAATACAAGAAAAACCGTGTTCCGGCGCCTTCAGCCGCGAAAAAAGGGCAGGTGCGTTGGCACCTGCCCTTTTGGCATATGCAAGCTTTGGATCAGCCCTTGACCATCTTGGCGATCTCGTCGGCGAAGTTCTCCTGCTTCTTCTCGATGCCCTCGCCCTTCTCGAAACGGACAGCGTTCTTGAAGGTGACGGTGCCGCCCAGAGCCTTGGCGGCGGAAGCGATATACTTCTCCACGGTCAAGCTGTTGTCCTTGACGAACTCCTGCTGCAGCAGGCAGTTTTCGGCATAGAACTTGTTCATCTTGCCCATGACGATCTTCTCGCGTACCTGCTCGGGCTTGTTGGCCATCTTGGGATCGTTGGCCATCTGGACCATCATGATCTTCTTCTCCTCGTCCAGAACATCCTGGGTCACCTGGCTCTTATCCCAGAAACGGGGATTCAGAGCGGCGATCTGCATGGCGACATCCTTGCCGATCTCGGTGGCGTCGATGCCCTCGGAGACCTCCAGGTTCACCAGCACGCCGATCTTGCCGCCGGCGTGGATGTAGGAAACGGAAACGCCCTCAGTAAAGAAGGCAAAGCGGCGGACCTTGATGTTCTCGCCGATGACCAGGACCATCTCCTGCTGCTGCTCGGTGACGGTGTTATCGGTGCCAGCGTACTTGCAGGCCATCAGGGCGTCCAGGTCGGCGGGCTTGTTGGCCACCACGGTGGCAGCCACGCCCTTGACGAAGTCCACGAACTTCTCGTTCTTGCCCACGAAGTCGGTCTCGGCGTTGACCTCGACCACCACGCCCACACCGTCGATGACGGCGGCGTAAGCCATGCCCTCGGCGGCGATGCGGCCGGCCTTCTTGGCGGAAGCGGCCAGGCCCTTCTCGCGCAGGAACTCGATGGCCTTGTCCATGTCACCGTCGGAGGCAACCAGAGCCTTCTTGCAATCCATCATGCCCACGCCGGTCATTTCGCGCAGGTTCTTCACATCAGCTGCGGTAAAAGCCATTTTTTATTTCCTCCAATATCTTGAATGAAAGCGCTGCTGCGCTTGCTGTTTTTATGATTACTCGGCGTCCTCGGCCTTCTCGGCGGCAGCCTCGGCGGTCTGCTCGCCCTGCTTGCCCTCCAGCACGGCGTTGGCCATGATGGAAGAGATCAGCTTGATGGCGCGGATGGCGTCGTCGTTGCCGGGGATGACGTAATCGATCTCATCGGGATCGCAGTTGGTATCGGCGATGGCCACCACGGGGATGCCCAGCTTGTGGGCCTCGGCGATGGCGTTGCGCTCCTTGCGGGTATCCACGATGAACAGGGCGCCGGGCAGCTTCTTCATTTCCTTCACGCCTCCCAGATACTTCTCCAGCTTGGCGATCTCGCCCATGTGCTTCATGACTTCCTTCTTGGGCAGCATGTCGAAGGTGCCGTCCTCCTGCATGGTCTTCAGCTGGTTCAGACGGTCCACGCGGGTGCGCATGGTCTTGAAGTTGGTCATCATGCCGCCCAGCCAACGGGCGTTGACATAATACTGGCCGCAGCGGGTAGCCTCCTCGCGGATGGCCTCCTGAGCCTGCTTCTTGGTGCCCACGAACAGCAGAGTCTGGCCGTTCTCGGACAGCTGACGGACGAAGTTGTAAGCCTCCTCCAGCTTGCGGACGGTCTTCTGCAGGTCAACGATATAGATGCCGTTGCGCTCGGTGTAGATGTAGGGAGCCATCTTGGGGTTCCAGCGACGGGTCTGGTGACCGAAGTGGACGCCCGCCTCCAGCAGGGCCTTCATGGATACGACGTTAGAATTTGCCATAGTGTTGAGTTCCTCCAAATCAATTTCGTTTTTACCTCCGGCGGCTTCATCCCCCCTGCTGACCCGCCTTTTTCAGGCCGGGCACGAACAGAGAGTCGACGCACCGTGCGGAATGCTGAAATATAATACCACAGACCTTTTGTCAATGCAAGTATGATTTCCAAAAAATATGCAAATATTCCCCGGTTTTCCGGACTTCAGAACTTCCGGCGCCGCTTTCGCTCCGGCGGCTCCCGGCGCTGGAAGGGCTTGTCGATGAGGATGATGTCGTCCCCGATCCGCTGGATGCACTCCCAGGGGATGTAAAACTCCTCCCCTCTGCCGAACAGGCCGAAAAACCGGCAGGGGCCGTTGACCACGATGGCGATCACCTGCCCCTCCGGGACCCGGATATCCACGTCCGACACGAAGCCCAGGCGGCACCCGTCCGAAATATTGATGACCTCCTTGCAGCGGAGATCCCGCATCCTGCACTGCATGGCACTCCCTCCTTGTCGGTATCAGCCTATGCGGCGCGGTGGCCGTCCCATGCCCACAAAGCGACAAAAGCTCCCAGTATAGGAAAACCGGACGGGGGCCATACTTTTTCCAGCAGCTTTTTGCGAACAAGGAGGGACGGCTCTCATATGCAGGGTAAAGTGGAGATCGCCGGCGTGAACACCGCCAAGCTGAAGGTCCTGAAAAACGAAGAGACCATGGCGCTGCTGCGGCGGACAAAGGAGGGCGACCAGGCGGCCCGGCAGGAGCTGATCGAGGGGAATCTGCGGCTGGTGCTGTCGGTGATCCAGCGGTTTTCCAGCCGGGGCGAGAATGCCGACGACCTGTTTCAGGTGGGCTGCGTGGGACTCATCAAGGCCATTGACAACTTTGACATCAACCAGCCCGTGCGCTTTTCCACCTACGGCGTGCCCATGATCATCGGCGAGATCCGCCGCTATCTGCGGGACAACAGCGCCATCCGGGTATCCCGCTCCATGCGGGACACCGCCTACCGGGTCTTGCAGGTCCGGGACCGGTATCTGGCGGAGCACCAGCGGGAGCCCACCGTGGAGCAGATTGCCCAGGAGCTGGAGATTCCCCGGGAGGAGGTGGTGTTCGCCATGGACGCCATCGTGGACCCGGTGTCCCTGTACGAGCCGGTGTACTCCGACGGCGGCGACGCCATCTGCGTCATGGACCAGGTGCGGGACACGAAAAACACCGACGAGGACTGGACGGACCGCATCGCCCTGAAGGAGGCCATGAAGCGGCTAGACCCCCGGGAGCGGCGCATTTTGTCCCTGCGGTTCTACGAGGGAAAGACCCAGATGGAGGTCTCCGCCGAGGTGGGCATCTCCCAGGCCCAGGTCAGTCGGCTGGAAAAAGGCGCCATCAACACCATCAAAAAGAATATTTGACGAAAAAGAGGCCCTTTGGGGCCTCTTTTCTTTTAAAATAGGGACTTGCATTTCATGATATGCCCTCGGAGGGCCGCCTTCCCGAGCCCGCGGCAAACATGGCCCTGGGGCGGATACCCGGCGGGTCTCGCGCCTGTTTCCAGAGCGCGCACACGCCCTCCGGCGTCCAGGCATTCAGCAGTAGCACCACGCGCAGGCAGCCGTTTCTGAAAATTTCCTGAAAAATTTGACGGCCGGACCTTTTTCGGGTAAACTGAACAGACATATACTTCCTGTAAGGAAAGGACGGATCAGGATGGATCTTCAAAAGCTGGTGGAATTCCGCAATACCCACAACCCCTACGCGAAAAAAGAGGGCATCGTGGTGGAGGAGATCCGCCCAGGCTACGCCCGGGTCACCAAGACGGTGCTGCCCGATGACATCAATCCGGCGGGCCTGGCCCACGGCGGCATCTATTTTGCTCTGGCGGACACGGCCGCCGGCGCCGCCTCCGCCTCCCACGGCTACTATGCCGTGACGGTGAACGCCAACTACAACTATCTCCGGGCCGTCAAGCCGGGAGACACCCTCATTGCCGAGGGCACGGAGTGCAAGACCGGCAAGACCATCTGCGTATACGATGTGCGTGTCACCGATCAGGATGGCACCCTCATCGGCACCGGATCCCTCACCTATTACCTGCTGGACCGGAAAATCGAGCTTTAAGAGAAACCGGGCCGCCAAACTGGCGGCCCGGTCTTGCTTTACTTCACTTCTTAAAGCTGTCCTTCAGGCTGACGCTGCGATTGAACACCAGGTGCTCCGCTGAGGAGTCCCGGCTGTCCAGGCAGAAATAGCCCAGGCGCATAAACTGGAAGGACGGAGCGGTCTTGCCCTGTTTTTCCGTCTTATCGTAGCTCTCCGCCGCGGCCCGCAGGCTGGCCTCCACCTTGCAGCCGGTGAGGACCTCCAGGGAGTTGGGGTTCAGGCACTCGATGAAATCCTTATCGGCGCCGTCAGGGTCGGGGTCGGTGAACAGGTAGTCGTACAGCCGCACCTCGGCGTCCACGGCGGTGCCGGCGTCCACCCAGTGGATGGTGGCACCCTTCACCTTCCGGCCGTCGGCGGGGTCACCGCCCCGGCTCTCGGGGTCGTACTCGCACAGCACCTCAGTGATATTGCCGTCTTCATCCTTCACGCAGCCGGTGCAGGTGATGAGATAGGCGCCCTTCAGGCGGCACTCGGGACCACCGGGGAACAGGCGCTTGTACTTGGGCACCGGGGTCTCCAGGAAATCATCCGCCTCGATCCAGAGATGCCGGGAAAAGCTGACCTCCCGGGTACCGGCATTGGGGTCCAGAGGATTGTTCTCCACGGTGACGGTCTCCGTCTTGCCCTCTGGATAGTTGGTGACGGTCAGCTTGATGGGCCGCAGAACACCCATGACACGCTCCGCCGTTTCATTGAGGTCTTCCCGCAGGCAGTGCTCCAGGAAGCCGTAGTCCACAGTGGAATCCGCTTTGGAAACGCCGATACGGTCGCAGAAGTTCCGGATGGACTTGGCGGTGTAGCCCCGGCGGCGCAGGCCGCACAGGGTGGGCATCCGGGGGTCATCCCAGCCGGAGACCCGTCCCTCCTCCACCAGGCGGCGGAGCTTGCGCTTGCTCATGACGGCATAGTTGATGCCCAGCCGGGCGAACTCGATCTGCCGGGGCTTGCTGGGCACGTCCGTATGCTCGATGACCCAGTTGTACAGGGGCCGGTGGGCCTCATACTCCAGGGAGCACAGGGAGTGGGTGATGCCCTCCAGAGCGTCCTGGATGGGGTGGGCGAAATCGTACATGGGGAAGATGCACCACTTGGTGCCCTGGCGGTGGTGCTCAATGTAGCGGATGCGGTAGATGACGGGGTCCCGCATATTGAAGTTGCCGCTGGCCATGTCGATCTTGGCCCGCAGGGTATACTTGCCCTCGGGGAATTCGCCGTTGCGCATCCGCTGGAACAGGTCCAGGCTCTCCTCAATGGGGCGGTCCCGCCAGGGGGACTTGCCGGGCACGCCGATGCTGCCTCGGTATTCCCTGAACTGCTCGGGCGTCAGCTCGCACACGTAGGCCAGACCCTTCTTGATGAGGCCCACTGCCAGCTCATACGTCTTTTCAAAATAGTCGGAGCCATAGAACATCCGGTCGCCCCAGTCAAAGCCCAGCCAGTGGATATCGTCCTGGATGGCGTCCACGAATTCCGTGTCCTCTTTCGCGGGGTTCGTATCGTCAAAGCGCAGGTTGCAAAGGCCCCCGAACTTTTCGGCGGTGCCGAAATCGATGGTCAGGGCCTTGCAGTGGCCGATGTGCAGATAACCGTTGGGCTCCGGGGGAAAACGGGTATGGACCGTCATGCCCTCGTACTGTCCGCCGGGGGCGATGTCCTCCTCAATGAAAGCATGGATGAAGTTCCGGCTCTCCGGCGCTTCTCC
>JAETPK010000104.1 GCA_021771265.1 Oscillospiraceae bacterium
ATCTTATCCAGCACCTCGTAGGGGATGCGGGCCCAGTCGGCGGTCATGAAGTCGCTGGTGGTGACTGCCCGGAGGGCCAGAGTGTAGTCATAAGTCCGGCCGTCGCCCATGACACCCACGGAGCGGGTGTTGGTCAGCACCGCGAAATACTGATTCATATGTTTGTCCTCGCCAGCCTTGGCGATCTCATCCCGGAAGATGAAATCGGCCTGGCGCAGGGTGTCGGCTTTCTCCTTGGTGATCTCGCCGATGATGCGGATGGCAAGACCGGGGCCGGGGAAGGGCTGGCGGGTGACCAGGTACTCCGGCAGGCCCAGCTCGCGGCCCAGTTGGCGAACCTCATCCTTGAACAGCAGCCGCAGGGGCTCGATGATCTCCTTGAAGTCCACATAGTCCGGCAGACCGCCCACGTTGTGGTGGCTCTTGATGACGGCGGCGTCGCCGGTGCCGGATTCGATCACATCAGGATAGATGGTGCCCTGGGCCAGGAAGTCCACGGCGCCGATTTTCTTTGCTTCTTCTTCAAAGACGCGGATGAACTCCTCGCCGATGATTTTGCGCTTGCGCTCCGGCTCGCTGACGCCGGCCAGCTTGGACAGGAAGCGGGACTCCGCGTCCACCCGGACGAAGTTGATGTCCCACTTGGCGAAGGCGGCTTCCACCTCGTCGCCCTCGTTCAGGCGTATGAGGCCATGGTCCACGAAGACGCAGGTCAGCTGCCGGCCCACGGCTTCCGCCAGAAGAGCGGCCACCACGGAGGAGTCCACGCCGCCGCTGAGAGCCAGCAACACCCGGCCGCTGCCCACTTTTTCCCGGACGGCGGCAATGGCGGTCTTCTTATAGTCCTCCATGGTCCAGTCACCCACGGCGCCGCAGACCTCGTACAGGAAGTTGCGGATCATCCGGATGCCGTTTTCCGTGTGGTTGACCTCGGGGTGGTACTGCACGCCGTAAAAGCCCCGGCTCTCGTCAGCGATGGCCACGTTGGGGCAGGCGTCGGAATGGGCGGTGAGGGTGAAGCCGTCCGGGACCTTCGCCATATAGTCGCCGTGGCTCATCCAGGAGATGCCTTCGGCGGGGAGGCCCTGAAACAGCTTGCAGGCGGTGTCGTAATAGGTGACGGTCTTGCCGTATTCCCGGGCGGAATCGTCCTGGGCCTCCGTCACCTGGCCGCCCAGGGTGTGGGCCATCAACTGGCAGCCGTAGCAGATGCCGAGAATGGGCACGCCCCAGGTAAAAATTTCAGGGTCCACATGGGGGGAGCTCTCCAGATACACGGAGTTGGGACCGCCGGTAAAGATGATGCCGATGGGCTCCATGGCCTTCAGCTGGGCCAGGGGGGTGGTGTAGGGCTTTACCTCGCAGTAAACGCCGCATTCGCGGACGCGGCGGGCGATGAGCTGGTTATACTGGCCGCCGAAGTCCAGAACGATGACAGTCTGATGAGACACGGGGATTCCTCCTTTGATAGAATGGTCAGAATCGTGGGGCGGGGCCTCAGTCCTCGTCCCGGAAGACGATGTTGCCGGGCTCGGCGGATTCGATGATGGCCAGAGACTTCAAGTTTACGCCGGCGGCACGCAGACGGTCGCCGCCGCCCTGGAAGCCCTTTTCCACGGCGCAGCCGATGCCCACCAAGGTGGCACCGGCGGCTTTGACGATGTCGCACAGGCCCCGCATGGCCTCGCCGTTGGCCATGAAGTCATCAATGATGAGGACCTTGTCATCGGCGGACAGCCACTCCTTGCTGACCAGCAGGGTGACTTTCTTTTTATAAGTATAGGAGAAAATGTCACTTTGATACAGGCCGCCCTCGATGTTATCGCTCTTGGCCTTTTTGGCGAAGATCATGGGCTTGCCGAAATGCTGTGCCACGATGGCGGACAGGGCAATGCCGCTGGCCTCAGCGGTGAGGATCATGGTGACCTCATCCATATTGAAGTGTTTGCCGAACTCCTCTGCAATATGGTTCATCAGCTGCGTGTCGATCCGGTGGTTCAGGAAGCCGTCTACCTTGATGATGTTGCCGGGCAGCACCTTGCCCTCTTTCACGATGCGCTCTTTCAGTTCCTGCATGAGTGTTATCCCCCTCGTAATGATTCTTTCTATCAATATTTGCGTTTTTGGAAAAATGACTTTGACCTATTATCTCCAATTATACGTGAATTTTCAACTGCTTTTCCCCACAAAAACAAAAATCTATCCCGCAAGCTCCTTGACATCACGGACAAAAAGGCGGCAAAACCGCACCGTGTGGAAGCACGGTGCGGTTTTGCGGATTCACTTATTCTCCAGCTTGTCGGCGGCAGCATCCAGCCAGGCACCCTGGAAGGATTCGATCTTGCCGGCATCGGTGAGAGCGGCCAGGGCAGGGTCGATGGGCATCTCCGCCAGAACGCTCAGGTTGTGGCGGGCGGCGGCCTGGGCGGTCTTGCCCTCGCCGAAGAGGTGGATCTTTCTGCCGCAGTCCGGGCAGGCCACGTAGCTCATGTTCTCCACCAGGCCCAGGATGGGGACCTCCATCATCTCGGCCATCTTCACGGCCTTTTCCACCACCATGCTCACCAGCTCCTGGGGAGAGGCCACGATAAGAATGCCGTCCAGGGGAATGGACTGGAACACGCTGAGGGACACATCACCGGTTCCGGGAGGCATGTCCACGAACAGATAGTCGCAGTTCCACAGCACATCCGTCCAGAACTGCTGCACCACGCCGGAGATGACAGGGCCGCGCCAGATGACGGGATCGGTCTCATTGGCCAGCAACAGGTTGGTGGACATGATCTGGATGCCGGTCCGGGACTCCATGGGGAAAAGGCCCTGTTCACTGCCAACGGCCTGGCCGTGGACGCCAAAGGCCTTGGGGATGGAGGGGCCGGTGACATCGGCATCCAGCACGCCTACGGAATAACCCCGGCGGCGCATGGTGACAGCCAGCTGGCTGGTGACCATGGATTTGCCCACGCCGCCCTTGCCGGACACGATGCCATAGACCTTGCCGACTCTGGCAGCGGGGTTATGCTCCTTCAGCAGGGACTGGGGTTCCTGCCGCTCTGCGCAGCTTTCGCCGCAGGTGGAACAGTTATGGGTGCATTCACTCATGATGACTGATAACTCCTTTTTCGCTTTCGCGTTATTAATATTGTATGGCAACAGCTATCTTATACCTGCCGCGGCGATCCCGTCAACTGCTGAATGAAAACTTCCCTGTCCCCGGAGAAGAAATCCGCCTCCCGGCTGTGGCAGGTGAACAGAAGGATCTGCCGGGTCCTGGCGGCCTCCTTTAAATAGCGCAGGGCGGCGGCACAGCGGCTGTCGTCAAAGTTGGCCAGCGCGTCATCCAAAATGATGGGCACCTGCTTTTCCGCCGGCAGCACCAGATCACAGATGGCCAGCCGCACCGCCAGATACAGCTGGTCAGCGGCACCGGCGGAAAGAAGGGCCGCATCCCGGTAAATGGAATCTCCGGCAGGCTCCGCCCCCACATGGAGGCTCCGGTCCAAAACGACGCCGCTGTACTGCCCCTCTGTCAGCTGGCCGAAAATTTCAGCGGCCCGGCGGCCAAGGGCCGGGGAAAAACGGCTTTGCAGGGCGGTGTTGACGCTGTCTAAAGTGTCCAGCGCCAGGCGGAGGGACTGGAACTCGCCCTCCAGCCGGGCTTGCTCGTCCTCCATGGCCTGCATGGAGCTCCTCAGCACCGCCGGGTCGCCCAAAACATGAAGCTGCCCGGCGAGACGGTCAGCGGCGGAGCGGATGTCATGGAGCGCTGTCCGTACCTGTTCCAGCCGGGTCTGTACCTCCTGCCGGCTGCCGGCCGGGGCGGTGACGGGGGTCATGTCTGCTTCCGCGGGCAGCTGCTGGCGCAGCAGGTCCCGGCGAAGGACGGCTTCCCGCTCAGCGGTCTCCGCCCGGGAAAGCTCCTGGCGCCGCTGGGCGCAAAGCCGCAGCAAAGCGTCTGCGGTGGGAATGTCATAAGCGGTGGGGGCAAACCGGCGGACCTCCAGCAGGATCCCCTGCTCGTTGGAGGTGAGGGAATTGTACAGGGCGTCTGCGCTGGCGGACTTGGCATTCAGCTCGGACTGGGCGGCGTCCCGGGTCTCCAACAGTTTGATATAGGTATCCGCCAGGGCGGTGATCGCTGTCTGGTCATCTGCTCCAAAGCGTTTGCGGCGGGCGGCGTGCCAGGCGGCGGCCTTTCTGTGGGTAAGAACGAACAGGGCCCCGGCGGCGGCCAGAGCGGCGCCACTCCAAACCGCCCAGAAAACCGGTGGCTGGGCGGCGGGCAAAAATGCCGGGAAGAAAAGCTTGACAAGAGCGCCTGCCAGCCAGATCAGGGCCAGGACCAATAAATTAAGCGGTGTGCGCTGCTTGGGGGGCTGCCGGCTGGCCTCCCGCTGGGCATTTTCCGCCGTTTGGCCGGCAAAGGGACTTTCGTTGACAGCGGCTTCAGCCCGCAGCAGGGACTTCATGGCTTCATCCCGCTGGGAGCGGGCCTTGTCCACGGATTTGCGAGTGGTCTCCAAGTTGACAATGGCGCCCCGCAGGCGGCTGATGGTGTCATTTTCGGGGATGTGATCCAGAGCCAGCTGGCAGCGGAGGACCTCGGCGTTTTGACCGGCCCGCTCTGCCGTAGCTTCGGCATCTGCCAGGGATTGCCGCTTTTGCTGGGCCTCCCAGCGGTCGTGGAGGGACAACTGCTGTTCCAAAGACGCTTCCTGCCGGCGCAGGTCCTCTTCCTGCCGGCGAGCCTGCTGCAGCTGTTCAGAGAGACTGCGGGTCTCTTCCAACTGCCGGCGGACATCAGCCAACTGGACTTCCAGCTGCGGCAGCTGTCCGGTCTTGTTGTGACGGCGGCGGTTCAGCTGGGCCTTCAGCGCGGCAGCCGCCTCCGTATAGGAGGTGTCCTCCTGACCGGAGGTAATGAGGGAGGCGATGCGGCGTTCCAGCCCGGCGTCCTGGGTAATAGGGAGGCCCGCCTGCCGGATGAAAGCGCTGCGCTCAAATACTTCCTTGGTGATCCCCAGCAGCGCCTCGCCGCAGGTCTGGCCCGTCAGCTCCGGCACGAGATCGCCGGAGCCGGTGTATATGGCCCGGAACTCTCCCATAGGCGCAGTCTGACGGCGGGTGGCCCGCATGAGGGTTAAGTCCTGGCCCTCCCACCGACAGTCGATCCGTCCGGCCATGGGAAGGCCGGACCAGGGAGCGTAACGGTTTTTATCCGCCACAAAGCCGCTGCGGTCCCGTTCCCGGCTGTTGATGCCATAGAGCATGGAGATCAAAAAAGCGCACCAAGTGGACTTACCGCTTTCGTTAGGCGCTTGAATGATGTTCAGGCCCTCTTTTAATTCTAATGTATGATTTTGCAGCCGCCCAAAGGAAGCGGCCATACGATAAATCAGCAAAACGATCACTCCCGTGTATAGGAATCCTTATAAAGAGCATTATAGCATGGAAGGCGGAACTTGCCCAGCCTGTTTTCTGTTTTGCACAGAGGTAGTACCGAAATAAGCAGAGCGAATAGTAACTATTCAAAAAACGAAAAAAACTTGTAAAAAGCCGTTGACAAACTTGGCGTGGTCTGGTATTCTAACAAAGCTGTCAGCGCGAAAGCGTCGAAGACAGCGGTCATAACGAGATGCTGTGTCGAAAAACTTCGAAAAAAGTTCTTGACAAAGCGGAAACGGTATGATAAACTTAAAAAGTTGCTGATGGTACGAAGCGGACCGGGCGTCAAAAAACTTTTGAAAAAAGTGCTTGACAAACGGAATGAAGTTTAGTATAATAGCAATGTTCCGCCGGGAGCGGCGTGTACCTTGTAAATTAAACAATGTAACGAAAAGAAAGCACCAGACGGTAAGCTTTCGTGTGAGAGATCACAAGAAAGCACCGAGAAGTTGCGGGGCCGGGTTAAGTCAATTAC
>JAETPK010000003.1 GCA_021771265.1 Oscillospiraceae bacterium
GCGTTCATCAATACTTTCTTCCCCCAGATCACCGGCATTGGTTCTTTCACCACCGCCATCTTTACCAGCGCCGGTGCCAACACCGCCATCGGTATCCAGCTGTTCTGCCTGGGCACCACCCTGCAGGTCCGCCAGATGGGCGGCGTTATCAAGCGCGGCGGCGTTCTGCTGATCTCCAAGTTCATTATCGGTGCCGCCATCGGCATCGGTGTGGGCAAGATATGCGGTCCTGAGGGTCTGCTGGGCCTGAGCGCCCTGGCCATCATCTCCGCCGTCACCAACTCCAACGGCTCCGTGTATCTGGCCCTGATGAACAGCTACGGCGACACCGTGGACCAGGCTGCCATGCCTCTGCTGGCCATCAACGACGGCCCCATGCTGACCATGATTGCCATGGGCGCGGGCGGCCTGGCCGACATCCCCTTCATGGCTCTGGTCGCCGCCATCGGCCCCATCCTGGTGGGCATGATCCTGGGCAACATCGACAAGGACCTGTCTGACTTCCTGGCTCCCGCCGGCAGCATCCTGCTTCCCTTCGTGGGCTTCTGCCTGGGCTCCGGCATGAACCTGACCAACATCGTCAAGGGCGGCGTGCAGGGCATCCTGCTGGGCCTGATCACCTGCCTGATCGGCGGCGCGTTCATCGTTCTGTGCGACAAGTTCGTCAGCCGCCGTCCCGGCTATGCCGGCTGGGCCGTGGCCACCACCGCCGGCAACGCTGTGGCTGTTCCCGCCGTCATCGCGCAGGCGGACCCCACCTGGGCTCCCTGGGCAGATGTGGCCACCTCTCAGGTTGCCGCTTCCGCCATCCTGACCGCCATTCTGGTCCCCATCATCACTTCCTGGTGGGCCAAGAAGTACGGCTGCCCCAAGTTCCCCAAGGACGAGGCCCAGAAGGCCCTGTTTGAAAAGGCCTAAAAATAAACACTGAGGATTGAAAGGAGATTCCACTATGCTGAATGCCATGATCGTCGAGCCCCAGGACAACGTGGTGGTTGCCATTGAGCCCATCAAGAAGGGTGACACCGTTACATACAAGTGCGCCGGTGAGGAAAAGACCCTGACTGCTCTGGAGGATATCACCATCTACCACAAGCTGGCTGCCTGCGACATCGCCAAGGGCCAGCCCATCAGCAAGTACGGTGAGCACATCGGCTTGGCCGCCCGCGACATTAAGGCCGGTGAGCACGTGCATTGCCACAACCTGGAAGAGCATCGCGAAAACCTGGACAGCAAGGGCTGATAAGGAGGAAATGAGTATGAATTTCTATGGTTATAAGCGTCCCGACGGCCGTGTTGGCGTCCGTAACAAGGTCCTGATCCTGCCTGCCAGCGTCTGCGCCTCCGATACCACCCGCATCATTGCCCAGCAGGTGGTGGGCTCTGTTACCTTCAACAACCAGCTGGGCTGCTCCCAGGTGGCTTCCGACCAGCAGTTCACCATGGATGTCATGGCCGGCTATGCCGCCAACCCCAACGTTTACGGCACCGTGGTGGTGTCTCTGGGCTGCGAGAACTGCCAGATGGATCTGGTGGTGGAGGCCATCAAGGAGCGCACCAACAAGCCCCTGAAGCAGGTCATCATCCAGGAGGCCGGCGGCACCCTGAAGGCCATTGACCAGGCTGTCCGCTATGCCAAGGAGATGGTGGAGGAGGCTTCCCTGCTGCAGAAGGAAGCGTTCCCCATGTCCGAGCTGATCATCGGCACCGAGTGCGGCGGCTCCGACCCCACCAGCGGCCTGGCCGCAAACCCCCTCATCGGCAAGCTCAGCGACCTGATCGTTGCCGAGGGCGGCACCTCCATCCTGTCCGAGACCACCGAGTTTATCGGCGCCGAGCATCTGCTGGCCCGCCGCGCCGCCACGCCTGAGGTCCACGACCGCATCTTCGAGATCGTGCACCGCTATGAAGCCGCCCTGCGTCTGGTGGGCGAGGAAGTCCGCGAGGGCAACCCCTCTCCCGGCAACAAGGCCGGCGGCCTGACCTGCCTGGAGGAGAAGTCCCTGGGCTGCATCCACAAGGGCGGCCACACCTCTGTCAACGCTGTGTATGACTATGCCAAGCAGGTGGAGGCCAAGCAGGGCCTGGTCATCATGGACACCCCGGGCAACGATCCCTCCTCCGTGGCCGGCATGGTGGCCGGCGGCGCCCAGATCGTGGTGTTCTCCACCGGCCGGGGCACCCCCACCGGCAACCCCCTGGCTCCCGTCATCAAGATCACCGGCAACCGCATCACCTACGCCAACATGGTCGATAACATCGATGTGGACGCCTCTCCCGTCATTTATGGCACCAAGACCCTGGACGAGCTGGGTGAGGAGCTGCTGAAGCTGACCCAGGAGGTCGCCTGCGGCAAGCAGACCAAGGCGGAATCCCTGGGCTACACCGAGATGGCCATCGCACGGGTGTGCAACTTCGTGTGATCCTGGCAAAAGTCCCAAAAGAGACCGGACCCGCTTCATCTGCGGGTCCGGTTTTTGCGCTCTTGGAAAAATGAGCTTGACTTTTGGGATAAAAGGGCTATACTATATCCAATGTCAACAGGCATTATTTTGTGTAAAATAAATTCGGAAAATGATTTCATTATACGGAAACGAAATGGGCGCAGACCGCCAACAGAAAGAGAGGATGTCTCATTATGAACGCAGCATATTTGACTCCCGCCATCACTCTGTTCAACGAGGATGGCAGCCTGGATCTGGTGAGCCAGGAGAAGCTGTTCAACAACCTGATCGAAAACGGTATCGACGGCATTCTGGTGGAGGGCAGCAGCTCCGAGTTCTTCGCCATGCCCATGGACCAGCGCCGGGAAATGGCCAAGTTCGCCATTGAGGCGGTAAACCACCGGGTGAAGCTCATTATCGGCACTAGCCACATGGTGGCCGACGAGATCGTCAGCTTCTCCAACTTCTGCCTGGATACCGGGGCCGATGCCGTCATGATCCTGCCGCCCTATTATTTTCATTTCGGCGCTGAGGCTCTGCTCCAGTACTATGACCGTCTGGCCTCCCAGGTCCACGGCAACATCTACATTTACAACTTCCCTGACAACACCGGCTATACCATCCCTCCTGAGACCGTTCTGTCCCTGGCCAAGATCCATCCCAACATCGTGGGCATGAAGGATACCATCTCCGGCATGGACCACACCCGGGAGCTCATCAAGGTGGTCAAGTCCCACATCCCCAGCTTTGAGATCTACTCCGGCTTCGATGACAACTTTGCCCACAACGTCATGGCCGGCGGCAATGGCTGCATCGGCGCCCTGAGCAACGTGGTGCCCGAGGTCTGCTCCGCCTGGGTGAAGGCCTTCCGGGACAACGATATGGCCGGCGTGGCCAAGGGACAGCAGACCATCGACCGCCTCATGGACCTGTACGCCGTCCGCAGCCCCTTCCTGCCCGTCATTAAGGAGGCCTGCAAGCTGCGGGGCATCGCCTCCACCAGCGTGGGCACCTTCCCCATGCCCAACGCCACTGTGGAGGATGACGCCAAGATCCTGGAGCTGCTGCGCCGGGAGGGCGTGCAGTAAGGCCGGCAGGGCAAATCCAGCCGGACCACCGGAAGAAATGATAAAGAGGCGCGGACCGCACATGCGGCCCGCGCCTCTCAGCTTGTCGAAAAAGTATTTTCGACAAGCTGCTGAACTTTTTGCAACTTTTTTGAAGTTGCAAAAAGTTGTTTGATTGCACGTGCAAGACAACTTTGACGGTTTTCTTGCACACATTCTTTCCCTCCGAATCCTTCGGCCCGCTACTTTTTTGACAGTCTCATTTGTAACATCCGCTTTACATTGCGCAAACGGGTAAACCGCTATATTTTACAGAATCACGCTATCATATTTTACACAAGCCATGTAGAATTATAATATGAATTTTTTCAGAGGTATTTCTTCATGAAAAGAAAGATTTTATCAGGATTTCTTGCGCTTCTCACTTCCTTTGGGCTTTCCTGTCCAGCGTTTGCTTCTGCTAAACAAGACACATTCTCTTCTTCTCAAAATGAGCATTTAATTAACTTGGAAGCCCCTTCTGACGATGTGAGTATTTCCGAGGTCCTTGATGAAATCCTATAGTAACGCAGTCATGGACGGAAACATTGCTGCTATTAGCGCACTCGATGCACAGCTTGAAGATCTTGGCGTAAAAGAAACCTCTCTGACCGAAATCCTTCAATTAACTGGAGAAAGCAATTCTCATCTCATGCTTTCTTCTGCTGACAACATTTCTTTTAAGACTGCCTATTCTGAAATCACAGTTAACGGTAGCACAAAAGAAATCATGAGAGTCTATGCTATACCCCTTCCCGGAAGTGATATGTTTCATATGGACGTTGCCGAAAACCGTGAAGTTGTAGTCAATAAGGCTGCTAAAGCAATTAATTTTGCAAAAGTGTGGGGCCTATAGGCCGCAGGTAATATTGAAAAGTATGGGCCAGTAATTTCTGCTTTTGTCGCCCTCAAAGACTCTCTCCATATTACTCCGGACACGAATATTTATTCTATTGATGCCGCTTTCAGATATTAGTGCGTTGAAAATACCGTATTTTTGTATTTCAAAAATTCTTCTAACCTGTGGACTCATATTGGAACTTCCAACTACTTGACCTATGTAGTAAATTACTTTGTTGATTCCTACGAGATTGACGGTGTTATCGCTCGTCCTGACCAGGTAACTTGCAAGTATAGTGGCGATCTTTCTGTAAATGGCTACAATGACGCAACTGCTATCTATAAAAGGTGGAGTTCTGTTGGTCCTTATACAGATTTACAATTCCGTACTTTTGATGTCGGCGCAGCGGCTGACGTGAATCATTCTGTCGTGTCGCTCGATCTTGTCTGTCCGCTCTTGCCTGGTTACTGTTCATGATCAATCCGAATAAATACAAGTTTTTTAGTTTTGTAACTACAATTCTTGTAGGCATAATGATATTTTTTCTGTATTTAAAAACGGACTACAGCCTTTTCGGTGATATACTCTGCGTCTCTTATATTCTGATATCTACTGCCTGTCACTATATTTTTTGGCGATGTCCTGTATGCGGCAAACTCCTTCCGCAAGCCCTACATCTTGACCGGTGTCCATATTGCGGATCTGATCTCCAATAAGTCCCAGTTTCGCAAGGAAACAGAGCTGAAGGCGGCCTGAACAGGTCGGCTTTCAGCTCGTCGAAAATGCTTTTTTGACAGTCTCAGAGGGGCGGACCGCACATGCGGT
The DNA here is from genome assembly GCA_021771265.1 of Oscillospiraceae bacterium. Lineage (GTDB taxonomy): Bacteria > Bacillota > Clostridia > Oscillospirales > Oscillospiraceae > Oscillibacter. The sequence continues at coordinate 5,217 of JAETPK010000003.1, forward strand.
CCGCCCCTCTTTTGGATATGCCACGCTCCTTTCCGGCAAGGGCGGGAAATACCCCTCTGCGTCCTTGCGTCCCGGGGCGGGAAATGGTATGATAGCCATGTATTTTGTAAAGGTTGGAGCGTACCATGAAAAAACTGGTCGTTGGAATATTGGCCCATGTAGACGCGGGAAAAACCACGCTTTCGGAAGCCATGCTGTATACCACCGGCGCCCTGCGGCGGCTGGGACGGGTGGACCATCAGGATGCCTTTTTGGATACGGACGCCATGGAGCGGGAGCGGGGCATCACCATTTTTTCCAAGCAGGCGGAGTTGACGCTGCCCCAGGCGGCGGTGACGCTGCTGGACACCCCGGGCCATGTGGATTTTTCCGCGGAGATGGAGCGGACGCTGCAGGTGCTGGACTGCGCCATCCTGGTCATCAGCGGCACCGACGGCGTCCAGGGCCACACCCGGACCCTGTGGCGGCTGTTGGAGCGGTATCACATCCCCACCTTTTTGTTCGTCAATAAAATGGACCTGGCGGGGGCTGACAAGGCCGCCTTGCTGGCAGATTTGAAGCGACACCTTTCCGGCGGCATTGTGGATTTCACCTGCCGGGAGGGAGACTTCTGGGAGGAGGCCGCTGTCTGCGACGAGACCGTGCTGGAGCGGTTTTTGGAGACCGGCACCGTCAGCGACGGCGATCTGGCGGACATGATCGCGGCGCGGAAGCTGTTTCCCTGCTGGTTTGGCTCAGCGCTGAAGCTGGAGGGCGTGGAGGACTTTTTGACGGGACTGGGCCGCTATGCCAGAGCGCCGGCGTATCCGGCGGAGCTGGGCGCCCGGGTGTTCAAGGTCTCCCGGGACAGCCAGGGGGCCCGCCTCACCTGGCTGAAGGTCACCGGCGGCACCCTGCGGGTGAAGGACGTTTTGACCAACCGCCGCCCCGGTTTTCCGGAGGACCGGGTGTGGGAGGAGAAGGCGGATCAGCTGCGCATCTACTCCGGTGCCAAGTTCCGCACGGTGGAGGAGGCGGAGGCAGGCACGGTCTGTGCCGTCACCGGCCTCAGCCGCACCCGCCCCGGCGAGGGCCTGGGCACGGAAACCGACTGGACAGCGCCGCTGCTGGAGCCGGTTTTGACCTATCAGGTGCGGCTGCCGGAGGGGACGGACCCCCACACGGCCCTTTTGAAGCTGCGGCAGCTGGAGGAGGAAGACCCCCAGCTCCACATCGCCTGGAATGAACACCTGCGGCAGATCCACGCCCAGCTCATGGGGGAGGTGCAGCTGGAGATCCTGCAGCGCCTCATCCGGGAGCGGTTCGGCATGGAGGTGACCTTCGGCCAGGGAAGCATCGTCTACCGGGAGACCATCGCGGCCCCGGTGGAGGGCATCGGCCATTTTGAGCCGCTGCGCCACTACGCGGAGGTCCACCTGCTGCTGGAGCCGGGGGAGCGGGGCAGCGGCATCACATTGGATACCGCCTGCCCGGAGGATGTGCTGGACCGGAACTGGCAGCGGCTCATCCTCACCCACCTGGCGGAAAAGGAGCACCTGGGGGTATTGACCGGCTCCCCCATTACGGACATGAAGATCACACTGGTGGCGGGCCGGGCCCACGTGAAGCACACGGAGGGCGGCGACTTCCGCCAGGCCACCTACCGGGCGGTACGGCAGGGTCTCATGCAGGCGGAGAGCATCCTGTTGGAGCCCTGGTACGATTTCCGCCTGGAGGTGCCCGCCGCCCAGGTGGGCCGGGCCATGAGCGACCTCCAGCGGATGAACGGGGAGACAGACCCACCGGAGACGGCAGGGGAGGAGGCGGTGCTCACCGGCTTCGCCCCGGTGGCAGCCCTACAGAATTACGCCCAGGAGGTCACCGCCTACACCAAGGGGCAGGGGCGGCTCCTGTGTACCCTCCGGGACTACGCCCCCTGCCCGCGGCAGACAGAGGTGGTGGAGACCATGGGCTATGACCCGGAGCGGGATGTGGACAACCCGCCGGACTCCGTGTTCTGCGGCCATGGCGCCGGGTATACCGTCAAGTGGAGGGACGTGCCCACCCACGCCCATGTAGACAGCGGCCTGCGGCTTGGAAGGCAGTCCCCGGAGCCGGAGCAGCGGTCCCAGAGCCGCCGGGAGAGCACCTACGCCGGAACGCTGGAGCAGGACAAGGAGCTTCAGGCCATCTTTGAGCGGACCTACGGCCCGGTGAAGCAGCGGGCGTTCCAGCCGCCCCGGGAGCCGAAGCGGGCTCCGGCGGAGACGGCGGAAAAACGGACCATCCAGCCCCGGGACCTGGGGCCGGAATACCTGCTGGTGGACGGCTACAACATTATTTTCGCCTGGGATGACCTGAAGGCGGTGGCCCGGGACAATCTGGACGCCGCCCGCAGGCGGCTCATGGATCTGCTCAGCAATTACCAGGGCTTCAAAAAGTCCGTGGTCATCCTGGTGTTTGACGCCTACAAGGTCAAGGACGGCCTGGGCTCTGTGGAAAAGTATCACAATATCCATGTGGTTTACACCAAGGAGGCGGAGACCGCGGACGCTTTCATTGAAAAAGCAACTTATGAGATCGGCCGGCAGCACCGGGTGAAGGTGGCCACCTCCGACGGGCCGGAGCAGCTCATCATCCTGGGCCACGGCGCCCTGCGCCTGTCGGCCTCCGCCTTCCGGGCGGAGGTGGACGAGGTCATGGGGCAGATCGCGTCGGCTATGGACCGCAACAACCAGCCGGGCAAGGCCCGGGCGGTGAAGGCCGCCCTGGAAAAGGCCCGGGAGAACAAGGGGGAGTGAGATCATGCTTTTGACTATGTGCGCCGCCGGGGCTTCCGCCTCCGCCTGCACGGCGGTCCGGTGGTATCTGGACCGGACCAGCCGGCGGGACAGCACCTATTTGGGTGGCCGCGTCTATCTGACCGCCCTGCGGAACCACGGCTCCGCCTTCGGGCTGCTGCGCCTGAACAGCCGCCAGCTGGCGGAGCTGTCCGCCGCCTTGATGGCGGGGGCGCTGCCCCTGCGGAAAAGCAGCCGAATCGGCTGCGGGCTGCTGCTGGGCGGCGGTATCAGCAATTTGTGGGAGCGGGTGCGCCACGGCAGTGTGTACGACTATGTGCGCTTTCCCAAGGCGCCGGAGCCTGTCCGCCGGTATGTGTTCAATCTGGCGGATCTCTCCATTTTCCTGGGGGCGGTGGGAATCTTGCTGGGAAAGCAGCGAAAACGGCACTGAACAGTTGACAAACGGCAGGAGATGCGCGTACAATGAAGTAGGAAATTAATGCGGAATTAAATTCCACTATACGGAATAAACGGCGGCCCACCGCCGGAAAAGATAAGGAGAATTGCAATGGATCAGTTGAAAATGCCTTCCATGGACAGTGTGGATCGGTTCAAGGCCGCACTGAACTCCGACCAGGGTGCCCTGGGCCCCTTCATGATCACCTCTGACCCCGCTTATGTGGAGGCCGCGGGCTATGCCGGATATGACTTTGTGCTGCTGGATATGGAGCACGGCCCCGGCACCTTTGAGAATCTGCAAAACCTGATCCGCGCCGCCAACGTGGCCGGCGTGTGCCCGGTGGTCCGCGTGCCCCGGGGCATGGACATCTGGATCGACCGAGCCCTGGACGTGGGCGCCGGCGCTCTGCTGGTGCCTCAGATCGATACGGCCGAGCAGGTCCGCGCCGTGGTGTCCGCCGCCAAGTTCGGCCCCGTGGGCACCCGCGGCACCAACCGCTTTGTCCGCTCCGCCTGCTACGGCGCCGTGCCCGGCAGCGAGTATTTTGCCAAGGCCCAGGAGACCATGGTCATCATCCAGGCCGAGGGCAAGAAGGCCGTGGAGAATCTGGATGAGATCCTGGACGTGCCCGGTGTGGACGTGCTGTTTATCGGGCCCTATGACCTGTCCAGCTCCCTGGGCCATGTGGGTGAGGTGAATCATCCAGATGTTATCGCCTGCATCCAGGGCATCATCGAAAAGGCCAACGCCAAGGGCGTGAAGCTGGGCTGCTTCGCTGACACCGTGGAGGGTGCCAAAAAGTGGCGTGACATGGGCATCAAGTTTGTCAGCTACACCTGTGACACCTATCTTTTCTATCAGGCAGCCAAGGCGGACGTGGACGCCTTGGCCAACAAGTGAGCTTTTTTACGAAACAGACGGGCGGTCTTACAAGACCGCCCGTCTGTTTTTATGTGTTGAGCTCGGCGCTGTCAGCGGCGTCATCGCCCTTTTGGAATGCCTTTGGGTCGATCAGATTGTTTTTGCTTTCCACCATCATCCACTCCATGGTGTTTCGCAGCTCCCGCATGTTTCCGGGGCGGGAGTAGTGTTCCATGATGCGGATGGTCTCCGGGCTCAGATGCTTGGTAACGCCGTGTTTTTGTTGAACGTCCGTGCAAAGTGCTGTGCCAAGGGACGGGTATCCTCCACCCGCTCCCGCGGAGGCGGAACGTTGATGACCAGTACGTTCAGCCGGTAGTACAGCGGCGAGGTCATGGAATATTACGAGCAGTTCGGCAGGGACCACCTGAAAAAGGTCGGCGTCATTGACAGCGCACTGTATCCCTTTTCTCCGGAGATATGGAACAGCCATTCCCTGGCGGGCTTCAATATGGACGGCATGACCGCCGTACTGGAAAACGCCATGACGGATCACGATGGCTACACCCGGGGCTGAGATCATGCAAATGCCCCAAAGCGGTAAACGCCCCCGTGCCGAAAGCACGGGGGCGTTGCTTCGTTCGGTCAGCGGTGTTCCGCCGGCTGGGATTCCTGGGGGAGCGCTTCCGGTGTCTTGCCGGGAAGTGCCTTGCTCCGGTGGGGCGGTACGGTGCGCCAGTGGCGGCTGGTCTTATTAAACAGCGGCTCGCACACGCACAAAATGGCGGGCATGAGGAAGATGCTCACCAGGGCGGAAATGAGGGCGCCCCGGGCCAGCATGACGCAGATGGCGCCGATGAGGTCGATGGAGGACACGAAGGATACGCCCAGGGTGGCGCAGAACAGCACCAGGGCACTGGTGACGATGGAGGCGTCAGAGGCGTCGGCCGCCGTTCGGATGGCTTCCATCCGGGATTGGCCCTTCCGCAGCTCCTCCTGGAAGCGGGAGGTCATGAGAATGGCGTAATCCACCGTGGCGCCCAGTTGGACGCAGCTGATGATGGTGGGGGCGATAAAGGGAATGGAGGTGCCGGTGAAATAGCAGCAGCCTTGATTGATGAAAATGGCCAGCTCAATGGTAGCCACCAGCACCGCCGGGATAGTGATGGACTGGAATACGATGGCGATGATGAGGAAAATGGCCGCGATGGAGATGTAGTTGGTGACGGTGAAGTCCACGGCGGTGGTGTCGATCAGGTCGCGGTACATGGCGCCCTCGCCGGTGATCATGGCCGCCGGGTCGTATTCATGAAGAATGGCATTCATGCTGTCCAGCTGGGCAGACACTTGATCCGTGGCCGGCTCATAGCTGGAGTTCACCATCATCAGCTGGTAGCCGCCCTGCTTCAAAAGGTCCCGCACCTCGGAGGGGATGAAAAAGTCTGGGATGCCGGTGCCCAGGATGCGGTGATAAGATACCACGGAGGTGATACCGGGCACCGCCTCCAAGCGGTCCTCCATCTCGCCCATCTCCCCGGCGGACAGGTCATCCCGCAGCACGATAAAGTGGGAGGTGGCCATGTCGAAGTCATTCTTCAGTTTTTCGTTGCTGACGATGGAGGGCAGGTCCCGGGGCAGGGATTCGTCCAGCTTGTAGTAGATATCGGCGTGATTTTGAGAGTAGACCGCCGGGAAGAACAGCACCACGGCCAAAAGGGCCAGCATTACCCGCCGCCGGAGGATGAAGCCGTTGAGGCGGTGAAAGCTGGGGATGAGAGTCTTGTGCTTGTGCTTGTCGATCTGCCTGTCGAAAATAAGCACCAGACTGGGCAGCACCAAAATGACGGTGGCCACGCCCAGCACCACGCCCTTGGCCATGACGATGCCGATGTCCCGGCCCAGCGTCAGCTGCATGAAGCACAGCGCCAGAAAGCCGGCGATGGTGGTGAGGCTGGAGCCGGACAGGGAGCGAAAGGCCGCGATGATGGCCTGGGCCATGGCGTCCCGTTTGTCATCGTAGTGGAGCCGCTCCTCCTCGTACCGGCGGTAGAGGAAGATGGAGTAATCCATGGTGACGCCCAGCTGCAGGACTGCCGCGATGGCCTTGGTAATGTAGGAGATCTCTCCCAGGAAAATGTTGGTGCCGAAGTTGTAGACCACGGCCATGCCGATGCTGGCCAAAAACACCAGGGGCAGCACCGTGGATTCCAGCGTCACGCTCATGGCCAGCAGAGCCAGCAGCACCGCAAGGCCCACGAACAGGGGGAGCTCACTGTCCATCACGTCCCGGGTGTCCTTGATGACCACGGAAAAGCCGGCCAGGAAGCATTTTTCATTGCAGATGCTCCGCACGTCCTCAATGGCCTGCATGGTCTCGTCGGAGGCGCCGGGGTGGTCATACTGAATGATCATCATGGTGGCGTCGCCGGAGAAAAACATATCCCGGAAGCTGGCGGGGATCATGTCCGTGGGGATCTGGACGCCCACCAGGTTGCTGACCCAGATGGCGTTGGAGACGCCGGGGACATCCCGGATGGCGTTCAGCAGGTCGTTGGTATAGCCTGACGGCATGCCGTCCACCACCAGCATGCTGGTGGCGGCCATTTGGAAGGGGTCCTCCAGCAGCTGCTCCCCCTGAGAGGAGGGCAGATCCTGGGGAAGGTAAGAGAGAATATCGTAATTGATGCGGGTGGCGGCAAAGCCGATGATGGCGGGAATGAGCATCAGCACGGCGATGGCGGCCACCAGCTTGGGCTTTCGCGTCAGCTTATGGGCGATTTTTTCGATCACGGGAACAACACCTGTCCTTTCCCCGCGTCAGTGGAAGACGCCGGTAATGGCCGCCCAAAAGTCCTTGAACATCTGGGCTACCCGACTCCAGAAGGTGCCCTTGCCGGGTTTGACTTCGGCGGTCTCCTCCGCATTCCGCTCCTCCGCCTTGATCTCCTGGGAGCGGATGATGACCTGGATACTCTGGGGCGCGGGATTTTCCGGGGAGGTCAGGGAGATGGCCTCCGCGTTGGCGTCCATGTTCAAAAGGTTGTCGATATCGCCGGTGTGCTCATCCCAGGTATCCTCAATGATGGAGTTGATGCTGCCCTTGGCCTCCTTTACCTCGTTGGTGGTGGCAAGGCCGCTGGCCGCCTGCCGCAAAGCGGCGGCCAGGCCGGAGAGCGTCTGCTTCGTGCCGGCGTCCAGCTGGGTGCCGGAGGTCTTCAGCAGGGCTTCCGCGTCGGACACCAGCTGCTCGCTGTCCCGGACGGTGGCGGCGGCGGTGACGCTCAGGTCTTCCAGGGTCTTGAGACTCTCCTGAGCGGTGGGCTCATAGTCGTTGAGGATAGTACGCAGGTCATCGGTGCTGTCCAGAATGCTCCGCAGCCTCTTGGAGCTATGGCGGATGGCGGCAGAGAGGTCGTCGGCGTCCTCCAGCAGGTCTGTCAGCTCATCCATGTCCCCGCACAGGTCCGCCAGTCTGCCCACCACGGCGGCGGTGGGGCCGGCTACCTGCTCCAGCGCGTCGCTGACGCCGCTGGTAGTGGTGTTCAGCTGGTCCAGCAGATCGTCGATGGTGTCGGAGTGGTCCAGCAGGAACTCAAAGGCCTCCGGGTCGGAGGACCAGGACTCATAAATGGTGGCCAGCCCCTTGGCGGCCTCGCTGCCGCCGCCGGCCAGGAAGGCCTGGCGGTACTGGTCGTAGCCCGGCGTCTCCTGAGTGATACCCTTTTGGGCGGCATACTGCTGCCACAGGACCTCGCAGGCGTATTCATAAAAGCTGTCCATACCGCTTGCCCGGAAGCCCGGCTCCATGGCCTTCACCCGGGGCAGATTCTCCCGGATGGCGTCGATGTCCTGGCCCTCCAGGGGGGAGCTCACGGAGGGGATGCGGTCCAGGCTGTCCAAGGCCTTTTCCAGGTTCTGAAGGCTTTTTTTCATGCCGGCGGCATCGTGGATGAGCTGCCGCACATCGTCGCTGTCTTCCAGATTTTCCAGGGCGTCCTCCATGTCCTCCAGCTGGCCCTGCAGGGACAGGGCGGTATCCGTCATGGTGTTCAGCACCGCTTTGGCGTCCGTGACCGCCTGGCTGGCGGAGCGGACCTGCTCCGCCACCGGGTCGAGAAGAGCGGCGATGCCTGCCAGATCCTCCCGCAGGGCGTCGGTGCCGTCGTAAATGGCCCCCTTACCGCTGGAGATGGTGCCCCGGGCCTGATCCAGCTGGTCCAGGCCGTTGGCGGTGGCGTACAGACTGCCCTCCATGTTGCCGAAAGCGTCCAGCAGGGTGTCCAGGCTGTCGGAGAGCTTGTGGTAGTCCTCTTCCAGCTCATCCTTTCGGTCGCTGAGCTTGGAGATCTCCTCCAGCTGGCTGAGGGTGGCGGGCACCATCATGAAGGTCATGCCGCCGAAGGAGAAGTCCTCAGTGCCCACCCGGATGGTGAAGTGCTGCTCCTCTCCGGGAAAGGCTAGAAACAGCACCGTCCGCAGGTTGCCCACCAACTGCACCTGGGCGCCGGGAGCTTCCAGGGACAGGATGTCATCCTGGTTGAACAGGGCCATAGCCGCCAGGGTATAGTTGTTTTTGGCATACTCGCTGGCACGTTCGCTGGGGATGGCGTCCACGGTGATGTCTACCACGCCGGTCTTGCCCGCCAGGTCCTCCGCCTTGGTAGGCACGCCGTTGAGGGTATAGTGGATGGACAACGTCCAGGGCAGGGTCTCAAAGGGTGCCGCGGTCTTTCCCTCAAAGTAAAAGTGGGAGGGGGCGCTGTCCGGGTCGAAGCGGAAGGTGGTGACACCGTTTTGCACGGTGGGCTCCGTGTGGTCCGTCAGGTTCACCACCTGGTCGTATGTACCATGGTCTGTCAGGGTGTCGGCGCCGTTGAGAATGTAGCTCTTGACCACGCTGCCCTCCGTCAGGTTGCCGTAATAGTCCAAAGTGGCGTAATAGGCCTCGTCGCAGGTGGGGGTCACGCCATCGCCGATGGGCTCCGCGGCGGCAGCGGGGACCACACAGGCGGACGCCAGGGCCAATGCGGTGGCCAGGGCCAGCGGGCGGCGGAGACGCGGTTGCTGGATCATAAACATGCTCCTTTCAATAATCAACAAATGTTGAATAATGAAAAAATGTTGATTTATTTTTCGGGAGAAATTATAATACCACCAACGGAAAAAAACAAGGGACACATTCCCGGTTTTGTCTAAAGGAAACCGGGCGTGCCTGAAAGGAGAACCAGTGTTATGGAAAAACAGGTGGAGGATCGCCGCTCCCGCCGCTCCCGCCGGCTTTTGAAGGACGGCCTTTTACAGCTGATGCGGGAAAAACGGTTTTCGGAGATCACCGTTCGGGATATCACGGAGCGGATGGACCTGAACCGGGGGACCTTTTACCTGCACTATCCGGACACGGCGGCCCTGCTGCAAAGTGTGGAGGAGGACATGCTGGAGGAAGCCCAGGTCCTGGTGGATGCCCATATGGCCGAAAGTACGGCGGAGCGGACTCTGCGGCCGGTGCTGCTGCCGATCTTGAACTATGTGGTGGAGCACCGGACCACCATTGGGACGCTGCTGGACGGCAATGCCGCCAGCGGCTTTGTGGACAAGCTCCAAAAGCTTATCTGCCGCAACGGCTCCCGTCTGACGGAGGCTTGGTTCCGGGACGTGTCTCCGGAGCAGATGGACTATTTGATGAGTTTCGTGACCTATGGACTCATCGGACTTGTGAAGGAATGGTTCAGCCGGGGGATGGACCTGCCAGGGGAGGAACTGGTCTCCATGGCGGACCGGCTGGTCCAGGGCGCGGCGGAAGGCCTGCTCCAGGCGTGAAAAAAGGACTGTTCGATCCGAACAGTCCTTTTTGATGATCGTGAGCTCTCAGGCGGTGACCCGGTGCAGCAGGGCGGAGCCCTGCTCTAGAGCGTCCATGACGGGGATGGTGTAATCCTCCTGCTCAATGCTCAGGGGGCCGTCATAGCCGGTGGCCCGCAGGGCCTCCACGAACCGGCGCCACCATGCCTCGTCGTGGCCGGTGCCGGGGGTGACGAAATTCCAAGAGCGGGTCTTGAATTCCAGCACGCCCTTGGTGTCCAGCATGGTGTTGACGGCGCTGGCGGGCTCCGTCCGCACATCCTTGATATGGACGTGGTAGATGCAGTCGGACAGGGCGTCGATCATGGCCAGCGGGTCGGCACCCATCCAGAACAGGTGGCTGGGGTCCATATTCACGCCCACGGTCATGCCCACGGCGGACTGGAGCCGCCGCAGGTTCTCCACGTTGTTTACCAGCTGCCAGCCGTGGAACTCCAGGGCGATGCGCTCCACACCGTGACGCTTGGCTTGGGCCACCAGCTTTTCCCACTGGGGAATGGCCACCTCCCATTGATAGCGGAGGATGCTCTCCGTCTCCGGCGGCCAGCTGGTCACGATCCAGGTGGGGGTCCGATCCTCGGCACAGCCGCCGGGCAGGCCGCTCATCATGACAACGGTCTTCAAACCCAGCTGCTCCGACAGCAGAAAGGTCTTTTCCACCACGTCCCGGTCCCGAACGCCTTTTTCACCGGGGAACAGGGGGTTGCCGGAGCAGTTGAGGGCGGAGATGGTGAGGCCGTTGGACTCCAGCGTATCCAGCAGCTCCCGGCGCTTGCCGGCGTCTGTGGTCAGGGCGTTCAGGTCGATGTGGGGCGCGGGAGACCAGTTGCCGCAGCCCAGCTCAACCTGCTCCAGCCCCAGCTTCCGGCATACGGCCGCCGCCTCCGGAAAGGACAGGTGGGCCAGGCTGTCAGTTACCAATCCTAATTTCATGGGAAGGACCCTCCTTTAAATATATGGCGTTTTTTCCAGCTTATCACATCCCAAAACAAAAATCCACAGGAAACCGTGCGGGTTTTTCTTGACGGAAAACGGACCGCGGATGTATGGTAGGGACAAGAGGGACATCTCCCCCAATTTACGGAACCAGGAGGAAAACACCATGGGTTGTTTTTACTGTGATGAGCATCACGAGGGCCGGGAGGCCATTATGTTCAAGGTCGGTGAGATGAAGGCCGGCACGCTGTACCTGTTCAAGGACCAGGCCCACAAGGGCCGCTGCGTGCTGGCGCTGAAGAGCCATCACCGGGAGCTGTGGGAGTGCGCGCCCCAGGAGCGGGCGGATTTCGCCGAGGACCTGGCCCGGGCCTCCAAGGCCATCCAGGACCTGTGGGGCTGCACGAAGCTGAATCTGGCCTCCTTCGGCGATACGAATCCCCACCTCCATTTCCATATCGTGCCCAAGTACGAGGGCGGCTTTGAGTTTGGAGGAAGCTTCGAGATCACCAACCCCGCTCCGGTCCATCTGACGGAGGAGGAGTACCGGGCTATGATCGAAGCACTGAAAGAAAAACTGGACATCTAATCGTTTAGCTTGAAAAGTGCGGCAGAAATGCCGCACTTTTTTTGACAGCCTGCGCAAATTTTTGCAAAATTTCTCTTTTCCGGATAGGACAGTTGTGATAGAATGCTGTTCGTGAATTGTTCCTTTCGAGAAAGGTGGAAATCAATATGAGAAAGACCAAAATCGTCTGCACCCTGGGGCCTGCCACGGACCGGGAGGGCGTCCTGCGGGAGATGCTGCTTGCCGGCATGAATGTGGCCCGCTTCAACTTCTCCCACGGCGACCATGCCGGCCACAAAGCCCGTCTGGACCAGCTGAAGGCCCTGCGGGAAGAGCTGGACCTGCCCGTGGCCGCCATGCTGGACACCAAGGGCCCCGAAGTGCGGCTGAAGACCTTTAAAAACGGTTCCGTGGAGCTGAAGGAGGGCGCGGAGTTCACCCTTTGCACCAACGATGTGGAGGGCAACGAGACCTGCTGTTCCATCACGTATAATGACCTGCCCGGCGACGTAAAGGCCGGTGACGCCATTTTGCTGGATGACGGCCTGGTCCGCATGACCGTGCTGGAGACCACGCCCACCACGATCCGCTGCAAGGTGCTCAACAGCGGCGTCATGAAGAATAACAAGGGTGTCAATATCCCCGGCGTCCGTCTGTCCATGCCCTACGTCAGCCAGCGGGACCGGGAGGATATCCTTTTCGGCATCCAGGAGGGCTTCGACTATATCGCCGCCAGTTTTGTCCGCACCGCCGCTGATATCCGGGAGCTGCGGCAGATCCTGGACCAGAACAACTCCCACATCCGCATCATCGCCAAGATCGAAAACCGGGAGGGTGTCAGCAATCTGCCGGATATCCTGGCCGTGGCGGACGGCATCATGGTGGCCCGTGGCGACATGGGCGTGGAGATCGACTTTACGGAGATCCCTGTTATCCAGAAGGATATGATCGCCCAGTGCGTAGCCTGCGGCAAGCCGGTCATCACCGCCACCCAGATGCTGGATTCCATGGTGGAAAACCCCCGGCCCACCCGGGCGGAGATCACCGACGTGGCCAACGCCATCTATGACGGCACCTCCGCCATCATGCTCTCCGGCGAGACCGCGGCGGGCAAATATCCGGTGGAGGCGGTCCGCACCATGGACGCCATCGCCCTGCGGACGGAGGCCAATATCGACCGGGCCAAGCCCCTGAAGGTCTCCGGCAAGGAGCGGCTGTCCATCACCACCGCCATGGCCCACGCCGCCTGCACCACCGCCATGGACATCGGCGCCGACGCTATCCTCACCGTCAGCCAGCGGGGCGTCACCGCCCAAATGGTCAGCCGGTTCCGGCCCCAGACCACCGTGGTGGCGCTGCTGCTGGATGAGCAGGTCCGCCGGCAGATGAGCCTGTACTGGGGCGTGGAGGCCATTATGATGCCCTACGCCAGCAGCTCCGATGAACTGGCGGACTTTGCTGTGGAGGCGGCGGAGCGGGCCGGCATCGTGAAAAACGGCGATCTGGTGGTGGTCACCGCCGGCGTGCCTGTGGGCGTGGCCGGGACCACCAATATGATCCGCGTCAAGCAGGTGGGCGGCTCCCTCATCAATGCCACCGGCATCGGCGGACAAAAGGCCAGCGGCCGGCTGTGTGTATGCCGTGTGCTGGACGATGTGGCGGAAAAATTCCTTCCCGGCGATGTACTGGTGGTGCCGTATACCAACAACAGCCTGCTGCCCTACATCCGTCAGGCCGCGGCGGTCATCACGGAGGAGGCCAGCGCCGACTGCCATACCGCCACCGTGGGCCTGGCGCTGGACAAGCCTGTCATCGTGGGTGCGGTGGACGCCACCCGCCGCCTGACGGACGGCATCCGGGTGTCTGTGGACTGCGCCCGGGGCGTGGTCCAGACGCTGCCGGAATAATGAAAAAACGCCGCGGAGCGCTGCCCTTTTGGCCGCGGCGCTTTTGACTTTTACAAGGAGGAAATGCGGATATGCGGCTCCGAAATTACACATCGGCGGACTGCGTAGCTTTGGCGGAGTTGTTCCACCGGAGCGTCCACGCTGTCTGCGCCGGAGACTATACACAAAAGCAACTGGACGCGTGGGCGTCTGGCACCGTGGATCTCGCGGCCTGGGACCGCTCGCTTTTGGAGCATCACACGTTGGTGGCGGTGGAAGGGGATACCCTTGTGGGCTTCGGCGATATGGACCAGACCGGGTATCTGGACAGGCTGTTCGTGCACCCGGATTTTCAGCACCGCGGCATCGCGGCCGCCATCTGCGGCCGTCTGGAGAGGGATTCCGCCGCGGAGCGGTTTACTGTGTACGCCTCCATCACCGCAAAACCGTTTTTTGCCGGAAGGGGCTATCGGGTGGTGCAGGAACGGCAGGCGGTCCGGAATGGGGTCGCACTGACCAATTATTTGATGGAAAAGCAGAGACACGCTGCGTTTTAAAAGAAAAAGCTCCTGTCCTCAGCGGACGGGAGCTTTTTTGCTTAAACACCCAAAATCATGGAGGCGAATTGGAAGTAGATCAAAAGAGACAGGGAGTCCACGATGGTGGAGATGAACGGGGAGGCCATGACGGCGGGGTCAAAGCCAACCTTTTCCGCCAGAATGGGCAGGGAGCAGCCTACGAGCTTCGCCACCATCACCGTGCCGATGAGCGTGGCACACACCACCAGGGCCACTGTGGGGGTGACGGTGGGGTTGTGGAGCAGCCAACGGTCTACCAGCATCATTTTCACGAAGTTGGCTGCGGCCAGGCACAGGCCGCAGCAGACGGACACCCGGAACTCCTTCCACAGGACCCGGATCAGGTCGGAGAACCGCACCTCCCCCAAAGACAGGGCGCGGATGACGGCGGTGGAGGCCTGGGTGCCGCTGTTGCCGCCGGTGCCGGAGAGCATGGGGATGAAAGAGGTGAGGATGGCGCAGGAGGCCAGGGCGCTTTCAAAGTGGGTGAGGATGATGCCGGTAAAGGTGGCGGAGAGCATCAGCACCAGCAGCCAGGGGGTGCGGGCCTTCCAGGTCTCCAGGGGGCTGGTTTTCAGGTAGGGCTTGTCAGAGGGCAGGATGGCGGCCATCTTCTCGATATCCTCGGTGGCCTCCTCCTGCAGAACATCAATGGCGTCATCCACGGTGACGATGCCCACCAGACGGTTTTCCGTGTCCACCACTGGCAGGGCCAGAAAGTCGTATTTGCCCAGGGCCCGGGCCGTGGTCTCCTGGTCGTCCAGGGTCTGGACGGAGATAAAGTTCCGCTCCATGATGTCGCCAATGACATCGTCATCCTCCGCCAGCAGCAGTGTCCGAATGGACAGCAGGCCGATAAGGTGGCGGCCGTCATCGATGACATAGCAGACGTTGATGGTCTCCTTGTCAGGGCCGGTGCGGCGGATGCGCTTCAAGGCGTCCTCCACCGTCATGGTCTCTCTCAGGTCCACAAACTCCGTGGTCATGATGCTGCCGGTGGAGTCATCGGGATATTTCAGGATCTCGTTGATGCTTTTGCGCATCTCCGGGTCGGAGTGCTTCAAAATGCGCTTGACCACGTTGGCGGGCATTTCCTCCACGATATCCACGGTATCGTCCAGATACAGCTCGTCCAGAACCTCCTTCAGCTCTGTGTTGGAAAAGCTCTGGATCAGCAGCTCCTGCTGGTCGGAATCCAGCTCCACGAACACCTCCGCCGCCTGCTCCTTGGGCAGCAGGCGGAAGACCAGCGCCACCTTTTCGTCCAGCTCGCCGCACAAAGCGGCGATATCCGCCGCCTCCATGGGAAGAAGGAGGGCCCGCAGGTCCGCGTATCGTTTTCGGGCGATATACTCCTCAATTTTTTCCAGCAGCTCTTCCTGGTTTCCTTCCAACTCAAACACGCCGCGCAGCCTCCTTTCCGGTCTTGATAAAAATAACTTCCCTGTCCGCCCGGAACGGCGCGGCCAGAGAAGCTCTCTTTTCCGGGGAGCGAGCCAATAAGCCCCCCGCCGCCGTTCAAGCTTTAGCTTCACAAGGCGGTGAAATCGCGTTAGATGATACCTTCGTGTTCGATATCGCCTGTTCAAACCCTCTCATGATGTCTCCATCACTCCGCGGCAGCGATCCATATCCCTGTGGTAGCCTTACCTACCGGACGATATAACAATTTCTTTCTTAATATTATGCCAAAAAAGTGCCACTGTCAACCCGGAAGGAAAGCTGAATTGGAATTTTCAAACCGGAAAAGCGCTTGTCGTACACGGCAGGTATGTGGTATAATGTGACATTCCGGGGAAATTTTGATTCACGCGAAAGGCGGAGATGGACATGGGGATTCATGACGGACACAGGGAGAAAATGCGGCGCCGCTTTTTGCAGGGCGGGCTGGAGCCCTTCGCGGACCATGAGGCCCTGGAGCTGCTGCTGTATTACGCCATTCCCCGCCGGGATACCAATCCCATTGCCCACGCCCTCATGGAGCGGTACGGCTCTTTGTCGGCGGTGCTGGAGGCCCCGGTGGAGGACCTGCAAAAGGTGGAGGGCATCGGGGAGAGCGCCGCGGTGCTTTTGAAGCTGGTGTTCCAGCTGTACCGGAAGGCCCGGCTGGCGGAGGCGGAGCGGGAAATGGTCCTCAACTCCTCGGAGCGGGCCGGCGCTTACCTGCTGGAGCGGTTTGCGGGAGAAAAGCACGAGGTGGTTTACGCCTTGTATCTGGACCGGAAGGGCAAGCTCATTGCCTGCCGGCGCCTGGGGGAGGGCGGTATCTCCTCCGCCGGATTGGATATCCGCCGCCTGCTGGAGCAGGCGCTGCTGACCTCCGCCAGCGCGGTCATCCTGTCCCATAACCACCCCAGCGGCGTGGCTCTGCCCTCCACCGATGACTATACGGCCACAGACCGGGCAAAATCAGCATTGGAGAGCATCGGCGTCCAGCTGGCCGACCACATCATTGTGGCGGACCAGGATTTTGTATCCATGGCGGACAGCGGATATCTGGTGTAAGCCGCCTGCGTTTAAAAACTGTCTCACAAATATCGAACAAATGTTGCATATAGCGTATACCCGTGGTATGATGGAAGACGAAAAAACAAACTGTTTGGGAGCGTGCTATGCCGAAATTTCAAGTTGTTTCTGGTTACCAGCCCTCCGGCGGTTCCCCACAAAAGCGGGGCTTTTGCGGGGGCCCCTCGATATGACTGAAACGGGCAGGCAGAGTCCGCCCGTTTCAAGGTTTTGGCTTTCGCCAAAACGCTTGCACGCCGCAGATGCGGCGCTGGGCCCTTGGCCCGTGGCTGGCCGCCGGCCACAATATACAGCTGCCTAAGGAGAACGTGCTATGCCGAAATTTCAAGTTGTTTCTGATTACCAGCCTTCCGGCGACCAGCCCCAGGCCATCGCGGCCCTGGCGGAGGGCATCGAAAACGGATTAAAGGAGCAGGTGCTCCTGGGCGTCACCGGCTCCGGCAAGACCTTCACCATGGCCAAGGTCATCGAGCAGGTGCAGCGCCCCACCCTGGTGCTGGCTCACAACAAGACCCTGGCGGCTCAGCTGTGCGCGGAGTTCAAGGAGTTTTTCCCCAACAACGCCGTGGAGTATTTTGTGTCCTATTACGATTACTATCAGCCGGAGGCCTATATCCCCCACACGGATACCTATATCGCCAAGGACGCCTCCACCAACGACGAGATCGACCGGCTGCGGCTGTCCGCCACCTGCGCCCTGCTGGAGCGGCGGGATGTCATCGTGGTGTCCTCCGTCAGCTGTATCTACGGCCTGGGCGAGCCGGATGACTTTGCCAAGATGGTGGTGTCCCTGCGGGTGGGGGCCCAGTGGGACCGGGACGAGCTGCTGCGCCGCCTGGTGGAGATCCGCTATGAGCGCAACGACATCGCCTTTGAGCGCAATATGTTCCGGGTCCGGGGGGACACGGTGGAGATCTATCCCGCCTACTACAAGGACAAGGCCATCCGGGTGGAGTTTTTCGGCGACGAGATCGACCGCATCAGCGAGATCACGCCGCTGACCGGGGCGGTGAACCGGGTGTTGAACCACATCGCCATCTATCCCGCCAGCCATTATGTCACCACCAAAGACAAAATGGACCGGGCCATGGGCGAGATCCGCCGGGAGCTGGAGGAGCAGGTGAAAGTCTTCACCGACAACGACCAGCTGGTGGAGGCCCAGCGTATCCGCCAGCGGACGGAGTACGATATGGAGATGATGGCAGAGCTGGGCTATTGCTCCGGCATCGAGAACTATTCCCGCATCATTTCGGAGCGGCCCGCCGGGTCGGCGCCCATGACGCTGCTGGATTTCTTTCCGGATGACTTTTTGCTGTTCGTGGACGAGTCCCACGTGACGCTGCCCCAGGTCCGGGCCATGTACAACGGTGACCACGCCCGGAAGGACAGCCTGGTGAAATACGGCTTCCGGCTGCCCTGCGCCTATGACAACCGGCCTTTGAAGTTCGAGGAATTTGAGGAGCGCATCGGCCAGGCGGTGTTTGTCTCCGCCACGCCGGGCCCCTATGAGCGGGAGCGGGCAGACCAGGTGGTGGAGCAGGTCATCCGCCCCACGGGCCTGCTGGATCCGCGG
Organism: Oscillospiraceae bacterium; assembly: GCA_021771265.1. GTDB lineage: Bacteria > Bacillota > Clostridia > Oscillospirales > Oscillospiraceae > Oscillibacter. The sequence goes on from JAETPK010000003.1 coordinate 23,226, forward strand.
GTGGAGGTGCGGCCTGTCACCGGTCAGATCGACGACCTGATGGACGAGATCAAGGCCCGCGCCGCCAAGAACGAGCGGGTGCTGGTGACAACCTTGACCAAGAAAATGGCCGAGGACCTGACGGAGTTTTTCAAAAACGCCGGCATTCGGGTGCGGTATATGCACTCCGATGTCCAGACCATTGAGCGGATGGAGATCATCCGGGACCTGCGGCTGGGCGAGTTCGACGTGCTGGTGGGCATCAACCTGCTGCGGGAGGGCCTGGACCTGCCGGAGGTGAGCCTGGTGGCGGTGCTGGACGCCGACAAAGAGGGGTTCCTCCGCAGCGAGACCAGCCTCATCCAGACCATCGGCCGCGCCGCCCGAAACGCCGAGGGCCTCGTCATTCTGTACGCCGATGAGATCACCCCCTCCATGGGGGCGGCCATGGAGGAGACGGCGCGCCGCCGCGCCATCCAGGACGCCTTCAATCAAGAACACGGCATCGTGCCCAAGACCATCATCAAGGGAGTCCGGGAGGTGCTGGAGATCTCCAAAACGGCGGAGGAGGACACCATCCGGGGCCGGAAGAAGCGGAAGCTCAATGAGCAGGAGCGGGCCGCGGAGATCGCCAAGCTGGAAAAGGAAATGAAAGAGGCCAGCAAGATGCTGGAATTCGAGTACGCGGCGGTGCTGCGGGACCGCATCATCGAGCTGCGGGGTGAGAAATAAATGCGATACGAATGGTTGGATGAATACCTCCTCTCCCTCCCGGGAGCGGAGAAGGACTACAAGCCCGAGTGGGGCTGGTTTCGCTATATGCTCCGGGGCAGGCTGTTCGCCGCCGTCTGCTCCCCGGGGGCGGAGCACAAGATCTACGGCGGCCACGATCTGGTGAATTTGAAATGCGATCCACAGCAGTCGGAGCTGCTCCGGGCCGAATACCCGGATATTCTGCCGGGCTTTTATTCCGACAAGCGCACCTGGATCGCCTGCTTTCTGGACGGCGCCCTGCCGGATGAGCTGCTGCGGGCGCTGTGCGAGGCATCCCACCGCCTGGTGATGGAGAAGCTGCCCAAGTATGTACAAAGAGAACTCATGGAAAACAGAGGATGAATACAATGACAAAGCACAAGGAAGAAAAAACAAATGTCATGCGGGTCCTGGACCAGAAAAAAATTCCTTACACGGCTCATACCTATCCCGCCGACGGCCCCATCGACGGCGTCAGCGTGGCGGGCTTTCTGGGGCAGGACGCAGAGCGGGTGTTCAAGACCCTGGTGACCAAGGGGAACACAGGGGCATACTACGTATTTGACATCCCCGTGGCGGAAAACCTGGATCTGAAAAAGGCCGCCAAGGCGGTGGGGGAGAAGTCCATCGCCATGCTGCCCCAGAGAGAGCTGCTGCCCCTCACCGGCTACGTCCACGGCGGATGCAGCCCCGTGGGGATGAAAAAGCAGTTCCCCACGGTGTTCCATGAAACGGCCACCCTGTACGATACCATCTGCGTATCCGCCGGCAAGGTGGGCGCCCAGGTGGAGCTGGCGCCCCAGGCACTGCTGGACCTGCTGGGGGCCTCCGCGGCGGATATCACCGTGGAATGAACGGCATGGACATGAAGCTGCTCCGTAGACTGGTGGTCTCCCGCATCATCGTGCGGGGCTGGCACCAGAAGGAAATATACAGATAATCTCTGACAAGGAGACACAAAAACGCTTATGCAGGATAAGATCATTGTCAAAGGCGCCCGGGCCAACAACCTGAAAAATATCGATGTCACCATCCCCCGGGACAAACTGGTGGTGATGACGGGCCTCTCCGGCTCCGGCAAGTCCTCCCTGGCTTTTGATACCATTTACGCCGAGGGCCAGCGGCGGTATGTGGAGAGCCTCTCTTCCTACGCCCGGATGTTCCTGGGGCAAATGGACAAGCCGGATGTGGATTATATCGAGGGCCTCTCCCCGGCTATTTCCATCGACCAGAAGACCACCAGCAAAAACCCCCGGTCCACCGTGGGCACGGTGACAGAGATCTACGACTATCTCCGGCTGCTGTGGGCCCGGGTGGGCACGCCCCATTGCCCCAAATGCGGCAAGGTCATCCGCCAGCAGACCATCGACCAGATCATTGACCAGGTGCTCTCCCTGCCGGAGGGCACCCGCATCCAGGTGATGACGCCCGTCGTCCGGGGCAAAAAAGGCGAGCACCAGAAGATATTTGAAGACGCCAAGCGCTCCGGCTATGTCCGGGTGCGGGTGGATGGAAACCTGTACGAGCTGGACGAGGAGATCCAGCTGGAGAAAAACAAAAAGCACAGCATTGAGATCGTCATTGACCGCCTGATCATCCGGCCGGATATCCAGCAGCGGCTGACGGACAGCGTGGAGACCGCCTCCAACCTCTCCGGCGGATTGGTGGTGGTGAACCTGCTGCGGGAGGAGCGGGATCTGGTGTTTTCCCAGAATTACGCCTGTGAGGACTGCGGCATTTCCATCGAGGAGCTGACGCCCCGGATGTTCTCTTTCAACAATCCCTTTGGCGCCTGCCCCACCTGCACGGGCCTGGGCAGCCAGCTGAAGGTGGACCCCGCCCTGGTGGTGGAAAACGAGGACTTGTCCTTGCTGGAGGGGGCCATTACAGCCTCCGGCTGGAACAACATCCGCTCTGACGGAATCTCCCGCATGTATTTTGACGCCCTGTCCCAGAAGTACCACTTCAAGCTGACCACGCCCTGGAAGGAACTGCCCGATGAGGTGAAGCAGATCATCCTGTACGGCACGGGCGGCGAAAAGCTGGAGCTCCACTACGACCAGCCCCGAGGCAAGGGTGTGCTGTACCAGTCCTTTGAGGGCATCTGCAACAACCTCCAGCGCCGTTATATGGAGACCCAGAGCGACTCCGTGAAGCGGGAGCTGGAGGAGGCCATGAGCGAGTGCCCCTGCCCGGAGTGCAGGGGACGGCGGCTGAAAAAGGAGTCCTTGGCGGTGACGGTGGGGGACAAGGCCATTGATGAGCTGACCCGCCTTTCCGTGCTGGACGAGCTGGAATGGGCGGAGCAGCTGGAGCTGACGGAACAGCAGCACCTCATCGCCGACCGCATTTTGAAGGAGATCCGCTCCCGGCTGGGCTTCCTGCGCTCCGTGGGACTGGGGTATCTGACCCTCAGCCGCAGCGCCGCGACGCTGTCCGGCGGCGAGAGCCAGCGCATCCGCCTGGCCACGCAGATCGGTTCCAGCCTTATGGGCGTCCTCTATATCCTGGACGAGCCCTCCATCGGCCTCCACCAGCGGGATAACGACAAGCTGCTGGATACCCTGCGGAACCTGCGGGACCTGGGCAACACGCTGTTGGTGGTGGAGCATGACGAGGACACCATGCGGGCCGCAGACTACCTCATCGACATCGGCCCCGGCGCCGGCGTCCACGGCGGCGAAGTGGTGGCCGCCGGCACACCGGAGGAGGTCATGGCCGACCCCAACTCCCTGACGGGCCAGTATCTGTGCGGAAAGAAAAAGATCCCTGTGCCCCCATCCCGGCGCCCCGGCAGCGGGAAGTTTTTGAAGGTAGTGGGCGCCGCTGAAAACAACCTCCGTCATATCGATGTGTCCTTCCCGCTGGGCACATTCACGGTGGTCACCGGCGTGTCCGGCAGTGGCAAGAGCTCCCTGGTGAATGAGATATTATTCAAGCGCCTGGGGGCGGACCTCATGCGGATGAAGACCCGTCCCGGCAAATGCGACCGCATCGAGGGCATCGAGTATCTGGACAAGGTGGTGGATATTGACCAAAGCCCCATTGGCCGGACACCCCGCTCCAATCCCGCTACCTATACGGGGCTGTTCAACGACATCCGGGACCTGTTTGCCTCCACCCAGGAGGCCAAGAGCCGGGGCTACGGCCCGGGCCGCTTCTCCTTCAACGTCCGGGGCGGCCGGTGCGAGGCCTGCTCCGGCGACGGCGTGCTGAAGATCGAGATGCACTTTCTGCCGGACATTTTCGTCCCCTGCGAGGTGTGCAAGGGCCGCCGCTACAACCGGGAGACTCTGGAGGTCCGCTACAAAGGCAAAAGTATCGCCGACGTTCTGGACATGACCGTGGACGAGGCGGTGGAGTTCTTCTCCGCTTTGCCCAAGCTCCGCAACAAGCTCCAGACCCTTCAGGATGTAGGCCTTGGATACGTGAAGCTGGGCCAGCCCTCCACGGAGCTGTCCGGCGGTGAGGCCCAGCGGGTGAAGCTGGCCACGGAGCTCTCCAAGCTGGCCACCGGCAAGACCATTTATATTCTGGACGAGCCCACCACCGGCCTTCACGCCGATGACGTGCGCAAGCTGCTGGAGGTCCTCCAGCGGCTGGTGGACGCGGGGAACACCGTGGTGGTCATCGAGCACAACCTGGATGTCATCAAATGCGCCGACTGGCTCATCGACCTGGGTCCGGAGGGCGGCGACGGCGGCGGCACCATCGTTGTCACTGGCACGCCGGAGACAGTGGCCGCCTGTGGGGCGAGCTACACGGGCCAGTACCTGAAACGGGTGTTGAAACGGTAAAAGGGGGAGAAGTGTGTGATGGAAATCAGGCCATTTCAAAAAAGAGATATGGACCGGGTCGTTTCCACCATGGCCAGAGCCTTCGCGGATGACGCGCTGTACCGCTATTTCATCCCCGAGGACGGGGATAGGGAACGCTTTTTGAGAAAGTTCATGGCCTTCCGCCTGCGGTTCGGGCTCAAATACGGCACGGTACTGGTGGCCGATGAAGGCGCGGGTGTGGCAGTGTTTTTGGCGCCCGGCCACCAAATGGAGCCGAAAGACCTGCTGTTTTGCGGCGGACTTTCGGCCGTGCTGCCCTGCACCAAAGCGCAGCGGGAGCGGATCATGGGCTTCAACGACTTCGCCGATGCCATTGCGGCCCGGGCGGCGGAGCGGCCCTGCTGGCACCTCTCGCCCATCTGCGTGGAGCCGTCGAGCCAGGGAAAGGGCTTTGGCAAGGCCCTCGTGGCCTATGGCCTCGCGCAGATCCAGCCGCCTTCCCGGCTCTGTTACCTGGAGACACAGTCAGAGAAAAATGTGGAGTTTTACCAGTTATGCGGCTTCCGGGTGGTCTCCCGTACCTCGGCCCCCGGGACCGGATTGGACCACTGGGCCATGCTGTGGGAACCCCGCGTTTAAACCCCGGCGGAGCGCCGGAATATTTTATTGCTTAACAAGAAAGTTGAGGATCACCTATGTCTGAAATCAAAAATGTAGCCATGATCACTGTCTGCGGCCGGCCCAACGTGGGCAAATCCAGCCTGACCAACGCACTGGTGGGCGAAAAGGTCGCCATCGTTTCCAACAAAGCCCAGACCACCCGAAACCGTATTTACGGCGTGGTGAACCGGGAGGACACCCAGTATATCCTGCTGGACACGCCGGGTCTCCACAAGCCCAAGTCCGCTCTGGGAGACTATATGGTGAAGGTGGTCACCTCCAGTCTCAGCGATGTGGACTGCGCCCTGCTGCTGGTGGAGCCTATCCCCCATGTGGGCGCGCCGGAGCTGGCCCTCATTCGCCGCATCCAGGAGGAGCGCCTGCCGGCAATCCTCTGCATCAACAAGATCGACACCGTGGAGCCGGCGGAGCTGCTTCCGGTCATCGCCGCCTACAACGAGGCCTGGGACGGCTTCGACGCCATCATCCCCATCTCCGCCCACACCGGCAGCGGTCTGGAGGACCTGATGCATGAGCTGCGCAAATATGCCAGCGAAGGGCCTCAGCTGTTCCCGGACGGAGAGATCAGCGACCAGCCGGAGCGGCAGATCATGGGTGAGCTCATCCGGGAAAAGCTGCTGCTGTGCCTGGATAAGGAGATCCCTCACGGCACCGCCGTGGAGATCACGAAATTCTCCGAACGGGATTCCGGCGTCATCGACGTGGATGCCACCATCTACTGTGAAAAGGCCAGCCACAAGGGCATCATCATCGGCAAGCAGGGCGCCATGCTGAAAAAGATCAGCTCCCTGGCCCGGCAGGACATGGAAAAGTTCATGGGTACCAAGGTGTATCTGGAGACATGGGTGAAGGTGAAGGAGAACTGGCGGGATAACGTCAATTACGTGCGCAGCTTCGGCTATCACGACGACTGATATTTCCAGTTATCAAATCCGACTTTTTTCGCAGACTATTCCCAGAAGGAGGTCTGCATCATGGAAGCCGAACCTTTCTGGGAGCTGTTCTGCATGACCGGGGAGCCGCTGGCCTATATGCTTTACCGGACATTGGAGGAGGCGGAGGACCAGCTGCCGCCCATTTTGTAAGCGCCGGGGGCGCCGCCCCCGTACATAAGGTGGTGAGACCATGGCGGGGACGCCGTACATCGTCACCCGGGGTATCGTCCTGCGGGAGACTGAGACCAAGGAAGCCGATAAGATCCTGACCCTTCTGACGGCAGACCGGGGCAAGCTCTCCGTTATCGCCCGGGGCGTCCGGCGGAAAAGCTGCCGCTACGCCGCCTGTGCCCAGCCGCTGGTTTGGTCGGAGTGGACGCTGTATCAAAAAGGGGACTGGTATTACGCCAATGAGGGGTCCACGCTGGAGCTGTTCAGCGGCCTTCGGGCAGACCTGGACGCCATGGCCCTGGGGTTCTACTTCGCGGAGCTGACAGAGGCCGTCACCGCGGAGGATACCGTGTCCGGCGATCTGCTGCGACATCTGCTGAACGGGCTGTATGCCCTTTCTGCTTTACACAAGCCGCCGGCACTGGTAAAGGCGGCCTTTGAGCTGAAGCTTTTGTGCCTGGCGGGTTATGAGCCCCTGGCGGGCGGCTGCGCCTACTGCGGCTGCCCTGACCCGGAGCGGCCCCTGCTGGACGTGGTCCAGGGCGTGCTGCGGTGCCAAACCTGCGGCACTGGAGAGAGCGGTCTCTCCATGCCCCTGTGCCGGGATTCCCTGGCAGCCTTGCGGCATATCGTCTACGGGGACCCCAAGCGGCTGTACGCTTTTCGGCTGGGACCGGAGCCCCTGCGGCGGCTGGGGGACGCGGCGGAGGCCTTCGCCGCCGCTCAGCTGGAGCGGGGCTTTCGGACGCTGGACTTTTACAAGAGCTTACAGCCGGTAGAAATTCCCTCAAAATGAGATACAATTTGTATAATTGAGAGAAAATTATACGAGAAGGCATGAAAATGACGGAATTTGTTTTCGAAGATTGCCGCGTCCAGGTGGATGCAGAGGCCACACGCGCGTATTATGACGCCTACGGAGAGATTGCTGGCGGCTGCGGCTGTGCCTATTGCCGAAACTTTGCCGCCGCGGTGGAGACAGTGGCTCCCCGGCTCAGGGCGTTTCTGGACCGTCTTGGCCTGGATATCCGCAAGCCCCGGGAGGTCATGGAGCTGGGCCCTGGACCGGAGGGACGCCGCCTGTATGAGGCCTTTTACCACCTTGTGGGAAGGCTGAAAGGCCGCAACTGTTCCGGCACAGCTGCGGAAGGGGCACAGATGGTTTTTTGTAAAGACTGTGACCTGCTTCCGGATAATTTTCCGAAGCCCTGTTTTCAGATCAATGTGGCGCTGGAGCTGCCATGGCTGCTGAAAGAGACTGTGCCGGAAACACCATCACGCAAATCTTCTTTGCAGGAGAATGAGCTATGAGCGAATTGTTCGACAAATCCATCCGCACCCTGGAGCTGCCCCGGGTGCTGCAATTGCTGTCTGACCAGGCGGTCAGCGGCGAGGCCAAGGAAAAGGCCCTTCACATCCGGCCGGAAATGGAGACGGAGGAGGTGCTGCGTCTCCTGGACCAGACCGACGCCGCCCGGGCCATGATCGGCCTTCACGGCGCGCCGTCCTTTTCCGGCGTGAAGCCGGTGGGGGAGGCCCTGGACCGGGCGGATCGGGGGGGCAGCCTGAATACCAGAGAGCTGCTGACCATCGCGGACCTGCTGACTGCCGCCCGGCGGGCCAAGGAGTATTTCAACGTTGACGCCATGGAAAAGACCGCCATCGATCACCTGTTCCTCTCCCTCCACGGCAACCGTTTTCTGGAGGAGAAGATCAAGCGCTGCATCCCCGACGAGGATACCATTGCTGACGCGGCCAGCACAGAGCTGGCGGATATTCGCCGCCATATGCGGGCGGCCCAGGCCAAGAGCCGGCAGATCCTGCAAAAGATCATCTCCTCGCCCACTTACGGAAAAATTTTGCAGGAGACCATCATCACCCAGCGGGACGGCCGCTTCGTGGTTCCGGTGAAAGCGGAGCACAAGGGTGATCTGCCCGGTCTGGTCCACGACATCTCCTCCTCCGGCGCCACACTGTTTGTGGAGCCCATGGGGGTCGTGCAGGCCAACAACGAGCTTATCGAGCTGGAGGCCAAGGAGCAAAAGGAGATCGAGCGCATTCTGGCGGAGCTCTCCGCCGAGACGGCTGCCCACCGGGAGGATATCCAGTGGGATTATGACGCCCTGGTGCACCTGGACCTGATCTTTGCCCGGGGCCAGCTGAGCTACAAAATGGACGGCATCCGGCCGGAGGTCCGGCGGGATGGGGCCATCCATCTGCGGAAGGCTCGCCATCCGTTGCTGGACTCCAAAAAAGCCGTTCCCATCGATATCGAGCTGGGTGATACCTTCGACACCTTGGTCATCACCGGTCCCAATACCGGCGGCAAAACAGTCAGCTTAAAGACGCTGGGACTGCTGACCCTCATGACCCAGTGCGGCCTCCATATCCCTGTGGGAGACCGCAGCGCCGTCTCCGTTTATGAGCGGGTGCTGGCGGATATTGGCGACGAACAGAGTATCGAGCAGAATTTGTCCACTTTTTCAGCACATATGACTAATATAGTATCTATTTTGGCAGAAGCGGACCGGCACAGCCTGATCCTGTTCGACGAGCTGGGCGCCGGTACGGACCCGGTGGAGGGCGCGGCGCTGGCCATCGCCGTCATCCAGCATGTCCGCCGCATGGGCGCCCGGGTGGCGGCCACCACCCACTACGCGGAGCTGAAGACCTTCGCCATGACCACGGCGGGGGTGGAAAATGCCTCCTGCGAGTTCAATGTGGAGACCCTCAGCCCCACCTACCGCTTGCTCATCGGCATCCCCGGCAAGTCCAACGCCTTCGCCATCTCCAAACGGCTGGGGCTGCCGGAGGAGGTCATCGAGGCGGCCAAGGTCCAGATGAGCGGCGAAAGCGTCCGGTTTGAGGATGTGCTTACCCAGCTGGAGGCCAAACGCCAGGCACTGGAAAAGCGGGAGCAGGAGGCGAACCGTCTCTATCATCAGCGGGAGGAGGACGCCCGCAAGGCCCGGGAATTCCGGGAGCAGATGGAACGAGCCAAGGAAAATGCCCGCAGCCGGGGCGAGGCGGAGGCCAAGCGTATCCTGCGGGACGCCCGGTCCGCCGCGGACCAGGTGTTCGCGGAGCTGGCGGAGATGCGGAGGCAGCAGGCAAAGGCAGAGCGGCCCCTCAATGCCAACGAGGCCCGGGCGGAGCTGCGGCGGAAGCTGAACGAGGCGGAGGACGCCGTGTCCAAGCGGGACCAGCGGCAGGAGCCCATCCCCAAGCCCAGCCGTCCCATCCGGGAGGGCGACCTGGTGGAGATCCCCGGCGTCCGTACCCCGGCGGAGGTGGTGTCCGTGGGCAGGGATGGCACGCTGCAATTGAAGTCCGGCGTATTGAAAATGAAAGCAAGGGCGGATGAGGTCCGCCTCATTGAGGAGGACGAGCGGGCAGCCCAAAAGAAAAAGCCCGCCGTATCCATCCGCCAGAACGCGGACCGGGTCCTGCGGGCCTCTGCCAGCCGGGAGCTGGACATCCGGGGCATGGAAACGCTGGAGGCCGAAAGCGTGGTGGAGAACTTCCTCTCCGCCGCCGTCATGGGCCGGCTGGACACCGTCACCATCATCCACGGCAAGGGCACCGGCGCCCTGCGAAAGGCTGTGCATGACATCCTCCGCCGCAGCAAGGCGGTGAAGAGCTTCCGCCTGGGCGTCTACGGCGAGGGCGAGAGCGGTGTGACGGTGGTGACGCTGAAATGAGGTGCCGGCCGTGAAACTGACCTTTCGCTTCGCAGAGGAGCGGGATACGCCGCTGATTTTGGAGTTTATCAAAAAACTGGCGGATTACGAGCACATGCTGGACCAGGTGGCGGCGGACGAGGCTACCCTTGCTGAACAGCTGTTTAAGAGAAAAAACGCCGAAGTCCTCTTTGCCCTGGAGGACGGGAAGGAGGTGGGCTTTGCCCTGTTCTTCCATAATTTTTCTACCTTCCTGGGCCGGGCGGGGCTGTACCTGGAGGACCTGTTCGTCCTGCCGGAGCACCGGGGCAAGGGGTACGGCAAGGCTCTGTTCCGGCAGCTTGCCGCCATCGCCCGGGAGCGGGGCTGCGGCAGGATGGAGTGGTGGTGCCTGGACTGGAACACGCCCAGCATTGGATTTTACCAGTCTCTGGGGGCGGAGGCCATGAGCGACTGGACCGTGTACCGCCTGACGGAAGAGACTCTGGAGAAGCTGGCGGGGGAGTGACACCGTTGCAAGGTGCCGGGAAATCTGCTATACTGTTAAAAAATGAAATTGTGAGGTGGCCTGCTATGCAAGAGCTTGAAAAAATGTTCCATATCCACTGTGCCCCCGGGGACGTGGGCCGGTACTGCATCCTGCCCGGCGATCCGGGGCGGGTCCCTGCCATCGCGGCGCTGTTTGATGACGCGAAACAGGTGGCCTATAACCGGGAGTTCAACGTCTGGACCGGTACTCTGCTGGGCGAGAAGGTGACCGCCTGCTCCACAGGCATCGGCGGCCCCTCTGCCTCCATCGCCATGGAGGAGCTTCACAAGTGCGGCGCGGACACCTTTATCCGCACCGGCACCTGCGGCGGCATCGACATCAATGTGCAGTCCGGCGACATCGTGGTGGCCACCGGCGCCATCCGCTATGAGCACACCAGCCGGGAATATGCCCCCATCGAGTTCCCGGCGGTGGCGGATTTTGAGATCACCGACTGTCTGGCACGGGCCACCCGGTCCCTGGGGCTGCCTCTGCACACGGGCATCGTCCAGTGCAAGGACAGCTTTTACGGCCAGCACGACCCGGAGGCCTCGCCCGTTTATTATGAACTGAAAGCCAAGTGGGAAAGCTGGAAGCGCCTGGGCGTCAAGGCCAGTGAGATGGAGTCTGCCGCCCTGTTCGTGGTGGCGGCGGCCTTGGGCTGCCGCTGCGGCTCCTGCTTCCATGTGGTGTGGAACCAGGAGCGGGAGGCCGCAGGCCTGGACCAGAAAAAGAGCGAGAACACCTCTAACTCCGTCAAGGTGGCGGTGGAGGCTTTGAAGCTGCTCATCCAGGAGGACCGGGTGTCCGGCCGGTAAATCACCTGGGATCTGTCTGCCTGAACGAAACGCGCCCCATCCCCGCTGATGCGGGGATGGGGCGCGTTTTCGCTGCATATATCAAGTCTGCTGCTCCACGATGTGGACATTCAGATGGCTGTAAGTCATCTCTACGTCATGGTCCTGAAAGCCTTGACGCAGATGCTCGCCCAGATCGAAATACACATCCCAGTAATGCTCCGGGTCTGTCCAGCAGTAGACGGTGTATTCGATGGAGCTCTCACCGTAATTGGTCAGGCGCACGGTGGGCGCGGGATCGGTGCGGATATGCTCCGTCATCTCCAGCGCCTGGAAGCAGGCGGCTTTCACCGTGTCCGTGGGGGCGTCATAGGAGGCGGTGACTTTTTGGACCACCCGGCGGCTGCCCATGGTGGTGTAGTTGGTCATTTTGGAGCTGGCCAGCTCCTTGTTGGGCAGCATGACCAAAAGTCCGTCGGGCGTCACCAGCTTTGTGTGGTTGAGACTGATCTCCTCCACGGTGCCGGATGTGCCGCCAACCTCGATGAAATCACCAATGGCAAAGGAGCGGGAGGAGAGGACCACCAGCCCGCCGGCCACGTTGCCCAGCACATCCTCGGCCGCCAGGGTAACACCCAGGGAGCCCACGGACAGCAGCGCCACCAGGGAGGTGATGGGAATGCCGAGACTGTCCACCACGATGAGGGCGCCCACGATGTACAGCAGCAGCTTTACGCCGGAGAGCAGGTATTTCTGCACCCTGCTGTCCAGATGGGTGCCGGTCAGCAGCTTTCGCGTCAGCTTCAGCAGCACCCGGATCACCAGCAGGCAGACCAGCAGCGTCAGCAAAGAAGTAAAGAGCTTTCCCAGCGTCAGAGAGCCCAGAGTAAAATTCATCAGGTCGGAAAGACTGGTTGCAGACATGAGAAACGATCTCCTTTCATACCTTATAACAACCTGAACACAATACCGGAAAACAGGGGAAAAGTCAATGGCACGGGGGTCTGAAAAGTCTGGAGATCAGCTATGAAAAAAAGTGGTTGGCCCTATAAGAAAAAGTAGTAGCTGATTATATGAGATTCATATTAACAGTTCTGGGAAGAAAATGTTATACTTTTCTACAGAGAAGAGAGAAAAGAAGCAAACGATTCTGTGCAATTGAACCAAGAGAGAGGCGTATCAGCGGAGCGGACAAGTAAAGAGGAGGAAAATATTTATGGATCATACCCTGAACAAGAAAGGCAGTGGCCTGGCGTTGGTCCCGTTCCTGGTATTCGTTGTGATCTATCTGGGCGCCGGCCTCGTCCTGCAGAGCCAGGGCGTCGAAATGGCATTCTATCAGTTCCCGTCTGTCACCGCGATGTTCATTGCGCTGCTGGTGGCCTTCGCCATGACTAAGGGCACCATCAACGAGCGGTTCCGTATTTTCGCAAAGGGCGCTGCCAATGAAGATGTGCTGACCATGCTCATCATCTATCTGCTGGCCGGCGCGTTCTCCAGCGTGGCCGCCGCCATGGGCGGCCGTGACGCCACCGTCAACCTGGGCCTGAGCCTGATCCCCGTCCAGTTCCTCACTGCCGGCGTGTTCATCATCTCCGCTTTCATGGGCACCGCCACTGGTACCTCCATGGGCACCATCGGCGCCATCATCCCCATTGCCGTCGGCGTGGCCGACAAGGGCGGCCTGAGCGTTCCTATGGTGGTGGGTGCCTGCGTGGGCGGCGCCATGTTCGGCGACAACCTGTCCATGATCTCTGATACCACCATCGCCGCCACCCGCAGCCAGGGCTGCGAAATGCGGGATAAGTTCCGGGTCAACTTCTTCATCGCCCTGCCTGCCGCCCTCATCACCATCGTGGTCCTGCTGATCATGGGCCGGCCCGAGACCATGCCGGACATGGGCGTTTTGGAGTACAGCATTCTCAAGGTCGTTCCCTATCTGCTGGTTTTGATCCTGGCTCTGGTGGGCATGAATGTGTTCCTGGTCCTGACCATCGGCATCTTTGTCGCCGGCATCGTGGGCCTGGCCACCGGCTCCCTGGATATCTTCGGCTTTGCCCAGAGCATCTGGAGCGGCTTTACCGGCATGAACGAGGTGTTTTTCCTGACCCTGTTCTGCGGCGGCATGTCTGAAATGGTCACCCACAACGGCGGTATCACCTGGCTCATTGAGAAGCTCAGAGGCATGATGAGGAGCAACAAGTCCGCGCAGGTGGGCATTGCCGCGCTGGTTTCCCTGGCTGACTGCGCCACCGCCAACAACACCGTGGCCATCGTCCTCAGCGGCAGCATGGCCAAGGACATCAGCCATGAGTACAAGGTGGATCCCCGCCGCACCGCATCCCTGCTGGATGTGTTCTCCTGCGTGTTCCAGGGTATCATCCCCTATGGCGCGCAGATCCTGACCGCCGCGGCGCTGACCTCTGCCTACGGCATCACCATGAGCCCCACGGATATCATCCCCAGACTGTGGTACTGCTGGATCCTGGCCGTCGTGGGCATCCTGTCCATCTTCATTCCCTTTGCCGACGGCGTCTGCCGCAAGGACCCCTGGAACTGGGAGTATGATGTGGCGGAATCCGGCGTGGCTGCCAAGAAGGCCGCGCTGGAAGCGGAAGCTGCTGAAGCCCGGAACTAAACGATCAAACGAAAGAGAGCGCCGGAACACGGCGCTCTCTTTTTATGTATGCCGGCCCTCAGCCATCCTTTGCCAAGGACTGATGCATGGATTCTGTGAAACGGATGGAATCTGCCACAGACTGCGTCAAAAGGCCGACAAATTCTTCCGCTTGGGGGGAGAGCTTGCTGTTTTTGGGAACAATCCAGCCAATGCGGACACAGGTCTTGCCGGCCAGGGGGACTGTCACGACGCCTTGACTGGTGATCCCCTCCACCAAAAGGCCGCTGCCGGTGGTAAAGGCATCTGTCCGGGCCAAAACGTTCATCATGGTGGAGCGGTTGTTGACGCTGATGCATTTGGCGGGCTTTTTCAGGGACAGGATCTGGTATTCCTCGGAAAAATCCGTGGCCACACCCTGGTCATGCTCAAAGGACACATAGGGATAGCCGGATAGGTCCGCATCCTCCACATGCTCCAGCTTTGTCAGGGGATGACCGGACCGGACGTAAACGCAAGGAGCCACGGCGGCGATCTCGTGAAATTCCAGATCCCGGGAGTCCAGCAGGCGGCGGATGATCTTTTCCGTCAGCTCCGTCAGGAAAATAACGCCCACATCCGCCCGGTGGTCATACACGTCGTCGATGACGGCGTCCATGCCGGTTTCCTTGCTGGAAAAGCAGAAACGATTCACATCGGTCATCGCAAGCATCCGCAAAAAAGCGTCCTCCGTGAAGGGATAGCGCTGGGTGGAGACGGAAAAACGGACGGGGGAGGTGGTGTTGCGGGCTTCTCCGTAAAGGCTCTCGATCCGCTTTTTCTGCTCCAGCAGGGAGACCGCGTAACTGAGAAATTCCTTTCCCTCCGGCGTGAACTCCACGCCCCGGTTGCTGCGGACAAAAAACTGGATACCCAGCTCTTCCTCCAGCTCCCGGACGGCGGTGGAAATGCCGGATTGGGAGAGGAAGAGCTTGTGGGCCGCCTTGTTGATGGAGCCGCATTTTGAGATCTCCACAACGTACGCCAGCTGCTGAAATGTCATTGCACACCTCCTGAAGCATTTTTTGGTCTTCCGCTTATTATAAAGCAGCATTATCGGAAAGTCAAATACGTTATTATAAAAAACGTTAACAGATTGCGGAAAACCAATACTAACACCTCTTTTGGAATCGTGTTAGTATATAGTCAGAAGTTGATAAAAACGCAAGGGAAAAAACCTGGTTTTATAGTCAACATATCCGTAATTATCCGCGAAGAATGCCGATTCTCTCTTTTTCTCCACTCTCTCGCTCTGTTAAAACAGAAAAGAAAGCAGATAACGAAAATTTGAATGCAAAAAATAATTATCCGCCAATGAAGGACATCCCGGCGGACCGGAAAGAAAGGATGGTACATATTTTATGAACACTGAAAAGATGCTGGGCTTTGCCACTCGCCAGATCCATGTCGGAAAGGTGAAAAATGCCGCCGGCTCCCTGTGCGACCCTATTTACCAGACTTCTACATTTGAATTTGAATCTGTGGAGCAGGGCGGCGCCCGTTTTGCCGGCCAGGAGGATGGCTATATCTACTCCCGTCTGGGCAACCCCACCGTGGCCACTGTGGAGGCGAAAGTCGCCTCTCTGGAGGGCGGCGAGGCCGCGCTGTGCACGGCTTCCGGCATGGGTGCCATTTCCTCCGCTTTGTGGAGCGCCGTGGTGGCCGGGGATGAGATCATCGCCGACGAGACCCTGTATGGCTGCACCTACGCTCTTTTGAACCACGGCATGGCCAAGTTCGGCGTGAAGGTCACCCTCACCGATCTGACCAACATCGAAAATCTGAAAAACGCCCTGAGCGACAAGACCAAGGTCGTTTATTTCGAAACTCCCTGCAACCCCACGCTGAAGATCCTGGACATCGAGCTGATCGCCAAGACCGCCCATGCCTACAACCCTGACATCCGCGTCATCGTGGACAACACCTTCTGCACGCCTTACGTGCAGCGTCCCCTGAGCCTGGGCGCCAACGTGGTGGTCCACAGTGCCACCAAGTACCTCAACGGCCACGGCGATGTTATCGCGGGCGTGATCATCAGCGATGCTGCGTTTGTGACGCAGTGCCGGATGTTCGGCCTGAAGGATATGACCGGCGCTGTCATGAGTCCCTTTAACGCGTTCCTCATGGCCCGCGGCATGAAGACCCTGGACATCCGCATGGAGCGCCATTGTGCCAACGCCAAGAAGGTGGCGGAGTTCCTGGCTGCCCATCCCGCCGTTGACAAGGTCTATTATCCCGGCCTGGAGAGCTTTGAGGGCTACGAGACCGCCAAGAAGCAGATGCGTCTGCCCGGCGGCATGATCTCCATCGAGCTGAAGGCCGACCGCACCGCTACCGCCGCCGCTCTGAACAAGCTGGAGCTGTGCACCATCGCCGTCTCCCTGGGTGACGCCGAGACCCTGGTGGAGCATCCCGCCTCCATGACCCATTCCACCTATACTCCCGAGGAGCTGAAGACTGCCGGTATTTCCGAGGGTCTGGTCCGCATCAGCGTTGGCCTGGAGGACCCCGAGGATATCATCGCTGACTTCAAGTCTGTTCTGGATACCCTGGTGTAAGTTACCGGCCTCTCCCCCGGTAGTTCATACACACCCCCCAAAAGCCAGGAGACGCCTGCCGTATGGCAGGCGTCTCCTGGCTTTTTCAGGAAGGGGGAGTTGAAGAGGTTGTGTGGGGTCATCCCTTGGCGTATTTGACAGCTGCCTCGGCGATGATCTCGTTGGGATCGATCAAGGGGACCGGGAACGATGTGCTGCCGAGGATCAGGGGGATCTCCGTACAGCCCATGATCAGGGCTTCCGCGCCGTTATCAATCAGATACTGTGCCACGGACCGGGCTGCCTCAACGCATGCTTCCGTGCGGCCGTTGTATTTGAAGCCGAAATCGTGGTGGAAGATGGCATCCTGCATTTGCGCCTGCACATCATCGGGAACGCCCATGACCTCGATGCCGAATTTCGCACAGGATTTTTCATAGACATGGGCCTGCATAGCGGCGGTGGTGGCCATGACGCCTACCTTGCGGATGCCGGGCGCTTGCCGCACAGTTTCCCGCACGGCTTCGTCGATGATATGCAGGAAGGGGACACCCACGGCGGCGGCAACATCATCATAGAAATAATGGGCCGTATTCGCGCCGATGATAATGACATCCGCGCCGGCTTTTACAAGGTTTTCCGCTGTGGCGACCATGGCGGGCACAGGGCTTTCTCCGCCGTTTAAAATGGCGTCCTGCCGGCTGGGCATTTTTGGATTGCTGTCCAGAATGATGTGCAGATGATCTGTGTCTGTCTTTGCTTGGGTGGCGGCAGTGATGCGCAAGAACAGGTCGGCGCCTGCTTCCGGCCCCATGCCGCCCATGATACCGATGACTTTTTCACTCATATCCGTAACCTCCTTTTGTCAGGAATTGGAGCTCTTGGCGGCTTTTTGCGCCCTGTGCTCTTCACTGGCGGACACAACGGCGGCGACCACCACGGAGCCAACGCAGTTCACGGTGGTGATGCCCATGTCCATAATGCTGAAAATGCCGGCCAGCAGCGCCACGAATTCAATGGGCATGCCCATGGTCTGCAGGAAGATGGTGGTGGCAACAATGATACCGCCAGGGATGCCGGGGCTGCCGAGGGTCATCAGAACGCCGGTGAGGATCGCCACGATCATGGTGCTGATGCTCATATCCATTCCGATCACTTCCGCCACGAAGATGGCCACAACGCCATACCACAGGCCGTTGCCATCCATATTCATATTGGCGCCCAGGGGAATGGTCAGGTCGGAGACCTCTTTGCGCAGGTGCAGGTTTTCCTCGCAGATCCGCATGGACACCGGCATGGTTGCAGCGGAGGAACAGGTGGAAAAGCTGGTGGTCCATACGGGGGCGATATCCTTCCAGAACGTAAAGAAGTTCTTTTTGGTGCCTACAGTATAAAGAATGCCGTAGACCACCAGAACATGGACGATCAGACCCGCGTAAATCGTCAGGATAAATTTGCCCAGAGAGCCCAGAACATCCGTGCCGTAGGTGCCGATGGTGTTGGACATCAGGCAGAAGACGCCGATAGGCGTGAATTTCATGACCAGGCGGAGGAAGCTCATGATGTACCGGGAGATCAGACCGAAGCCGCCGATCAGCTTGGTTTGGTCCTCTTCTTTCATGAACATGATGCCGATGCCGGAGAGAATGGCAAAGGAGATGATATGCAGCATGGTGCCCTCCGCCATGGAGCCGATGATGTTGGTGCCGAAGAAGTTGAGAATGATGCTGGAGAGGGTGGGAGCAGTCTGCTCGGAGACCTCGCTGACCTCCGTCATCACGAAGCCGTGACCGGGGTTGATGACCAGCGCGGTCAAAAGCCCCGCGGTGGCCGCAAAGATGGTGGTGCACAGGAAAATGACGATCAGCTTCACACCGATGCGCCCCAGCTTCTTCACATCGCCCATGCCGGCGATGGCCAGGACCACATTGCAGAAGATCAGCGGAACGACACAGCAGCGCAGCAGCCGCAGAAAGACGGTGCCGATAAAGCCGATGGCGGACGCCTTGGGACCAAGGACCATGCCCAGGATGGCGCCGAGGACCAGACCGATCAGGACCTTAGTCGTGAAGCCCAATTT
This sequence comes from Oscillospiraceae bacterium, assembly GCA_021771265.1. Lineage (GTDB taxonomy): Bacteria > Bacillota > Clostridia > Oscillospirales > Oscillospiraceae > Oscillibacter. The sequence continues at coordinate 41,803 of JAETPK010000003.1, forward strand.
TTTTACTTTTGTCATGTTCATTCCTCCTAAATAATTTATTTTATAAACACAGGAAGCTCCTGCGGTATATTCAAACAAAAATGGATAAAAATTCAAATAATTTTAAAAAAGTGTAAAACAAATAAACCAACCACAAAATTATGTGCTTGAAATGAATAAATATTTACTATTTACTTGAAATACGTCAGTCGGATGGGAGCAGGATCTTGCCGCTGGTGACGGCGAACTGATGGCTGGCCGCATCGTAATCCGCGGTGATGGAGACGAGATTTCCGTCGATCAGACGGCGGTTGAACATGATGACCTCACCCTGATACTGGGTGGTGATATCGAAGCGCATGCCCACAATGTCTTTTTTCAGAATGATCAGCTGGACACGGTCATCCTCCAGCTCCAGCTGCTGCTTGTCTTCTGTATTCAAGAGGGTGGGCTTTACCTCAATATGAAAGGAATTGAGCTTGATGCCGTTGGCCTGTTCCAGATAATCATAGATCGAAATGGTATTTAAATTTTGCTTGAGAAGGTCCTTTGCCCATTTGGGTGGGATGTAGTTTTCCTCAATGACAAAGGGGCGGTTTTTCATATAGCGAACGCGCCGGAGCTTACAAAAATTTGCCGCTCCCTCATCGAAATAGCCGGAAACATCTCGTTCCAATGGGCCTGTACCGGCGGAAAGAACGCGGGAGCGGACGGTCACGCCCATGCTCCGCATTTGCCGGGTCAGGCTGGGCTCTGCGAAAATATTGAAGCCCTCATTTTGATACGTGACAAAGGTTCCCTTTCCCCGTTTCCGTTCAATCAAGCCCTCCCGTACGAGCTCGTCCATTGCCTGCTTCACGGTGGCCCGGCTCAGCTGCAAGGTCTCGCACAGCCGGAGCTCAGAGGGGAGTTCTTTGCCGTACTCCCACTTTCCGGACAGAATGTTGTCCCGGATCTGCTCACGCAGCTGGTAATAGAGGGGGACAGGGCTGTTGTGGTTGATCCTGATAATGGCTTCCTCCTTTCTTGACATAATGTTCAAATGTCCGGTCATTTGACAATTCCATATTACATGATACGCAAGTGGATTTCAATGGGCATTAATCTACAAAATTCCAGGTGGATTTTGTCAGTTTTGTTTCAAAACAAGGCGCAAATCAGACAGATTTGTGGGGGGACGTTTCATATCCATGCAAATGAAATGTCTGGCCGAAAGGACGGCGGAGCGGCTTGGCCAGGGCGGTTTTGCTGTGCGGCTATAAAGCCATTTCGAAACGAAAGGGTGTGCTTCCATACATTCCTGCCGGGAATATCGTGGGTCCCAGGCTGCTCCGCACAGCTTCGGCAGAAATAGAAATAGAATGAGCCTCCGTATGGCCGCATGCATACGGAGGCTCTCCTGTTTTATGGACACAGCGCGGTCAGCAGGCCGCTTTTCAGCGATGCGGGCTGTCCCGCCATTTTTCGGCAGGCACCTGCTTTTCCCGCAGCCGGCCCTTCACATAATCCCGGAACAGGGCATACAGCACGGAACAAAGGGGAATGAACAGCAGCATTCCCCCGATGCCCAGGAGCTTGCCGCCCAAAGTGACGGCCGCCAGCACCCAGATGGAGGGCAGACCCACGGAGGAGCCCACCACATGGGGATAGATGAGGTTTCCCTCCACCTGCTGCAAGACCAGAAACAGCACCACGAACACCAGGGCCTTCCAGGGGGCCGCCACGGCGATGAGCAGCGCGCCCACGCCGCAGCCGATGAAGGCGCCCACAATGGGAATGAGGGCTGTCAGCGCGATGAGGACGCCCACCAGCAGGGCGTAGGGCAGGCGGAACAGCGTCATGGCCACCACGAACATGGTGCCCAGGATGACCGCCTCCGTGCACTGGCCGGAGAGAAAGCTGGAAAAGGTCCGGTTGGCCAGACGCAGCACCTCCAGCGTCCGGTCCGCCCGCCGCTCCGGCAGAAGACCGTAAAGCACCTGGCGGCCCTGCCGGGCCAACTTTTCCTTTTGCAGCAGGATGTAGAGAGAAAAAATGAGGCCGATAATAAAGGTACTGACCCCACTGACGACGCCGCCGATGAAGCCGCCGCCGGAGCTGAGAAGACTGCCGCCCCAGGACTGGGCCAGCTGGATGGCCTTTTGGGACAGGCTCCGCCAGTCGATGTCCAGCTGGTTCACCACGCCCTCAAACTGGGGCCAATATTGCTCCAGACTCAAAAGCTGCTCGTACAGCCGATCAAAGGCGGCGGGGATCTGGCCTGCAACGGACCGGGCTGCGTCCGCCACGCCGGGGCCGATGACACAGGAGGCCAGCACCAGCACGCCGATGAGTGCCAGCAGTGTCAGCACCAGTGCCAAAGCCCGGCGGAGCGCGGCCCCCCGTTTCGACTTTGGAAACAGGTGCCGCTCAATGGCCCGCATGGGCACATTCAGTATAAAAGCCATGGCGCCGCCCAGCAAAAAGGGGGACAGAATGCCGGTCAGCCAGACTACGGCCAGCGCCACCGTGTTCAGATGCTGGAGCGCCACATAAAACGCCGCGCCACCGCAAAGCACCAGCAGGGCACCCTTTAAATCTTGCTTGTTCCACTTCATAGGTCAGTTCCTTTCCGGGGCCGTTCCGGCAATGGGCGCTCAGCCCTTGCGATACTGCTCCGCCGCGTGGAGATAGCCCCGGGCGGAGACCCGGTTACTCTCGATCTCCGCTTCTGTGAGAGGGCGGACCACCTTGGCGGGGCTGCCCAGGAGCATAACGCCGTCAGGGGCGTCCATCTTTCCGGTCACCAAGGCGCCGGCGCCCACGATGCAGTCGCTGCCCACCCTGGCGCCGTTGAGAAGGATGGCACCCATGCCCACCAGGGTGTTGTCCCCCACGGTGCAGCCGTGGACAATGGCATTGTGACCGATGGTGCAGCCTCTGCCCACCACGGTCTCTTCATGGAGCACGGCGCCGTCCTGAATGTTGGTCTCGTTCCCCACGGTAATGGCGCCCTCGTCGCCCCGGAGGACGGCATTGTACCAGATGTTCACATATTTGCCCAGGGTCACGTCTCCGCCGATGCGGGCGCCCTCGGCGATCATAACGGTCTCGTCAAATGCTTTTTTCGGATAGGCCATGGCTATGCGCTCCTTTGTTCAGATCTCCGGGGCAAAGTTGCCGTTGACGAACACGGGGATCTCCCGGCCGTCATGGGTGGTGCCCACGATGGACAGGTCCGGCGTGCCCACCATGAAATCCACATGGGTGATGGAGTCATTGAGGCCCCGGGCCTTCAGCTCCTCCTTGCTCATCTCCTGGCCGCCCTTCAGGCAGGGATACGCCTCGCCGAAGGCGATGTGGCAGGCGGCGTTCTCGTCGAACAGGGTGTTGTAAAACAGGATCTTCTGGTTGGAGATGGGACTGTCATAGGGGACCAGGGCCACCTCACCGAAATAGCTGGCGCCCTCGTCCAGGGAGATGGCGCCCTTCAGGGACGCCTCGCCCTTTTCCGCGTGGACCTCCACGATCCTTCCGTCCTTTACCACAAAGTGGAAGCCGTCGATGATGTTGCCGTCGTTCACCAGAGGCATGGAGGAATACACCACGCCGTTGACGCCGGTCTTCAGCGGAGCGGTGAACAGCTCCTCCGTGGGGATATTGGCGATATATTCCTGACCGGAGAGGGTCACGTCGTTGCCGGCTTCCCAGATGTGGCCCTCCGGCAGCTGGACGGTCAGGTCCGTGCCCAGGGAGTTGGTGTAGTGGAGGGACTTGAAGTTCAGCTGGTTCATCTTCTCCATCCGCTTGTGGAGGGTGGCCAGATGCCGCCGCCACTGGTCCACGCAGGTGCCGTCGCCGTTGATGCGGACCGCCTGGAAGATGGCGTTCCACAGCTTTTCCATGGCCGCGTCCTCCCCCACGCCGGGGAATACCCGCACCGCCCAGCTGGGGATGGGGATGGAGGCGATGCACCAGGGGAAGCCGCCGCACATCTGGAGCCGGTCGAAGTCCTTCAGCGCCTTGCCGCTGGCCTGCTGGGACCGGACGATGCGGCCGGGGTCCACGCCCTTCAGATTCTCCGGGTCCGTGGCGGAGATGGCCAGATAGGCCGCTCCCTCCTTGGCGTGGTCGTTGAAGAAATGGCTCCGCCAGTCGGGCACCGTGTCGAACACTTCCTCGCCGGCCCGAAGATATTTCATCCGGGTCATGGAATCATCGTGCCAGTTCATGACCACTTCCTTGCAGCCGGCGTCATAGGCCTCTTGGGCGCACATCCGGGCGAACCAGGCACACTCCACCGGGCAGGAGATGACCATCCGCTGGTCCTTTTGTACATTCAGGCCCACCCGCACCAGCAGCTGGGCGTATTCCCGCAGTTTTTCATCCATCAAGCTGTTCATCCTTTCCGTATGATGCTGTTTACGCAGATATTATTTTAGAGGATTTTACCTGCAAAGTAAAGAGAGTCCGCTGTCCCTTATAGTATACTTCCTTTTTGCCGCCAACTATCAACATTCCGTGAATTTTTCAATTTCTGCTGGCCCGCCGACGGACGGTGTAGTATAATGCGGTCTTGTCCCTCCCGCGCCGCGTCTCAAGAAAGGAAGCGCCATGAAATTCATTCGCCGTGTCCTGCCGCCGCTGCTGGTCTGCTGCCTGGCGGTATCCGCATACCTGTTCCGCCCGATCCTCTCCCCGGAGACGCCTCATACAGGGGAGGGATCGCTGCCCGCCTATTCCGACAGTCCCTGGACGGAAGTAAACGGCGGACAGCCGGACTTTGACACCAGTCAGCTGGATGGGTCCTCTTTTGAAACATACAGCCCCCTGGACGCTCTGGGCCGCTGCGGCACCGCCTATGCCTGCGTGGGGCGGGACCTGATGCCCACGGAGGAACGGGGCGCTATCGGCCAGGTAAAGCCCAGCGGCTGGCAGCTGGCCAAATATGACTGTGTGGACGGAAAGTATCTCTACAACCGCTGCCACCTCATTGGCTATCAGCTGACAGGGGAAAACGCCAATGAGCAGAATCTCATCACCGGCACCCGGTATCTGAATACAGAGGGGATGCTGCCCTTTGAGAACCAGGTGGCCGCCTACGTCCGGGAGACCGGTAACCACGTTCTCTATCGGGTAACGCCGGACTTTCAGGGTACGGAGCTGGTAGCCCGGGGCGTTTGGATGGAGGCCCTGTCCCTGGAGGACGGCGGCGAGGGCGTGTGTTTTTCTGTCTACGCCTACAATGTTCAGCCCGGCGTCGCCATTGACTACGCCACCGGCGAGAGCCATTTGACGGATGTGGATACCGCCGCGGAGGAAGGGGAGGCCGCCTTCACCTATGTGCTCAACACCCGCAGCGGGAAGTTCCACGACCCCGGCTGCTCCGGTGCCGCGGACATCAAGGAGGAGAACCGGCAGACCTATACCGGCAGCCGGGAGGACCTGCTGGCCCAGGGCTACTCCCCCTGCGGCCAGTGCCAGCCATAAGAGTCATGAGTAAAACCAGAAAGCGGGAGACCCGGTCGGGTCCCGCTTTCTGGCTAAATTGCTTCGCCCTTTTCTCTGCCGTCCTTGCGCAGGCTCATGATCGTGCCGTTGAGTTCCGCTCCCATGATGAGCACTGTGGCGCTCATGTACAGCCAGATCATCAGCACGATGACCGTACCGATGGAGCCATACAGCAGAGAGTAATCCGCGAAATTATCCACATACAGGGAGTACAGAACGGACAGTGTCATCCATGCCGCCAGGGAAAACAGCGTCCCCGGCCAAAGATTCCGCCAGGGTTGCCGCTGGTCCTGGGCCAGGGCATACAGGAAGAACAGTGCAAAATATCCGGCCACGCCTGCGGCGGGATACCGGAGCCGTGCCCAAAGTGCCGCCAGGAACATCGGCAGATGGAAGTGGTCCACGGCGTAGGCCAGCATCCGCTCACCTACTGTCATGGCCGCCAGCGTCAGCACGATGGTCAGAATGAGCACCACCGTGTAGACCAAAGTTTTCAGCCGGTGCAGCACCGGATTCCGGGGCGGACCCAGGTGATAGGCCGTCCGCACGGAACGCATCAGGGCATTGGTGGCCCGCATGGGAAAGTAAATAGAGAACACCAGACCGAATACCAGCAGCCGCATGCTGGGATTGGCCCGCACATACCGCAGGTACACACCGGCGATCTCCACCACCTCCCGGGGCAGGATCTCACCCAGCGCCCCCAGGATGGCCGCCACATCCAGCTGCAAAAGGCCCAGCAGGGCACTGATAAAAATCAAAAACGGAAAGAGCATGAACAGCAGGAAAAAGGCCAGCGCGGCACTCTGAATGCCCACGTTGTGGCTGAGATAGCGGCGGACCATCAGGTAGACGCCCCGCAGAAAGCGGTTTTCCGGCATTCGTATCCGTTCCATATCCTCTCTCCTTTCCTGCGGCTGTCCTCCACGCTTATTTTAGTATGTGCGTTTCTGCCCTGTTACTCCCACTTGGCCCACACATCCGGACAGTAGCCCACGGTGGCCTCTTTGCCGTTGCGGACGATGGGCGCCATGAACAGCTCGGGGTGCTCCAGGAGCTTTTCCTCCTGGGCGTCCGGAGTGATATAGGCCATGAACAGATCCTCGTAGGCCCGGCATTTTGTATTTACCAGGGCGGAAAAGCCAACTTTTTGCTTGACGGACTGGTATTCCCGGGGGGATAATCCCTTTGAGGGCAGGTCGATGTACTGGTATTTGATACGGCGCTCCTTGAACCAGCGCTCCGCCTTTTTGGTATCAAAGGATTTTGATGTGCCAAAAATCTGGATATTCATTGTAAACACTCCTTATGACCGATGAAAACTGGAGGGATTTCCATGACAGAAAGTGCGAAAAAACTGAAGGAGCTGGTGGATGGCTCCGACAATATCGTGTTTTTCGGCGGGGCCGGCGTCAGCACGGAGTCCGGCATCCCGGATTTCCGCAGCACCGGCGGGCTGTATCACCAGGAGTGGAAATACCCGCCTGAAGTGATTTTAAGCCATACCTTCTACGAAAGCAACCCCGAAGAATTTTTTCGCTTTTACCGGGCCAAGCTCCTGGCTCCCGACGCCAAACCCAACGCCGCCCACGATAAGCTGGCGGAGTGGGAGACCAACGGTAAGCTGAAGGCTGTCATCACCCAGAATATCGACGGCCTCCACCAGGCTGCCGGCAGCAAGCGCGTTCTGGAGCTCCACGGCAGCGTCCACAGGAACTACTGCGAGAAATGCGGTAAATTTCACGGCCTGGACTTCATCCTCCACAGCCAGGGCGTCCCCCGCTGCCAGTGCGGCGGCAGAGTGAAGCCGGACGTGGTGCTGTATGAGGAGGGGCTGGACCAGCAGACCCTGGATGATGCTGTCCGCGCCATCGCCCAGGCGGATATGCTCATCATCGGCGGAACCTCTTTGAACGTCTGGCCTGCCGCTGGCCTTATCAACTACTACCGGGGCCACAAGCTGGTGCTCATCAACAAATCCGCCGTGAGCCGTGACCTGTCCGCGGATCTGGTTATCACCGATCCCATCGGCGAAACGCTGGCGCAGCTGTAAGCGCCTGTCTTTGTATAAAATGACAAATGTCCGCCTTGAAACGACGCCGTCCCGGCTGGGATGGCGTCATTTTTACCAAATCATCTTTCTTGAAATGCAGGATAATCACATCATTCATGCAAAATTAGAAAAATTTTTTAAAATTTTCGGTTATTTTTCCGTTGAAAATGAAAGCGTCGCGTGCTAATATTGCAAAAAGAACGTGCTACGCAGCCGCCGAAAGGAGCCCCGCCCCATGATCTGGAAAGAAAACCGAGAAAACGCCTACTGCGAGATCACCCCTGCCATCTTATCTCTGAAAGAGCAATGGGAAAAAAAGAACTACATCGACCCCAAGCTGTATAAAGAATACAACGTCAAGCGGGGCCTGCGGAACGAGGATGGCCGCGGTGTCCTCACCGGACTGACCCGCGTGGCGGAGATCCAGTCCTACAACGTGTATATGGACGCCGCTGACCGGGAGCACATTGCCCCTTCCGACGGTATTTTGTACTACCGGGGCATCGACTGCCGGGAGATCGTCAAGGGGTCTGCCAAGCGGGGCCGCTTCGCCTTTGAGGAGGCGGCTTATCTTCTGCTGTTCGGCGAACTGCCCACGGCGGATCAGTTGCAGGACTTCTGCGTTCAGTTGGCCTCCTACCGCACCCTGCCCACCAACTTCTTCCGGGACGTTATTTTGAAAAATCCCCCTCAGGATCTGATGAATACCATGCAGCGGGCTATTTTGACGCTGTTCTGCTACGATGATAAGCCCAATGACATCGGCCTGGAGAATGTACTGCGCCAGTGCTTGCAGCTGATGAGCAATATGCCGGTGTTGGCGATTTACGCCTATCAGGCCTGGCGGTACAGCCAGGGCGAGAGCCTGTTCATCCATGTGCCCCAGCCGGAGCTTTCCACGGCGGAAAACTTCCTGCGGATGCTGCGGGAGGACCGCGGCTACACGGAGCTGGAGGCCCGGACGTTGGATGTCGCCCTGGTGCTCCACGCGGACCACGGCGGCGGCAACAACTCCACCTTCACCAACCACGTGGTCACGTCCTCCGGCACGGACACCTATTCCGCCATCTCCGCGGCCATGGCCTCCTTGAAGGGACCCCGCCATGGCGGCGCCAACAGCAAGGTCATGGCCATGATGTCCGACATCAAGACCCATGTCCGGGACTGGGCTGACGAGGACTGTGTGGCGGACTACCTGACCCGCATCTTGAACAAGACGGCCTTTGACGGCAGCGGCCTCATTTATGGGCTGGGCCACGCCGTTTATACCAAAACAGACCCCCGGTGCGAGGTGTTCCGGGATTATGTGACTCGCCTGGCCGGCGAAAAGCACCGGGAACGGGAACTGGCCCTGTACAACAGCGTGGAGCGGATCGGCAAGCAGCTGCTGATGGAGCGGCAGCATAAAAGCGTTCTCTCCACCAACATCGACTTTTACAGCGGCTTTGTCTATGAAATGCTGGGGCTGCCCATGGAGCTGTACACGCCCCTGTTCGCCGTGGCCCGTATCTCCGGTTGGAGCGCCCACCGGATGGAGGAGCTCTCCGGCGGTGGCAAGCTGATCCGCCCCCGGTACGAGTGCGTGGAGGAGCACCGCTCCTATACGCCTATGGAGCGCCGCTGAGCATTTTCCGGTTTCTCCCGCCGACCCCGGCGGGAGAAATTTTTTTGGAAAAGCAAAATTTATGGTTGACATTGTCGCCAGTTCTGGCTATAATAATCAAGCAGTCTTTTCCAGGGCGTATTCATTTGCGGCTGTGCTGGAACTGGTAGACAGGCCAGCTTGAGGTGCTGGTGTCCGAATCGACGTGTGGGTTCAAATCCCGTCAGCCGCACCAGTTCGGAAATCCCTGAAAAGATGACCGCTCTATGCGCGAGTGGTGGAATTGGCAGACTCGCTAGATTCAGGTTCTAGTGTCCTTTACGGACGTGCGGGTTCAAGTCCCGCCTCGCGCACCAAATCCCACCGGAATTCATTCCGGTGGGGCCCTTTGTGGGACGTCAAAACTGCATACATACGCGCGAGTGGTGGAATTGGTAGACTCGCTAGATTCAGGTTCTAGTGTGCATTACGCACGTGAGGGTTCGAGTCCCTCCTCGCGCACCACGTCGGAGCAAGCTTTATATCGCTTGCTCCGACTTTTTTACAAAAGTCAGAGCGCACTCATTCCGCTGCTCCTCCTTTCCGAATCGAACCCGCTGCGCTGGGCTTCGATTCGGTTTTAGGAGCAAACCTGAAAGCCTCTACCTCGAAAGTGTTTGCGCTTTCCATGGCGAGTGTTCTTACAGCCTTTGAAAGGCTGTTAAGAACACTCGCTTTTTTCATACAGCGAGTTGACCTGGGGCGCCGGAAGTGGGAATACATCGGGGATGAAAATAGCTCCCACACAGTTGTAATGGATCCCAAGGTGCTGTTCCCATATCCCATCGATCTTCTCCGCCTGGTGGACTTCAATGTGATCGATCCGCTCATTGAGCATCCGGGGCGTCAAGGTTTTAGCTCTGGTGTATTTACCCTCAGTGAACAAAGGGCAACACGGTTTTTCGGGGCATCTTGAGCATCTGGCGGCGTTATCCTCGTTGCCGGGCGTCAGCACGGCGGCCTCGTCTGCCTTGCCAGCTGGTCAATCTGTTCCCGAAAAACTCCTAAGGACCTGTCAGCGAGAAAAAATCGGGGCTGGCAAGGAAGAGGACACAGGCGGGCTGGTGCCCGCCAAGGACGATGACGCCGCCGACGCTGATTTTGGCCGCTGGCAGGCGTATTGCCCTTTGTTCACTGAGGGTACGGACGGTAGGAATGAGCATATCCGCCGTTACGAACTTGCTGCTGAGCTTGTCCATTTTCGCACGGAGGGCCTTGATCTTCTCGGATATCTCCTTCTGTTCATCTTCGTATCTGCGGGACATTTTGAAAAAACGGTCATGCGTTTGCTTCATATTCAGGAAAAATTGGATATTGAGCAAAGAAATTGTGAGAAATTTTTATATTTGGGAGCAGTGGCAGATAATATCTATTTTTGGATCATAAAACTGACTCTGCTAAAATAAGTGCTGAGATCATTAACCCCGCGCGCTTCCCGGCAGACTCCAACTTCCCGGCGTGACGGGTGGCCCACAAGGGCGAGTGGGAGCAGGAACGGCGGCATGGCATCCCCGGCCGCAAGCGCTGTTGCTCTGCCGCCGGCTGTGCAAACAGGTATCATATACGCCGAACCTTATAAGCAAGGCTGACGCGCTGCCTACGGTATCCGTTTCGCCTATTCAGAACAAAAGAGAGACAGGCTGTGCCTGTCTCTCTTTTTTGGCGCGGGTACTGCGGTGGACTGACCGGAACAAAACGTCGGCACTGTGCAGATCAGGCGGGGCGCTTGTTCAGCAATGCTCCGTCAGCGCCCGGAAAATGGCGGCGCCGGCGGGGTCGGACCAGAAGCAAAACTCCGGATGCCACTGGACCGCCAGCAAGAAAGGATGCTCCGGGCATACGGCGGCCTCCACCAGACCGTCAGGAGACCAGGCCTCCGCCCGCAGAGACGGGGCCAGGCGGCGAATCGCCTGGTGGTGATAGCTGTTGACCCCTAGCTCATCCTGGCCCAGAAGGCGGTGCAGGGTGCCGCCCTCCGCCAGACGGACCGTGTGGCAGGGCCGGTCATAGGGGGGCTTCATGACGTGGGGAACGGGACTGGGATGCTCCGTGGGCAGGTCCTGGTACAGTGTGCCTCCCAGCAGGACGTTCAGCAGCTGGAGCCCGCGGCAGATGCCCAGCAGGGGCTTGCCCTCCGCCATGGCCAGACGGAACAGCTCCGATTCCAGCGCGTCCCGCCGGGGACAGGGAATGCCGCACAGGGGGGAGGGAGCCTGCCCGTATAAGGCCGGAGCCACGTCGTGGCCGCCGGTAAACAGCAGCCCGTCGCAAAGGCTGTACAGCTGGCGGATATCCGCCCCATCTACGTCCAGAGGAAGCACCACCGGCAGGGCGCCTGCGGCCCGGAGGCCGTCCAGATAGTCCGGCAGCATCCAGATGCTGCTTTTTTCGTCATCCCACAGGGGGATCACACCAATCACAGGTTTTTTCATACATCCTCCATCTCCGCCGGCGGCAGCGCATAGACAAACAGCGCACAGAGCATCCCCCTCTGCGCGCCGCTGCGTTTTCCTGCAGTTTAGTATAACGAAGAGGATGTCCGCTGTCAACGCGAAAAATTTGCATTTTGGTATTGACAAGTATTCTTGTCAGTGATATCTTCTGTATGACAAGAAAAATTGTCAATTTGACAGAAAAAGTTGTCATGAAAGGAGTGATGGCATGCCCCTTTACAACCGGCTGAAGGAATACCGGGCGAGGCTGGGCGTGAACCAGCAGAAGATGGGCGCTCTGGCGGGCGTGTCCCGCCAGACCATCAGTCAGATCGAGCGGGGGGATTATTCCCCCTCGGTGACGCTGGCGCTGAAGCTGGCGAAGATCTGCCAAGTGTCCGTGGAGGATATTTTTTCCTACGAGGAGGATGGAAACAATGGAGAATAATACAGTGAAAAGAGACAATCGGAAGGCACTGCCGAAATTTCTTTTGATCCTGCTGGGTGCCGCCGTTTTCGGTGGCGTGGCGGGCTTCACGGCTGGCTGGATGGGCCATGACAACTTCTCTGGAGTTGTGACTGCGGCTGTCACCGGCTGGTTGATGGCGGCGGCTCCCTGGGCCATGGCTGTGACCAGTGCCGTGTCCCTGGCCGTCATTTTCCGGCTGTACCGCTCCGCGAAAAAGCTGTGGGCCGGCTGGGACGGTGAGGACGAGATGGCCATGGAGCTGGCGGAGGAGAAGCTGAGCTGGGCGATGATGGCCACAACAGTGCAGATGGTGCTGGATATGTTCTTTTTCGCCGTGGTGGCGGCGAGTGGGGGCATGGCGACGCTCGCCGGCGTGGCGGTTTTTATCCTGTCCCTTGTGCTGCTGATGGTGTCCCAGCAGAAGCTCGTGGATCAGGTCCGCCGCATGAATCCGGAAAAGCAGGGCAGTGTCTACGATATGCACTTTAATAAAAAGTGGCTGGCCAGCTGCGATGAGGCGGAGCAGAGACAGATCGGCCAGGCGGCGTATAAGGCGTACCACACCGTGAATGCTGCCTGCCCCTTCCTGTGGATGATGCTGGTGCTGCTGAGCGATGCGTTTGATTTTAGCCTTCTGATGCCGGTGTTCACGGTATGCCTGCTGTGGCTGCTGCTGAATGTGACGTACAGCTTGGAGGCGATCCGCCTGGGGCGAGGGAAGTCACGGTAAGCATATTCTTCTTCAAAACGCCTCCGCTTGTCAGCGGAGGCGTTTTGTGTTATCCTGATACTCACATGAAATGAGGTGAGCGGGTGGACCTTTCCCAAAAGAAGTTGTTTTTGCTGGACCTGGACGGCACGATCTACCTGGAGGAAGCGCTGCTGCCGGGGGCGGCGGAATTTTTGACCTGGGCCCGGGAAAGGGAATGCGCCGTTCGCTACCTGACCAATAATTCTTCCCGGGGCGTGGAGGCGGGGCTGGAGAAGATGCGCCGCCTGGGCGTCCCGGCCCGGCGGGAAGAGTTTCTCACCGCCGTGGAGGCCACGATCCATTACCTGCAAACAAAGAGAGCGCCCGCGGATGTGTATTACGCCGTGGGAACGGATTCCTTCTGCCGCCAGCTGACAGAGGCGGGGTTTGACCTGCGGCGGACACCGGATGCGGATGTGACGGTGGTGCTGTGCGCGTTCGATACGGAGCTGACTTACCAAAAGGTGGAGGACGCCTGCCGTCTGCTGGCCCGGGGCGCGGATTTCCTGGCCACGAACCCAGACCTTGCCTGTCCCACGCTGTTCGGATTTATCCCCGACTGCGGTTCTATCTGCCAGCTGCTGGAAAATGCCTGCGGCCGCCGGCCGGTGTATATCGGAAAGCCTGATCCCACCATGATCCAGCTGGCCTGGGAGCAGACGGGATACGGTCCCGCCGAGACGCTGATGGTGGGGGACCGGCTGTACACGGATATCGCTTGCGGCGTGAACGCCGGGACGGACACGGCGCTGGTCCTCACCGGCGAGGCCACGGCGGCGGACGCTGCCGTGGCGGACACGCCGCCCGCCCTCATCTGCCGGGACATGGCGGAGCTGCTGGAGCGCCTGAAGGCGTCCAGGGGGGAGAACCGCTGACGGACGGCGTTTGGAGGGCTTGACCCAAATAAGGAGGATGCGAATGAAACGACTTACCAGGGCGGAGAAAAAACAGGCCAAAAAGCGGGAAAAAAGGCATATGCGGCAGGCCTTGAGCCAGGAGCTGCGGGAGCACAAAAGCTCCTTCATCGTCTTTTATACCCTGCGCCTTCTAGTGCTGGTGGTGCTGGTGCGCCAGCTGTTCCTGCGTAACTATGAGGGTGCGTTTTTCTGCGTTTTGACCATTTTGCTTCTGTATGTACCCAGCTGGATCCAGGTGAAGCTGCACATCGAGCTGCCGCCGGCGCTGGAGATCACCATTTTGTGCTTCATCTTCGCGGCGGAGATCTTGGGTGAGGTCAACGCTTTTTACGTCAATGTCCCCAACTGGGATACCATGCTCCACACGCTGAACGGCTTTTTGGCTGCCGCCGTGGGCTTTTCCATGGTGCTGCTGCTGAACGACAATGAGCGTCTGACCTTCGACCTGTCTCCCTTCTTCTTGGCGCTGGTGGCTTTTTGCTTCTCCATGACCATTGGCGTGCTGTGGGAATTTTTTGAGTTCAGCATGGATTACTTCTTCCACACGGATATGCAGAAGGACACGGTGGTGAACGCCATCTACACCGTGGCTCTGGACCCCACCCGGACCAACAAGGTGGTGGCGGTGAAGGGGATCGAGGATGTGGTCATCAACGGCGAGAGCCTGGGACTGGGCGGCTATCTGGACATTGGCATCATCGACACCATGAAGGACCTGTTTGTGAATTTCATCGGTGCGGTGGTGTTTTCCGTTACCGGCTTTTTCTATGCCCGCAGTAAGGGCGAGAGGCGGACACCGGCCCAGAGCTTTGTGCCCAGTAAAAAAACAGAGGAGACGGACTATCTGAAACAGGCTCAGGAGAAGAGTCAGGCGCTTTCCCAGCAGAAAGTGGAATCTGAATTGGAATAAAAAACAGCGGGTCTAACAGGCGGCTGCCTGCTAGACCTGCTGTTTTCCGTCCTCTTCACCCAACCGCGAATCCAGCGCAGCGAATCGCGGTTGGGGGCGAGGAGCAGCAGAATGCGCGCACAATGAGTTTTTGATGCGGAGCATAAAAAACTCGTCGCAAGCGATATGACGCTTGCGACGAGCTGGCGTCCCCGGCGCGATTCGAACGCGCGGCCTTCCGCTTAGGAGATCGTTAGCAAGAAATTAGCTGCGATATTTCAAACTGCAAATTAGCAGGCCATTAGCAAAAAATGAGGCAGATTTTCCTTGCGCGTGTTCGAATCCGTCACTTATTCTAATGGCAAAAAAAGCATATCACATCATGTATGCAAAAGCAATCATGCTTAGCAAAGGAGGCCACCCATGGCAGACTATCAGCTTGAACTCAGGCAGGTTGTAGATTATCCACGATGCCGAATTTATCGAGAATTTATGCAAACTCTGATTGCAGACCGGAGCATTCGCACAGGCGGATGCTCCGGTCTTTTTTATTATGTCGTTCTTTGCTCCTATGCCAACTTCAGAACCTCTTATCGGCGCATAGACGGGATCTCATACACGGTATATCCGGGCGAATGGATCTGCTCCATCACTGACATCACGGAATGGTTCCGTGTACGCTTTCACTACCAGGCATTTGCAATCCTAAAATCCTTGCAGGATCGACAGCTCATTACATTTACCCGCCTCGGCCGCGGGCATATCGTAAAGTTCTCCATTACGGACTGGCGGCGCAATAACACCGCGCTCGATTATAACTGCCCATGCCAAAAAGATTCCGGTTTCTTCTTCATTCCTGTTTCAACGGCAACGGAGTTGATCTCCGCGGGACGCGCATCTGAGATGGATGTCATTTTGGATCTTTGGATCTCTGCGATTTATAAGGATCAGCAAGTACGCGGCTCTGAGATCGGGCCAGTTGCGTATTTCAGAAACGGCACCGGGAATCCGATCGTCAATTACAGCGAATTATCCGCGCGCTGGGGAATCTCCCGTTCCAGCGTGGGGCGGCTGCTCAAAAAACTGGCCGATTTTGATTATCTTTCTCTGCTGACTTTCCCAGGCCGCAGCGGAACGGTAATTTACCTAAAGAATTATCTCTCAACCATGTTCCAAATTTCGGATGTCATGATAGACAAAGAGGAGGTTGCTATGTGTCTGAACCTTCGCGTATCTGTGCCAGATACCATTTCGCCAGAGTCCGGCTCAATTTCTGATGAGCAGATCTGCGTTTCAACAGAGCTTCCCAGCGTTTCAAAACCTCACATGCTGTACTTCGTTCGGAAAGTGCTGCGAACCCTTGAAGCGCAAGGCATTTCCTGCCTTTCATGCCCAAAATCCAAATATATGTTATATCCATTATCCGACGACTGCACGGTAGGAATAGAGAAAGGCACTATCTCAGCGGGACTTGCGATCTGCTGCGGCGCCGGCAGTCCGTTGTATCGGTTTGAAATGACGATCATCCCAAATGCTGAAGCGGAAGGAGCGTGCGACAATGTCAGGAAAGATGTATGAAAAACGGCCGGAAAAGGATGCCCGCTATCACGACACATGGAGACTGCTCAAAAAATATCGAGATGTAACATGGAGCCTGGAACTGTCTATCCGACAGGTCAAAAATCAGTTTCGCATTGATTATGATTGCAGCATTGAAGATTTTTTGGAGTCCATCTATATGGCAGGCGCGGATCTCGGCGGCACGGACATCGAAAATCATGCCAGGTGCATTGAGCGCAGCTACAAAATGCTGACCCTGCTTGAAAATTCCGTCAACCTTCTCCGCACGCACCACCAGAGCGGAGAGGTGTACTACTGGATTTTGTATTACTCATTTTTATCCCCACAGAAGCTGAAAAATGTGGAGGAGATCATTGAAGCGCTCCACCCACATATCAGGGACATTAGCTTCAGCACCTACTACCGCCTGCGCAAAGCTGCCGTGGAAGCGTTAAGCTCTGTCCTTTGGGGATTTTCCGCGCAGGACACTTTGAAAACGCTGGACTGCTTTTTCCCGCCAGATGTGTGAGAGTATTTTGAAAGAGAATTGGGAGGAAATTGGAAGGGTTTTGCTATTGAACGCAAAATCGCCGTATGTTAAACTAAGTATGCTCAAAACTATAAACAAACCAAAAGCAGCCGCAGGAGGACGCCATTTTTGATGTGCGTCTTTTGTTATGAAAACGTACCCCTAAAAAGGGCGCAAAACGGCTCCCGCCTTTCGGCAGGCAGCTTGCGCTATGCAATAGCGCATTCAGGCGGAACTGGGGATGGCATCAGGTTCCCA
>JAETPK010000105.1 GCA_021771265.1 Oscillospiraceae bacterium
TGGCGAACTTCAAATGTTCAACAAAAAGCAAACGATTTTTTTGTCGAAAAGAGAAAAAACATCTTGCGTTTCGTCAAATTTGCCGATATAATGTAGACATTGACAAAATGCACAAAGACTCCCGTGTGATTTTAGGTGAGGAGGGCAGCCATGTCTGGAAGAATTTTTCAAAATGTGGTTTTGCAGTTAAAGGAGAACACAGACCGTACCGTGGGTGTGATCGACGCGGAGGGCATCGTTATCGCATGCAGTGAATTGTCCATGATCGGCCAGCGGTGGGCGGAGCATGTGCCTGTGGTGAATAACGCCGCCGGCTCCATGGTCACATCTGATGGAAAGACCTTTAAAGCGCTCAATGGCTGGGGCAATCAGTTCGATTATGCCGCGTTTGCCTTCGGGGACAATGAGATCAGCAAGACGGTCTGCTCCATGGCCACGGTCGCCCTGAATGCCGCCAAGGCCTATTATGAGGAGAAGCATGACCGCGGCTCCTTCGTCAAGGACATCATCTCTGACAACATCATGCTGGGAGACATCTATATGCGGGCCAAGGAGCTGCGGGTCACAGCGGATGTGCCCCGGGGCGTGTTCGTGGTCCGCTCCCTGAAAAAGGGCGAGTCTGTCCCCACGGACGTGATCCAGTCCCTGTTCCCTGACCGGCAGAACGACTTCGTTCTCAGCGTGGGCGAGGGCGATGTGGTCCTCATCCGCCAGATGGCGGAGGGCGCCGGCATTAAGGAGCTGAACAAGATCGCCTCCTCCATTGAGGAGACTCTTCGCTCCGGCAGCGAGTCCACGGTAGTGGTGGGCAGCGGCACCGTGGCCACCCACCTGCGGGACCTGGCCAAGAGCTATAAGGAGGCCAACATTGCCATCGAGGTGGGCAAGGTCTTCGACACGGAGAAGTATGTCATCAATTATGAGAACCTGGGCATTGGCCGTCTCATTTATCAGCTGCCCACCACGCTGTGCGAGATGTTCCTGCAGGAGGTCTTCAAGAAAAATCCCATCGACGCGCTGGATAAGGAGACCCTGTTCACCATCCATAAGTTCTTTGAGAACAATCTGAACGTCTCTGAGACAGCGAGAAAGCTCTTTGTCCACCGCAACACCCTGGTGTACCGGCTGGAGAAGATCAAGAAGCTCACCGGTCTGGACCTGCGGGAGTTCGACGACGCCATCACCTTCAAGGTAGCCCTCATGGTCAAGAAGTATCTGACCAGCCGGGGCATCGACTCCTGAGCTGTATCACACAAATGCCGCCCCGGCTGGGTCTCCAGCCGGGGCACTTTTTGGCCCGGCGTTTCCCAGCCGGATGCGCGCCAGAAGCGAAAATAGTTTTAAATAATCACACGCAGATATTGCGCAGAGGCGAAAAACCGTATATAATGTAACTCACTCAAGAATTATGTCGACCTGACCGCGGCGCGGAAGATCCTCTGCGGGAGCGGGTCGCCTGAACCGATATCAAGACCTGCGAGGTGCCCAAATGATTCGATTGAAAGATGTGGAGATGGAGTACGACAACGGAACCAAGGCCATTCGGGGGATATCCCTCACCATTGAGGACGGCGAGTTTGTCTTCCTGGTGGGACCCTCCGGCTCCGGTAAATCCACCATCATCAAGCTGCTGACCGGCGAGGTGGAGCCCTGCGCCGGCCGCATCATGATCAATGGCTTTTCCGTCAGCAATATTTCCGATCGGCAGATCCCCCTGATGCGCCGGACCCTGGGCGTGATTTTCCAGGACTTCCGCCTCATTGAGAAAAAGACCGTGTATGACAATCTGGCGTTTGTTATGCGGGCCGTGGGTGCCGCTCCCAAGCAGATCCGGGAGCGCATCCCCTACGTATTGGATCTGGTGGGCCTGGCGGACAAGGCCGACAGTTACCCCACGGAGCTCTCCGGCGGAGAACAGCAGCGGGTGGCCATCGCCCGGGCGCTGGTGAACAATCCGGACACCATCATCGCCGACGAGCCCACCGGCAACCTGGACCCGGAGCGGTCCCTGGAGCTGATGGGACTGCTGGTAAGGATCAATGAGCTGGGCACCACTGTGGTGGTGGTGACCCATGAAAAGGACCTGGTGGACCACTTCGGCAAACGGGTCATCACCATCGATTCCGGCCACGTCATCAACGACAGCGTGGGCGGCTATGTGGGAGGACATATCCATGGCTAAGCACGATTTCCAATACTTTGCCCATGAGGGCCTTTCCAATATGTTCAGCCACGGCTTTATGTCTTTCGCCGCTGTCGGCATCACGGTGGCCTGTCTGCTCATCATGGGCACCTTCACCCTGGTGGCCTTGAACGCCAACCAGCTGCTGCGGGACCTGGAGCAGGAAAACGAGATATTGGCTTACGTGGATGACAGCTATGACGGGACCCAGGCCAGGGCCCTGCAAAAAAAGCTTCAGAGCATTCCCAATGTGGCCTCCGCCACCTTCATCAGCAAGGAGGAGGCCATGGAGACCTTCAAGGCCCAGTACCCGGACGAGACGCTGTTTCAGGATCTGGACCCGGAGATCCTCCGGGACCGCTACGCCATCAAGATCGCGGACCTGCGGCAGCAGAAACAGACTGTGGAACAGGTGAGGGCGGTGGAGGGCGTCGCCAAGGTCAACGCCTATGAGGAGATCGCCGGAGGCTTTATCACCGTGCGGAACGTGGCTACTGTGGTGTGTGTGGCGCTCATCGCCATTTTGTTCGTGGTGTCCGTGTTCATCATCTCCAACACCATCAAGCTCACCACCTTTGACCGGCGGGAGGAGATCGCTATCATGCGCATGGTGGGCGCCACCAACGGCTTTATCCGCTGGCCCTTCGTGTATGAGGGGTTCCTGTTCGGCATTTTGGGTGCGGCGGTGGCATTTCTGCTCCAGTGGGGATTGTACGAGGCCGTGGCCCAGGGCGTTGCCAATAACGATACCCTGCAGCTGATCAGTGTCATTCCCTTTACGGAGATGTGGATACCGGTGGCTGTCTCCTTCGCGGCGGCGGGCGTCATTATCGGCGTGGGCGGCAGCTTGTCCGCCATCCGCAAATTCCTGCAGGTGTGACGGGAGAAAGGGAGGCCCAAGTGAAGACCATGAAAAAGACCGCCCGCTTCCTGACGGCGCTCCTGCTGGCTCTGACACTGACGGCGGCGGAGCTGGCTCCGGCGCTGGCGGTGACCCAGTCGGACATCGACGCGCTGAAAAATGACGCCGCCGACCTCACCAGCCAACGAAAAGAACTGGAGAGCAAGCTCAGCGCACTGAAGGATGACAAAAGCCAGGCCATGGAAAAAAAGAAGCTGCTGGATGAAAAAATCGCCAACACCGCGGCGCAGATCAAAAATGTGGAGGCCCAGATCGCCGACTATACCGCACTCATCACCCAGACTGAGGCGGAGCTGCTGGATGCCCAGCAGCGGGAGGAGGCCCAGTACGAGCTGTTCTGCTCCCGGGTCCGGGCCATGGAGGAGCGGGGCACCATCAGTTACTGGTCGGTGCTATTCAAGGCGGAGAGCTTTACCGACCTGCTGGGGCGGCTGGATATCATCAATGAGATCATGGACGCTGACCAGGCGGTCATCGACCAGCTGCAAGCTCTCCAGGCGGAGATCGAGGAGAAGAAGGCGTCCCTGGAGGCAAGCAAGGCGGAATCCGAGGCGGCCAAGGCAGACCTGATGGTCAAGAAGTCGGAGCTGGACAGCCAGCGCCGGGAAGCCAACGCCCTGATCCAGTCTTTGACCGCCAATGAAAACGAGACGGAAGCGGCCATTGACGGACTGGAGGAGGAAGAAGCCGCCATCCAGGCCATGATCATCAAAAAATCCAAGGAGCTGGCGGCCCAGCAGGCAGCGCAGAACGGGAACCAAACACCTTCCAACGCGGCGCTTGGTGGGTATATCTGGCCGGTGAGCAGCCATTACATCACGTCCACGTTCGGCGGACGGGCATCCCCCGGCGGCATCGGCTCCACCAACCACAAGGGCATCGACATCGGCCGGGTGGGCTATACCACGGAGATCCACGCCGCCAAGGCGGGTACGGTCATTGTTTCCCAGTACTCCAGCTCCTACGGCAACTATGTGGTGGTGAGCCACGGCAGCGGAAACACCACCCTGTACGCCCACATGAGCAGCCGGAAGGTCAGTGCTGGGGATTACGTGAATCAGGGAGATGTTCTGGGCATCACCGGCTCCACCGGCAACTCCACGGGACCGCACCTCCATTTTGAGATCTCGGAAAACGGTGTCCGCATCAACCCCCTGACTTACCTGACCGGCTATACATTGGCCGGATAAGCGACATAAAACCGCCTCCCGCTCCATACCATGGAGCGGGAGGCGGTTTTGCGATGATGGGATTATTATTGTGGAAAAGCCCGGAGGCGGGCAAACGGGAGAAGCGGGTGGTTTTGTCGGAGCGCAGCGTGCTGCATATGCGCTTTGTCTGCGCGGAGGTGATCCGGGGACCGAAAACGCCATCGGCGGCGCTGCGCCGGCGGACGGCGTCCGCGGCGAAAAAGCTACACCGGGCAGGCGTGACCCGCGTGGTGCTGCCGCCTGAGTTCCCGTTTTTGGCGGAGCTGGAAAAATGCGGGGTACGCCCGGTCTCCACCCTGCCGCTGCGCCGGGCCATGGCGGCGGAGACGGTGAGCTGGCGGCTGGAGCGGCAGGCCCTGACCGCCGGCGCCCGGGTGGCGGTCAGCGGCGAGCAGCTGACGGGCGAGCTGGTGCGGACGGTGACGGAGCTCTGCCTGCGCTGCCGCTACGTGCTGCTGGATCTGCCCTACGGCGGAGAGGAGTTGAGCCGTCAGCTGCGGCGGGAGTACGGCGTGTCTTTGCTGCTGGGACCGGCCAAGGAACAGCTGGAGGGGGCGGAGGCTCTGGTGCTGTTTGGGGAGCGGCAGGATCTGAGCCGGAACAACCCCGTGGTGCTGGCATTGTATGAAGGGGGCGAGGATACGCTGCCGCCGTTGGTGCTGCCGCCGGCCATGGAGGAGCGGATTCCCGCCGGGTGTGACCGTCCGCAGCTGTTCTCCGCCCTGCGGGAGGCGGGGGCCCTGCGGCCGGGACAGATCAGTCTTGGAACGTCAAAGGGGTAAAAAAGGGGAAAGCAGGCGTATTTTTGCCGAAATCCTGTCCGGACACATGGGGTTTTGCTTGACATTCCATTTACCAGACTCTATAATATTACCCTGGTATATTCAGGGGCGGAACAGTCCGCCCCTATCAAAAGATAGGAAAGGACAATGCGCACATGGAAAAAGAATACAAAATGAGTGCAGCCCGCGCCCAGGAACTGCAGGAAGAACTGAACTATTTGAAGACCACCCGCTCCGACGAGGTGGCCGAGCAGATCAAGGTGGCCCGGGGCTTTGGCGACCTGTCCGAGAACAGCGAGTATGACGAGGCCAAAAACGAGCAGGGCAAGCTGTACTCCCGCATTGCCGAGCTGGAGGAGATCCTGCAGCATGTGGTCAT
>JAETPK010000004.1 GCA_021771265.1 Oscillospiraceae bacterium
AGGGAGGCCGGCCGTCTGGCCCCCTATACCCCCGGCGAACAGCCCACAGACGCGCAGTACATCAAGCTCAATACCAACGAAAGTCCCTTCCCGCCCTCTCCCAAGGTGGTGAAGGCCCTCTCCCGGGCGGAGCTTTTGAAGCTGAACCTGTATTCCGATCCCACCTGCGGCCAGCTGGTGGCGGCCATTGCCAAGCGGTATGAATTGCAGCCGGAAAATGTTCTCACCGGCAACGGCTCCGATGAGATTTTGGCCTTTGCCTTCCGGGCCTTCTGCGGCGAGGGCAAGCCCCTGGCCTATGCCGACATTACCTACGGCTTCTATAAGTCCCAGGTGGCCCTGTTCGGCCTGGAGGCCAAGGTCATCCCCCTGCGGGAGGACTTCACCCTGAACGTGGACGACTACATGGACTTCCCCGGCACTATCGTCATCGCCAACCCCAACGCCCCCACGGGCATGACGGTCCCCCGGGCGGATATCCAGCGGCTGCTGGAGGCGGACCCGGACCGGGTGGTCATCGTGGACGAGGCGTATGTGGACTTCGGCGGCGAAAGCTGCGTGCC
The DNA here is from genome assembly GCA_021771265.1 of Oscillospiraceae bacterium. Taxonomy (GTDB): domain Bacteria; phylum Bacillota; class Clostridia; order Oscillospirales; family Oscillospiraceae; genus Oscillibacter. The sequence goes on from JAETPK010000004.1 coordinate 564, forward strand.
CATGATCTACCGCTACGAGAACCTGCTGGTGGTCCAGACCATGTCCAAGAGCCGCTCCCTGGCCGGCGGCCGGGTGGGCTTTGCCCTGGGTAGCCCCGCCCTCATCTCCGCTCTGAACCGGGTGAAATACAGCTTCAACCCCTATAACGTCAACCGGCTCAGCATCATTGCCGGCACCGTGGCCGTGGAGGACGAGCCCTATTTCCAGACCTGCACCGCAGCCGTCCGGAACAACCGGGCGTGGACGGTCCGGGAGCTGGAGGAGCTGGGCTTTGCCATCCTGCCCTCCTCCGCCAACTTTATTTTCGCCAAGTCTGACAAGCTCCCCGGCGGGGAGCTGTACCGGAAGCTGAAGGAGAACGGCATTCTGGTGCGGTGGTTTGATGCCGACCGCATCCGGGACTATGTCCGCATCACCATCGGCTCCCTAGAACAGATGACGGCGCTGGTGGACGAGATCGCCCGCCTGCTGGAAGAGCTGTAAGGAGGTGCCGCCATGCGTACCGCGAGTATCAAGCGCGACACGAAGGAGACCCAGATCGAACTGATATTGGACCTGGACGGCACCGGAAAAAGTGATATTGTCACTGGCTGCGGCTTTCTGGACCACATGCTGACCTTGTTTGCCCGCCACGGCGACTTTGACCTGACCGTCACCTGCCGCGGGGACACCGATGTGGATTACCACCACACAGTGGAGGACATCGGCATCTGCCTGGGGCAGGCGTTCACCCGGGCCCTGGGGGACAAGCGGGGCATCACCCGCTACGGCCAGTTCCTGCTGCCTATGGACGAGACGCTGGTGCTGTGCGCCGTGGACCTCTCCGGCCGGGACTATCTGGGCTGGGCCGTGGACCTGCCCGCGGCGAAGGTGGGGACGTTTGACACGGAGCTGGCCAAGGAATTCTGGCTGGGCTTTGTGCGGAACTGCCCCGGCTCCATCCACATCCGGAAGCTTGCGGGAGAGAATACCCACCACATTCTGGAGGCCGTGTTCAAAGGCATGGGCCGGGCCCTGAAAGAGGCCGTGGCCCCGGACGCAAAGCACCTGGAGGAGATACCCAGTACGAAGGGACTGTTGTAAAATGATCGCGATCGTGGATTACGGCGTGGGAAACCTGTTTTCCCTGTCCTCCTCTCTGAAGGCCCTGGGCCTGGAGACGGAGATCACCCGGGACGCGGACAAGCTCCGGGCGGCGGACCGCGTCATCCTCCCCGGCGTGGGCGCCTTTGGCGACGCCCGGGCCAAGCTGGATGCCACCGGCCTGGTGCCAGTCATTCAGGCGGAGGCGGCCCGCAAGCCGCTGCTGGGCATCTGCCTGGGGATGCAGCTGCTGTTTGACCGCAGCTTTGAGTACGGGGAGCACCCCGGCCTGGGGCTGGTGCCGGGGCAGGTGGTGGACCTCCGCGGCGCCTTGGCGGACAAGACCTTAAAGGTCCCCCACATGGGCTGGAACAGCCTGCGGATCGTGAAGGACGACCCGCTGTTCCGGTATGTGCGGGACGGGGAGTATGTCTATTACGTCCACAGCTTTTACGCCGTGGACTGCCTGCCCAGCACCTTGGCCACCTCCCGGTACGGCAGCGTGGATGTCACCGGCGTGGTGCGCAGCGGCAATGTCTGGGGCACCCAGTTCCACCCGGAGAAGTCCGGCGACACAGGGCTGCGGCTGTTGCGGGCCTTTGCGGAGCTGTGAGGAGGCGGTCAATATGCGGAGAAAAGACCGGGAGGTCACCGACCAGAAAAAAATCAATGAGGTCATTGCCGATTGCGTCTGCTGCCGCCTGGGCTTCTGCGACCAGGGACGGCCCTACATCGTGCCCCTGAGTTTCGGCACTGCTGTGGAGGATGACAAGTGGGTATTTTATTTCCACAGTGCCAAAGAGGGCCGGAAGATCGACCTGGTCCGGGCCGGCGGCGTGGTGGGGTTTGAGATGGACACCCATTACAAGCTGAACGAGAGCGACCGCGCCTGCGGCTACTCTGCCCGGTTCCGGAGCGTCATCGGCACCGGCAGGGTCTCCTTTGTGGAGGGGCTGGGGGCTAAAAAGGCGGCGCTGGAGCGCATTATGGCGCACACCGCCGGAAAGTCCGGCTGGGACTTTCCGGACCAGGCCGTGGAGGCCGCCTGCATCTTCCGGCTGGAAGTGGAAGAGCTCTCCTGCAAGGAACATCTGTAAAGAGGATTGGAGAACGGTTATGCAGATATTTCCCGCCATTGATCTCTCCGGCGGACAGGTGGTCCGCCTGTACCAGGGAGATTACGACCAAATGACCATTTACGGCCAGGACCCCTGCGCCGTGGCGAGAGACTTTATGGCCGCCGGGGCCAAATACCTCCATGTGGTGGACCTGGACGGCGCCAGGGACGGCACCCTGGCAAATTTTACATCCATCGCCGCCATTGCAAGGCAGGGCGGCCTGTACATCGAGGTGGGCGGCGGCATCCGCACCGAGGAGCGCATCCGGCAGTACCTGGACTTGGGCGTGGGCCGCTGCATCCTGGGCACCATTGCCGTGAAGGACTTTGACTTCACTGCCCGCATGGCCCGGACCTACGGCGATCAGATCGCCGTGGGTGTGGACGCCCGGGACGGGTATGTGGCCGTCAACGGCTGGAAGGAGCTGTCCGCCGAAAAGGGCGTGGACTTCTGCCGCCGCCTGCATGACGCCGGCGTGGGCACCGTCATCTATACGGACATCAGCCGGGACGGCGCCGAGCAGGGCACGAATCTGGAGGTTTACCGGGAGCTTTCCAAGATCGAGGGCCTGGCCGTCACCGCCTCCGGCGGCGTCAGCTCCCTGGAGGAGCTGCGTCAGCTGGAGGCCATGGGCACCCGGGCCGCTATTTTGGGCAAAGCGCTGTACACCGGGCGGCTGGAGCTGAAAACGGTCATCGAGGAGGTGGGCGCATGTTAGCCAAGCGCATCATTCCCTGCCTGGACGTGAAGGACGGGCGGGTGGTCAAGGGCACCAATTTCGAAGGGCTGCGGGACATGGCGGACCCGGTGGAAATGGCCCGCTTTTATAACGATTCCGGCGCCGACGAGCTGGTGTTTTACGACATCACCGCCTCTGTGGAGGGCCGCGGCCTGTTCACGGACATCCTGCGCCGGGTGGCCAGTGAGATCTTCATCCCCCTGACAGTAGGCGGCGGCATCCGCACCCTGGACGACTTTGATCGGGTGCTCAAATGCGGTGCCGACAAGGTATCCGTCAACTCCGGCGCCATCGCGGACCCGTCCATCATCGGCGCGGCGGCCAGGAAGTACGGCGACCAGTGCGTGGTCCTCAGCATGGACGTGAAGCGGGTGGATGGGCAGTTCCGTCTGTTCGCCAAGGGCGGCCGGGAAGATACCGGCATCGATGCCATGGAGTGGGCCGTCCGGGGCGTGGGCGACGGCGCGGGGGAGATCGTGCTGAACTCCATCGATACCGACGGCGTGAAAAACGGCTTTGACCTGGAGATGCTGGACGCTCTGGCGCAGCGTGTCAGCGTGCCCATCGTTGCCAGCGGCGGCGCCGGAAGCATGGAGCATTTTGCCAGGTTGTTCACCCATCCCGGCATCGACGCGGGTCTGGCGGCCTCCATTTTCCACACGAAGCAAGTGGACATCAAGGATCTAAAGCGATACCTCCGCGCCCAGGGCGTGGAAACGCGCTTGTAAGAGGGGAGTAAAGCAACCAATGGAACTGAAATTTGACGAGCGGGGCCTCATCCCCGCCATTGTCCAGGACCACTATACCAAGGAGGTCCTGACCCTGGCCTACATGAACGCGGAGAGTTTGGCCATCACCATCGACGAGCGGCGCACCTGCTTCTGGAGCCGCAGCCGCCAGGAGCTGTGGCGCAAGGGAGAGACCTCCGGCAATGTGCAGCATGTGGTGTCCATCACCGCCGACTGCGACGGCGACGCCCTGGTGGTGGAGGTGGTGAAGGACGGCCCCGCCTGCCACACCGGCGCGGAGAGCTGCTTTTTCCATGAGCTCTACCTCTCCGACGAACTGAAGCAGTTCAGCTACGAGGGGCTGTACCGCCTCATCCAGGGCCGTAAGACCAGTCCCAAGGAGGGCAGCTACACCACCTATCTTTTTGAAAAGGGCCTGGACAAGATTTTGAAAAAGGTGGGCGAGGAGTGCACAGAGGTCATCATCGGCGGCCGCAAGGAGGACAAGGAGGAGACCATTTACGAGATCGCGGACCTGGCGTACCATGTCATGGTGCTGATGGTCCAAATGGGCATCACCGTGGAGGATATCACCCGGGAACTGGAAAAGCGCCATGTGGTGGACCACAAGGTGAAGCAGGAGCGGATGCAATGAGCCTGACGCCCGCCGCCTGTTCCGTCCACACCCACACCGGTTTCTGTGACGGAAAGAACACCCTGGCGGAGATGGCCGCCGCCGCATATGCGGCGGGAGTGCGGTATTACGGCGTCTCCTGTCACGCTCACACGCCTATCCCCGCCGACGAGGGGGCTGTCCTGCCAAGGGACATGACCGCCTACCGCCGGGTGGTGCTGAATCTGCGGGCGGAATACGCCGGCCGTATGGAGGTGCTGCTGGGCCTGGAATGGGACAGCCAGTCCGATGTTGAGCCGGTGGGCTTTGACTACTGGATTGGCAGTGTCCACTATCAAAAGGGCGGAAACGGCCGCTTTTACGCCGCCGACTGGGGAGAGAAGCAGTTTATCGCCTGCCGGGACGAGCTGTTCGGCGGCGACGCCCTGGCGGTGGCGGAGGGATATTTTCGGGAGGTGTGCCGGGTAGCGGCGAAAAAGCCGCCCATTCTGGGCCACCTGGATCTCATTACCAAGCTGAACGCCGGAAACCGCTTTTTCGACGAGGCCGCGCCCCGGTACAAAGCCGCTGCCCTGGCGGCCCTCCACGCCGTGGACCCAGCCGCCACGCTGCTGGAGATCAACACCGGCGGCGTGTCCCGGGGCTACCGGACCGAACCCTATCCGGCACTGTTCCTGCTGGAGGAGTGGCGCCGCATGGGCGGCAGGATCATCCTCACTTCCGATGCCCACAGCGCGGACACCGTGGTGTACGGCTACGGCCAGTCCGCCGCCCTGGCAAAGGCGGCTGGCTTTGCGAAGAGCACGCTGCTGACGCTGGGGGGACCGGTGGAATGCGCCCTGTAACAGCACAGATCCACGAAAAAGCCGCGGCTTTGGCCGTGGCTTTCGTGTTTCTGCCTCTTGAGATGGCGGCGGAGACTTGGTACAATAAAAAGACTTTCAAGAAACAGTGCGAGGTGGTCTGATATGTATCGGACAGTCATTTTTGATTTGGACGGAACGCTTTTGAATACCATTGAGGATTTGGCAGCGGCGGGGAACCACGTCTGCCGGGAAAATGGCTGGCCGGAGTATTCCGTGGCGGAGTTCCAGCAGATGGTGGGCCACGGCATTCCCAACCTGGTGCGGCAATTTTCCCCGGAGGACTGCCGCAGTCCCCTGATGGTGGCCAACACAGTGGTCCAGTTCTCCGACTATTACGGCGCCCACAATATGGACAAGACCGCCCCTTATCCGGGCATCCCGGCTATGCTGGCGCGTCTGAAGGCCGCCGGTGTGCATCTGGCCGTGTATTCCAACAAGGCCGACGAGTTCAGCCAGACCATCATCCGCCACTATTTTCCGGACATCTTTGACCTGGTGCGGGGCAAGCTGCCGGGGGTGCCGGTGAAGCCGGACCCCACCGGCGTGCGACAGGTGCTGGAGACATTGGGCGCCGCCGCGCCCGATACCCTGTTCGTGGGAGACAGCGACACGGACATGGACACCGCCCACAACGCAGGACTTGCCGCCTGCGGCGTCACTTGGGGCTTCCGGGACCGGCAGGTACTGGTGGATGCCGGGGCGGAACTGCTGGCGGACACCGTGGAGCAGCTGGAGACCTATATTCTGGAGCATTGAAAAAAGCCGCCCGAAGGGCGGCTTTTTGATATCTCAGGGCGTTTCTGTCCGCCACAGGATCTGGGCGTTCAGCTGAAAACCATATTTTTCATAGAGGTGAATGGCGGGATTTCCCGCCACGACTTTTACTTCGACCCTGCGGACACCGGCGGCGCGGAAAGCGCCCATGGCCCAATCCATCAGGACTTTTCCCAGCCCCTGACCGCGGAAGGATTGCTGTATGAAAAGATAGTCCAGCTTTCCTGCCTCCCGGTGCAGGTCGGCCTTGACAAAGCCGATGGGGCAGCGGTCTTTTTCCAAAACGGCGATCTGCGAAGTGCCGGCGGCCACGGCGGCGGAGAATTCTTCCAGCACCTGGGCCGGCGGACGGCCGGGATAGGCGCCCCGGTGGTGCAGGGAAACTTGATTGTGATAATCCGCCAGCTCGCAAAGACAGTCCTGCAAAAATGGGACTTCCTCCGGTGCCAGCAGCCGCGGGACCATGTTCATGACGGCGCCTCCTTGATGACGAATATAGAATTATTGTAACAGGCAGATGGAAAAAAGCAAGCGAAAACAGCCCGAAGGCATCGCCTTCGGGCTGTTTTCGCGGCGCTGCGGCCCGTTAAAGCAGTTGGCCGTAGCTGACGCCGCCGGCATTCCGCTGCCGGGCGGCAGTATCGCCGTTGGTGTTGCTGGTGTTGTTGTTGGCATTGTTGTCCGGCAGCACATCGTCAATAACGTCGTTCACACCGTTTTCCACATCGTTTACGCCGTTTTGGATGTCCTGAGACAGGTCGCCGTTGTGGCCATCATTGGTGGTCCCGGTTCCGTTGTTCGTGCCGTTGTTGGCTCCATTGGTGCCATTTTCCGTTGTGCCGTTGGTTGTGCCGTTCGTGGTCCCATTGGTGGTCCCGTTGTTGGTTTTGTTTCCGCCGCCGCAGGCCGTCAGAGAAAGCGTCAGCAGCAGGACGGTCAGCAGGAGCGCAAAATTCTTCTTCACAGTTGTGATCCTCCTTTTGCGGGGACGATAGGTGTGCGATACCCGAAGTCTATTGTGAGCAAAAATCACATAACTATTAAAGGAAATTTTTGAAAAAGCCTTGACTTTTTTGGGAATGTTTGCTATAACAATATTAATAATTATTACTGATAAGGAGTGACGATTATGCAGGACCGGCGGTTTTCCCACCAGCGGGAGAGGATCTACGCCGCTGTACTGAACAGCCATGCCCATCCCTCCGCTGAAATGGTGTATCAGCAGCTGAAGCCAGAAATGCCCCGCCTCAGCCTGGGCACGGTGTACCGCAATCTGCGGCAGATGGCGGCGGAGGGCAGGCTGATGGAGCTGTCCGGCCCGGCAGCCCGGTTCGACGCGGTCGTCATCCCCCACACGCATTTCCGGTGCACCGGCTGCGGCGCGGTGCTGGACCTGGACCTGCCCTACGACCCGGCGCTGGATGCCCAGGCGGCGGAGCAGGGCTGCACGGTCATGGGACATAGTCTTTGTTTTACGGGGCTTTGCCCGCAATGCGGGGCAGGCGCCGGCACAAATTTATAAAGTTGACAGAAAGGGGAAAATTTTATGGAACTGAAGGGAAGCAAGACGGAGGCCAACCTGTGGAGGGCGTTTGCCGGTGAATCCCAGGCCCGCAACAAGTACGATTATTTTGCCAGCAAGGCTAAAAAGGAGGGCTACGAGCAGATCGCGGCCATTTTCCAGGAGACCGCGCTGAATGAGAAGGAGCACGCCAAGCTGTGGTTCAAGGCCCTTGGCGGTATTGGCTCCACGGAGGAAAACCTGGTGGCTGCCGCTGCCGGCGAGAACGAGGAGTGGACCTCCATATACGCCGAGATGGCTCGCACCGCCGAGGAGGAGGGCTTCCTGGCCCTGGCCGCCCAGTTCGAGGGCGTGGCCAAGATCGAAAAGACCCACGAAGAGCGCTATCTGAAGCTGCTGGATAACCTGAAGAAGGGCGAGGTCTTCAAGAAGGGCGAAAAGGTCATGTGGTTCTGCCGCAACTGCGGCCACGTGGAGGTGGCGGAGAGCGCCCCCGCTGTGTGCCCCGTGTGCGCGCATCCCCAGGCCTACTTCCAGGTGAAGGCCACCAATTATTGAGACGAAAAGCGCCGCCGGCTGCGACCGGCGGCGCTTTTTCACATATTTGGCCGCAAAAGGGAATAAAATCGCAGATATAGGTCAAAAGTGGTATAAACCACCAAAAAGAAATTTTGCCGAAAGATGTTTTTTCAAAATGTTTGTGAAAAACGCCGTTGACGGCGCAGGGAAAAGCGGTTATGATAAGAATAGTAAATTGACTTGCTATGCGAAGCTGTTCAATCTGACTTGGTATAGAAAAGGAGAGCTGTATCATGTATACACAGGAGATCACCGTTAATAACGAAGTGGGCCTGCACGCCAGACCTGCCACTTTCTTCATCCAGAAGGCCAACGAATTCAAGAGCGGCATCTGGGTCGAGAAGGAGGACCGCCGTGTCAACGCCAAGAGCCTGCTGGGTGTGCTGTCCCTGGGCATTGTGAAGGGCACCACCATCACCCTGATCGCTGACGGCGCAGACGAGAAGGAAGCCGTTGGCGCCCTGGTGGAGCTGGTCAACGACAACTTTGGCGAATAATTCCCCTAGGATACAGAACCCCAGAGGCCCCGCGCGGATGCGCGGGGCCTTATTGACTTGCTTGCGGTGCGATCAGGAAAGGAGAGATGCCCGGTGACAAAGGACGAACTGCGGGAAAAAGCAAACGACCTGCCTCTGGCCCCCGGCGTCTATCTCATGATGGACAAGACGGGCAAGGTCATTTATGTGGGCAAGGCGAAAAAACTGAAGAACCGGGTAAGCCAGTACTTTCAGGACAGCGCCGGCCATACGGCCAAGACCCGGCAGATGGTGTCTCAGGTGGATAAATTCGACACCATTTTCGTCACCAGCGAGTTCGAGGCCCTGGTATTGGAAAACTCCCTGATCAAGCGGCATATGCCCCGTTACAACATCCTGCTGAAGGATGACAAGGGCTACCCCTTTGTCCGGCTCTCCCGGGGCCCGTATCCCCGCTTTTCCATGGTGAATAAGTGCGCCAACGACGGGGCGAAGTACTTTGGCCCCTTCGGCGGCCGGTTTGAGACCCGCCAGGCGCTGGACGCCGTGTGCACGGCCTTGCGGCTGCCCACCTGCGGCCGGAAATTTCCCCGGGACATCGGCGCGGAGCGGCCCTGCCTGAATTTCCATATGGGCCGGTGCGACGGCTTCTGCCGCCCGGAGATGACAGCGGAGGAATATGACCGCCGGATCCGGCAGGCCTGCCAGCTGCTGGAGGGCAAGTCCAGGCAGCTTCTGCGGGAGATGACCGCCGAAATGGAGGCGGAGGCGGAGGCCCTGCGGTTTGAGCAGGCGGCGGCTATCCGGGACCGCGTCAACGCCATCGCCGCCCTGGGGAAAAAGCAGACGGTCATTGCGGGCCTGTGCGCCGACACGGATATCTGGGGCCTTTACCGGGGAGCCGGCAAGTGCTGCTACGCCATTTTGCACATGGAGGAGGGGAACCTGGCCGGCCGGGAGACGGAGCTGTTCGCCGCGCCCATCGACGAGAGCGAGGAGGAGATGCTCTCCGCCATCACCGCCCAGTATTACCTGCCCCGGGCCATTTTGCCCCATGAGATCCTGCTGCCTCAGGGGGCGGAGGAGGACTGCGAGAGCCTGTCCGCGGTTTTGACCAAGCGGGCGGGCCACAAGGTTTGGGTCCATGTGCCCCAGCGGGGAGAAAAGGCGGAGCTGCGGGCCATGGCCCAGCGGAACGCCGCCGAGGAGGCGGAGCGGGCCACCACCGCCGAAGAGCGGACGGCCCATACCTTGACGATGCTGGGCAAGCTCCTGGGGCTGCCTCAGCCTCCCGCCCGCATGGAGTCCTTTGATATCTCCAATACCGGTAAAAGTGACATCGTGGCCTCCATGGTGGTGTACAGCGGCACCCGGCCGCTGAAATCCGCCTATCGCCGCTTCCGCATTCAGTCTCTGGAGGGGCATCCGGATGACTATGCCTCCATGCAGGAGGTGCTGACCCGGCGGCTCCAGCGTGCGGCGGAGGGAGACGAAAAATTCCTGCCCCTGCCGGATGTGTTCCTCATCGACGGCGGCGAGACCCATGCCCGGGCCGCCCAGGAGGTGGCGGAACGATTCGGCGTGAACGTGCCCATCTTCGGCATGGTGAAGGATGACCGCCACCGGACCCGGGCCCTGGTGACGCCGGAGGGGCGGGAGCTCGGCATCGTGACGAATCAGGCGGTGTTCTCCCTCATCGGTCAGATCCAGGAGGAGACCCACCGCTTCGCCATCACCTATCACCATGAGAGCCATACGAAAAGCACCATGCGGTCTGCCCTGGACGGCATCCCCGGTCTCGGTCCCAAGCGGCAGGCGGCGCTGCGAAAGGCGTTCGGCACCATGAAGGCCATCAAAGAGGCGGATGTGGACACCCTGTCCGCCGTGGTGCCCCGAAGCACGGCAGAGGCGGTGTGGCGGCATTTTCATGGAGGAAATTCGTAAAAAGGCGCCTGTTTGCAAAGCAAACAGGCGCCCTTTATTTCTCAGGGGCGGGTGGTATCGATTCCAGCCGCAGGATGATATTTTCATCATTGAAAGGATTATGAACATACGTCACACGGATATTCTTCATGTCCGCATGGATCACCCCATCATCCAGTGTGGTGTCGTGATAGCCGAATGTGAGCGCATTGTGATTGTATTGAAATGCGACGCCATTCACGCTGAATGATTCGGCCCGATTATACGGATTGGTCGGTCCTGCAAAATCTTCAACCTTTCCTTCAACTACATCGTAGTGGTGAAAATAATACGGAAGTAACTCTGTTGCAAATGCGTATATGTGTCCAGATAGGGCAAGTACTTGCACAAGAGCAAAAAATTTCAGCGTTTTTTTGGACCTGATGAAATCAAGGCGAGATTTTAAAGGAAAGGAAAGTAGGAAACAAAGTAAATACAGTGCCATTGGTGCGAATATCCATATGGGCCGGATACGATAGAGGTGAGCGGAAAATAGGACGATACGATCCATTTTGATCCCTCCATCCCTGCGTTACTGACCCTTTTGCAAAGTTCAATTTATGAGATGAACCGCTTCCGAAGCTTCCGCCGCCACAGATTCGTCAACCGGGCCAGCGCCAGGTCCAGCAGGAGAAATACCAGGTTTCCCATCACCAACAGAGCGCCGTTCAGCAGCCGGGAGGCCTCAGCCAGGTCCGCCGTCAGTCCCAGCAGCCGCAGCAGCAGGCCGTACAGTACCGCGATCACCCCGTTGCAGACCGCCAGCTTGGTGGCCAGCCGCAAAAACCGGGAGGGGATGCGGGCGAGCCGGGGCCGCAGGATGGGATACCACCCGAAGCAGATATACACCAGCGCCGTCTCCCGGTCCGGCATCAGCAGGAGTGCCAGAAGGGACACCGCGCCGTAGGCCGCTCCGGCGGTCCCGGGGCCGTATTCCTCCAGCACGGGCAGCAGCACCGCCATGGCCAGCAGCGGCGCGCAGTAGACGGCCAGGGAGAAAAGCCCGCCCAGCAGCAAAACCACCACCGCCAGACCGCACAGCATGCCGCACAGGGCAAGCCTTCGGCTCTGGGCACTCATCCGCTGATCTCCTTATACCGCAGATTGTAAAAGCTCCACTGGCGCCACTTCTGGACGAGCTGACGGATGTCACGGCCACTGGCGCCCTCCGCCGGGGCCCACTGGTCCAGCTCCCGGTCGGGGATACAGGTGCCGTCCATGGTCACATACGTCTTTTTCTGCACCACCGGAACCACCCGCCGGAGGTCGTTCAAAAAGCGGAACCAGGCGCTCTCGTCCACCCGTCCGGTCAGCTCCACCAGGGCGGCGCCCAGAAAGCTGGCGGAAAGGCGGCCGTCCGCCGGCAGGTCCAGGGCTTCCACGGCGGCTTCCCAGTCCAAAAGCTCCGCCGCGGCGCCGTTGGCCCAGATGACATAGGGGGTCTCGTAGGAACAAAGAGGGTTTTCCCGGTCCTTCTCCTGCACGGCCACCTGGGAGCCCAGCTCCCGGTAGCCCAGCTGGTTGTCCCCCAGATAAGGCAGATGATCGCCCCAAAAGGCCAGCACCACCGGCTCCTCTGTGGCGGAGAAGTACTCCACCAGACGGCCCAGCATGGCGTCCGCGTCCCGGGCGCCCTCCACATAGACCTCCAGCATGGTCTCCACCGTGTCGGAAAGGTCGGCGGTGGTTTCCACCGCCGGGTACACATAGCCCTCCCCATATTTGTCCAGGGTGTAGGACATGTGGTTTTGAATGGTGGTGGTGTAATTGCACAGAAGCTGCCCCTGGGACACGGCCTCCTCGAATTTTTCCTCGATGAAGGATGCCATATAGTCATCTGTCACCCAGCGGCCCTTGTACTCCAGGCCTTCCATCTGGTCGGCGAACACCGTCTCCTCCGCGCCTAGCCAGCGGTACACATTCTCCCGGTTGTAAAACCAGTCGTCGCCGGGATGGAAGAAGGAGGTGTGGTAGCCGTCCTCCCGGAACAGCCGCAGCACACTGTCCAGATTCCGGTTCACCACCCGGAAGGAGGAAGTGGTGGTGGCGGAGAGGGCGTTGGTCTGCATGCCTGTCAGCACGTCGAATTCCGTATTGGCGGTGCCGCCGGCAAAGCCGGGTACCACCACATGGCCGCTGATGGCGTGGTCATCCTGGCGCAGGGCGTGGAGGTTGGGCAGAGGGTCTTCCGCGTAAGTGAACACCGGATCGTCCGTCAGGTCGGAAAAGGCCTCGTTCATGACCATGATGAGATGAACGTCCTTGCCCTGGGCTTCCTCCACGGCGGCGGTGTCCCAGGCCATGGCCTGGGACTTGCTGAAGCCCTCCGGACGGTCCACGGGATAGGTGGTGAACTGGTGGCAGAAGCAATAGGGGAAGCCCAGCTCGTTGAACACGGAGGGGATATAGTAGGCGTTGGAGACCTGGAAGGAGTCGTACAGGCTGTTGGAGGCGTATACCGTCAGAATGAGGGCGGTCAGCATGCCGAAGCTGGCGGCGGAACCCAGAAGACTGCCTGCCCAGCCCCGGAGCCGGGCGATGGGGAAGGGGCGGCAGCGGACGAAGACGCCCAGCACGACCAGCACTGCCGTGGCAGCCACCACCACGGCGATGACATTCACTGGAAAGCGGATGTCGTAGGTGCCCATGGCGCTGCCAACCTCTTTCAAAAGGGCGAAGTCCCGGGGAAACACCGGCTCATCCCGGACCTCTAGCTTGATGCGGTTGGCGATGGACAATGTGCATACGGCGAAGTTTACCAGAGCGCCGGCAAAAAAGACGTTGCGCAGCAGGCAGGTGACGGCCAGCAGCAAAAGGCCGATAGGCATGGCGTTGAGGATAATCAGCAACGGCTGGCGGCGGAAATTGGCCACAACGGTCCGCAGGGCGTTGGGCTGGCACCACAGGGCCAGCAGCGTGATGCAGCCCGCCAGCAGTACCGCGGCCAGCAGCGTGGCCCACAGGGGCAGGCGGAGCCGGGGAAAATGATCAGAATGTTTCAAGGGCGACAGGTCCTTTCTTTTATTTCCATAACAATATTATTATATGGATTTCAGGGAAAAAAGCAAGGGCGGGGAAAGTTGGCCCCTTTTACGTAAAGCGCTGCCAAGAAAAAGCTTCGGAAATTTCACCAGCCAGGCAATTCAACACGATATTGATATTATGAAAGGTCAGCCTGACCACGGGCCTTCCTTGAAGTCATCCCAAGCATATGATACAATGATCTTGGCAAATCGGGATTTGCGGAGGTGAAGAATTTGAAGATATATAATAAGTCAGCGTTCACATTTGGGGTTTTCTGTGCGGGGGCGTTACTCTTTTTTGCATTAGGTGTGATAGCGGTCGAATGGTGGCAATGGGCAATTACCATTGCTATTTCAAGCAGATATTTGTATATCGGCTTATCAAAAACGGCTAGTGAAAATACCAATGCCATTCACCAGCATTATCATGAAACCGCCGTTAAGCTCTATGGCAAATATGCCCTCATCAAGGCAAATCTTCCTGTTATTCTTTTAGCCGTTTTCTTCAGCGTCGCGCTTTTTGTCCGATTTGTTTTTGATATTATAACACCTGTTAGTGTTGCGATCATTTTTTGCATTCTATTAACGATTTCCGTTCTATACAGCATTGGCTTGGAGCGGAACATTAAAAATACGATTATAAACGAAAAAGAGAGCGATCGGGAAAAGCAGTGATTTCCGGCTTATCGGACAGGCGCCGGTTTTCTGTACCTCGCTTTTTATACAAAACTTTTTGATGGACCTGATGGACCAGAATTTTGAGGAGACGAACATGGAATACACAAAAGAGGATCTGAGCGAAGCAAAGCGGCAGATCGAATCGACTCTGCATAAATTGCGGGAAACGATCAAAACGTTTGAGGCAAAGGAACATCCGGAAAAATACCGGTCACAGATCACATTGGCCAAAAGACGTGTAAGGGCCTTTGAAATTGCGGCTCACTTGATCGAAAAAGAAATGGAAAGCAATTAGACAACACCCGGCTTGACAGCCAGGACCTGGGAAGAACCGCTCTCTGACAAGCGGACCCGGCGCAAAAAGTCTCCCTTCTTTGATAACAGAAGGGAGACTTTTTCTTTGATTCAACAAAAAGTATTTAATTTCGTCAGAAGGTGACGACCTCCTGGGCGGGCTTTTCGCAGGGGGCGATGGAGAGGATGTCCATGACCGGTCCCTTGCCCTTGTAGGCCTTGTGCTTTTCCACGGCCATGCGGGCCGTGACCTCGATCCAGTCCCGGTTCTCATACTGGTCCAGCTGCTGGCCCTTGGCGATGATGCCCAGGAACTGCACGTCGTTTTCACAGCACACCATGGCGAAGCGGCCGGGGCAGTGGATGCCGGGGTACTTCTTGGAATGGCACATGATGAGCTTCATGTGGACCAGGTGCCCGTCGTAGCGCTCCGGGTGGTCCATGACATCCACATACCAGACGCCGAAATCGTCATCGGGGATGTCGATGACCTCCTGGCTCATGTCGAAGGGACACTCGTCGCCGGTGAGATAGTCTTCGCTGGTACCGTCCTCCATCTCCAGATAGATGTCCGCCCGGCGGTTCACCATCCGCAGATTCCGCTTCCGCAGGGAATCCCGCAGCTCCGGTGTGCAGCGGTTGAACACCAGCATGTCGGCGTTGGTGATCTTCTCCATCATCAGCTGGCCCATGTTCTTGGCGTACATTTCAAAAGTGGAGGCCTCCACAAAGGTCATGATCTGATACAGCACCCAGTTGGCCGGCAGCACTTCCCTGTAAAGGCGTTCCATTTGCCACATGCCGTTGTATTCGATGAGCACCTGCTTGGGCCGGTACTTCTTTTCCAGCTCCTTCAGCCAGGAGCATTTCAGGTCGGACTCCTCGTCCACAGTGACCACCGTCACATTGTCCAGGGCCCGGGGATTGTATTCTTCCTCGCCCTCCTCGCAGCAGATGAGCAGTGTCCGGTCCTGGCGGGCGAAGCCGTCCTCCAGGATTCCGTTGATGAAGTTGGTCTTGCCGCCGTCCAAAAAGCCGGAGACGAGATAAACAGGAATATCCATGTGAAGTAAAATTCCTTTCCAGACTTACAGGCCGAAGAGCTCCGCCAGCTTGTCTTCCTTCAGCTCCGAGCCGATGACGCACAGGCGGCCGGTATAGTCGGGCTTGCCGGAACGGATGTCATGCTCCTCGGGCACATAGTCGAATTCCACCCAGGCGCCGTCGCCGCCGCTGACGATGCCCTTGGCCCGGAGGATCTTGCCGTAGTCGCCGGTGTCCAGCGCTGTGAGGATGTGCTGGATCTCCGCCTGGGAGAAGGCCTTGGGTGTCTCTTTGCCCCAGGAGGTGAACACCTCGTCGGCGTGATGGTGATGATGGTGGCAGGAGCAGTTGGGATCGTCGCACTCGTGGTCATGGTGATGGTGCTCCTCGCCGTCGTGATGGTGATGATGCGCATGCTCGTCCTCATCGTCATCGTGGTCATGATGGTGGTGATGTTCCTCCTCGTCATGGTCGTGATGATGGTGCTCGTGGTCGTGTGCATCATGGGCATCATGGTCGTGGTGGTGATGGGCGTGCTCCGCCTCCTCGGCTTCATGCTCCGCCCGCATTTTGGCCAGCAGCTCGTCGGCCAGGGACACCTTCTCCATGGCGGAGAGGATGACGGCGCCGGCCAGCTGGTCCCAGGGAGTGGTGAGGATGGCGGCGTCGGGGTTCTTCTCCCACAGCATGGCCGCGGCGGCCTCCAGCTTTTCCTGGCTCAGCTTCTGGGTCCGGGACAGGATGATGGCGCCGGCGGATTCGATCTGGTTGTTGTAGAACTCGCCGAAGTTCTTCATGTAGACCTTTACCTTGGTGGCATCCGCCACGGTGACAAAGCTGTTGAGCTTCATATCGGGGATGTCCGCCACGGTGTTCTGCACAGCCACGATCACGTCGCTGAGCTTGCCCACGCCGGAGGGCTCAATGAGGATGCGGTCAGGGTGGAACTGGGCCTGCACGTCCTTCAGGGCCTTGCCGAAGTCGCCCACCAGGGAGCAGCAGATGCAGCCGGAGGACATCTCGGAGATCTGGACGCCGGAGTCCTTCAAAAAGCCGCCGTCGATGCTGATCTCGCCGAATTCGTTTTCAATGAGCACCAGCTTTTCGCCCTGAAAGGCCTCCGCCAACAGCTTTTTGATGAGCGTGGTCTTGCCGGCGCCCAGGAAGCCGGAGACGATGTCAATTTTCGTCATAGAATCAAGTCCTTTGCAAAAAAATTTTCAACGCCTTTATCTTACCATTAAAATAAGAAAATGCAACTCCGTCACAGAAAATTTACAGGCTTTCTCCATCATTTCCGGTGAAATTCCGGTTGGAACGCCTGCATTTCCCGGGCAGCGGCACTGGAGAGCAGCACCAGACAGACCAGGTTCGGCAGGGCCATGAGGCAGTTGAGCAGGTCCGAGAGGCCGAAAGCGGCCTCCACATCCAAAAAGGCCCCGGCCCAGGCCACGGCGGCAAACAGGCAGCGGTACAGGGGCACGGCCCGGCGTCCCGCCAGATAGACCAGGGCGATCTCCCCCTGGTAGGCCCAGCCCAGCATGGAGGAAAAGGCAAACAGCACGATGGCAGCCGCCAGAAATATCCGCCCGGCGCTGCCCAGTACCGTTTCAAAGGCCAGAATGGTCAGGGCGGCGCCCTCCGCCGGAAGGCCCGTGGCGCTGTCCACAGCGCTCAAAGCGCCGGAGCAGCAGATGGCAAGGCCCGTGACGGTGCAGACCACAATGGTGTCAAAAAAGACGCCGGTCATGTGGATGCAGCCCTGAAGGGCGGGGGAGCCGCCGGCGGAGGCGGCGGTGATGGCGGCGGAGCCCATGCCCGCCTCGTTGGAGAAGATGCCCCGTGCCACGCCCCAGCGCAAAGCGGTGCCGGCGGCGCCTCCGGCCACGGCGGCGGGAGAGAGGGCCTGGGAGAACATTTCCCCCAGGGCGGCGGGGACGCTCTGCCAGTGGAACGCGATGACGGCCAGCCCTGCCAGCAGATAGCCGCCCGCCATGACCGGCACCAGCACGGACGCCGTCCCGGCGATGCGGCGGATGCCGCCCTGAATGATGACGAGGGTCAGCGCCGCCGTCACAAAGCCCACCAGTGCCGGCGGCAGGGCGCATGCCTGGCGAAGGGCGGCGGCGATGGAGTTGGACTGGGTCACATCGCCGATGCCCAAGGAGGCCAGCACCGCGAAAAACGCGAAAGCGGCGGCCAGGCCCCGCCCCAGGAGCCGGGGGCGGATGCCCCGGGCCATGGTGTACATGGGACCGCCGGAGACCTCGCCGGGGCGGCGGAACTTGACCGCCAGGGCGCATTCGGCAAATTTGGCGGAAAGGCCGAACAGGGCCGCAATCTCCATCCACACCAGGGCGCCGGGACCGCCGGCGGTGATGGCGGTGGCTACGCCCACGATGTTGCCGGTGCCGATGGTGGCCGCCAGGGCGGTCATGAGGGTGGAGAGAGGGGAGACCCGGCCGCCGCCGGCGGAGCGGGCTTCCCGTCGGGTGAGGAGCTTCAAGGCGGGGAACAGGTTCCGCCAGGGGAGAAACCCCATGCGCAGGGTCAAAAATACGCCGGTGCCCAGCAGGGCCGGCAGCGTCACGGCGCGGACGGCCCGGGCCATGGAGAGGGAGCAGGATGCCAGCATAAGACCGCCTCCTTTTTCAGATCCCTAAAGCATACGGCGGCGGGGTTGTCCCTATACGGAAAAACACGGACGCCTGGGCGTCCGTGCGTTTCTCAGCTTTCCATGTGCCGCCCCAAAAAGGCGGCGATGGTCTGGGCCAGCTTGAATTCCGTTTCGCCGGTGACGGTGTCCCCGTCGCCCACGAACAGTACCAGCCCCAAAAGGTCGCCCTCCGCCAGGATGGGCGCGGCCACGCAGGCCCGAAGCTTGTCGGAGTCCTCCGACACAGGAACGGCGGGACTCTCTCCGACAGATTGGTAGATCTTCCGGGCCTCCATGATCCGCTCCAGCTCCGGGGAGATGCGCTTGCCCATCAGTTCCCGGCGGGCCCCGCCGGCCACGGCGATGACAGTGTCTCGGTCCGTGACGGCGCAGATGGCGCCGGTGGAGCGGCTCATGGTCTCACACAGGTCCGTCGAAAAGTCCTCCAGTCCTCCCAACAAAGAGTATTTTTTGAAGATGACCTCTCCGTCCCGGCTGGTGTAGATCTCCAGCGGGTCTCCCTCCCGGATGCGCATGGTGCGGCGGATCTCCTTGGGAATGACCACGCGGCCCAGATCATCGATCCTTCTGACGATTCCAGTTGCCTTCATTATACATTCAAACCTTTCCTGCTGTTTTTGCAATACGTTTCAGCCCGGCTGCGGCGCCCGGGCGAGCGGAAACTAAAGGTAGTATTTACCCCCAGAAATCTGTTATGCTGGAAAAATCGGGGAGAAAACGGCGCACAACAGAAAAGCGCCGGCTGGCAGCCGGCGCTTTTTTGAAAAATTTGAAGTTACTTTTTCTTGCTCTCCCACTTGGTGACGCACAGGGAGCAGGCGATGTCGCCGGTGACGTTCAGGCAGGTACGGCCCATGTCAAACAGGCGGTCCACGCCGTAGATGATCATGATGAGGTTCACATCGATGCCCATGGCGGTCAGTACCATGGCCAGCATGATCATGCCGGCGCCGGAGACACCCGCGGTGCCGATGGAAGCCAGGGTGGCGGTGACCACAACGGTGACCATCTGACCGATGGTCAGGTGCATACCGGCACAGGTGGCCAGGAACACGGTGGCCACGCACTGGTAGATGGCGGTGCCGTCCATGTTGATGGTGGAGCCCAGGGGCAGCACGAAAGCGGCCACATCGTCGTCGGCGCCCAGCTCATGGGCGCACTCCTTGGAGACGGGCAGGGTGGCGGCGGAGGAGGTGGAGGTGAAGGCGAACATCATGGCGGCGAAGGCGCCCTTGAAGAACGTCACAGGGTTGATGCCGGCGAAAGCCTTGGCGGAGAAGGAGTACACCAGCACGGCGTGAAGGATATAGGCGATATAGGCGCACAGCAGCACCAGCGCCAGATGCCCCAGGATATCGGCGCCCTGGGTGGCCACCACCCAGGCCATCATGGTGAACACGCCGATGGGGCTGAGACTGATGATGAAGGTCATAAGCTTGTTGATGACCTCATTGAAAGAGGAGACGATGTCCCGGCACAGTTGTCCCTTCTCGCCGGCGGCCATGATGGCGCCGCCGAAGAACAGGGCGATGACGATGACCTGGAGCATATTGGCCTTGGTGAAGGCCTCCCACATGTTGGAGGGGAAGATGCCTACCAGGGTGTCCATGAAGTTGGCGGAGGTGGCCTTATCCCAGGTGGCACCTTCCTCCAGGGTCAAGGTGGGGAACAGGCCGGCGTTGTTGAACAGGTTGGCCATCACCAGGCCGATGACGCAGGCGATGGCGGTGGTGCACAGGAAGAACGCCACGGTCTTCCAACCCACGGCGCCCACCTTCTTCATGTCGTTCATGGAGAGGATGCCGTCGATCATGGACAGCAGGACCACGGGGACCACGATGAATTTCAGCAGGTTGACGAAGATGGTGCCGAAGGGCTTGAGATAATTGGTGGTGAAATCAGCGGTGCCGGTCGTGTAGCACACCAGGCCGACCACGATGCCGAGGATCAGCGCGATCAGGATCTGAACGGGCAGACTGAGTTTTTTCTTCATAGGCTCACCTCATAATAATAAGTTTGCGGCGGGATGGGCCCGCCGCGCTTCGGCGATAAGCACGAAGCTTCCCCTCAAATTGTAAGCATTATAGCAAAATATCAAGAACGTGTAAAGAAGCATGACCAGAATCTGTAAAAAATGTAAATAAAACGAGACAAAAAGGTGCCCGGTCAGGCAAAATGCCAAACCGGGCGTGAAAAATTTGCGTTATTCGCCTTTGACCTGGAAGCCGCACCAGCGGATGGCAGCTTTTGCCAGCTCCTCCGTGGGGTCCAGCGTGGGTACGGACAGCCCCAGTGCCGCCGCGGCCAGCGGCAGCTCCGTGCAGCCCAGGATGAAATAATCGGCGCCCCGGCGGGACAGGGAGTCCACCACGGTCTCCAGGTCGGCCCGATAGGCCTCCGGAGCGGCGTCGGCCTTCACACCGTCGTAAATGACCCGCATAAGGGCATCCTGCTCCGCCGCGTCGGGGATCAGGCAGGGGACCTCCTCCGCTTCCAGGGCCCGCTGGTACAGGCCGGAGGACAGGGTGCCCCGGGTGGCCAGCACGGCGGCGGTCCCGCCGGGATAGCGGCCCCGGGCGGCCTTGGCGGCGGCTTCCAGCATGCTGAGGAAGGGAACGTCCGTCAGCGCCTGGAGCCGGGGCAGAAAGTAATGGGCGGTGTTGCAGGGCATGATGATGCAGTCGGCGCCGCAGCGCTCCAGCTTCCGCAGGGAGTCCCGCATGGCGGGCAGGGGATCGGGGCCGCCGTTCAAAATGGCCGCCGTCCGGTCGGGAATGGAGGAATTGCTGTCGATGTAGACGCGGATGTGGTCGCCGTCACAGCCAGCGCGGGTCAGGGTCACGATCTTGCGGAACAGGTCCGCTGTGGCCAGCGGGCCCATGCCGCCCAAAATGCCAATGGATTTTTTCATCAGGCACACCTCAACTCCAGAATTCCGGGAACAGCAGCTCACTGCCCACTTTCACTGTCAGCAGGATCAAAACCAGGATGACGGTGGGGCGGACGATCTTGCTGCCGCTTTTGATGGCCAGACCGGCGCCCAGGTAGTGGCCCGCGATGGAGGCCGCGGCGGAGATGAGGCCCACGCCCACATATACATATCCGGCGGTGAGGGCGGTGAAGAGGCTCCCTAGGTTGGAGGAGAGGTTGATGACCTTCACGCCGCCGGCGGCGTGGCGGGTGTCCAGCCTGGCCAGACGGATGAAGATGATCATGAGGAACGTGCCGGTGCCGGGACCGTAATAGCCGTCGTAGCCGCCCACCAGGAAGGAGGCAGCCCAGACGATGGCCGCCTGGGCCCGGGGGTCCATCTCGCCAGGCTCGTCGGGCCAGCTGCGGTTGCGCAGCGTCACTGCCGCCACCACCGGCAGCACCGCCAGCAGCAGGTATTTCAGCACCCGTTCCGGCGTGTGGAGCTGGAGCCAGGTGCCGCACATGGAGCCGCCCAGAGCCAGGGCAATGGCGGGGGCGAACAGGCTCCAACGGACATAGCCCTGCCGAATAAACCGGGCGGTGGAGAATACGGTGCCGATGCCGGAGGAGAGCTTGTTGGTGCCCAGCGCGTAATAGGCGGGCAGATCGCCGAAGGCGATGAGGTAGGTGGGGACGGAGATGATGCCGCCGCCTCCGGCGATGGCATCCATAAAGGACGCCAGAAACACACCCACGCAGATGAGCAGTACCACCCACAGGGCAATGCCGTCCACCGTTACACCGGTGAGCAGGGAAAGGATCGCATCCATGGCCTGGACCTCCTGAAAAATCACTCTTTTGCAAAATCCGACTTATTATACCAGCGCAAAGGGGTAAAATCAACAGCGGGGCGCCGGCCGGGACCGCCGCCCGGAAAAAGGAGGCGGAAAAAATTCCCAAAATGTAGGTAAAAAGCGGGAAAAGTCCCCGTGTGATCCTGTCTTTTTTGACAAAGGTATCCAAAAATAACTGTGAAAACAGAGAATAAAATGGTAAAACAAGCCAAAAACGAGGCTCCTTTTTCGACGGAGGCATCCTTGACGGTGTTTCACCAAAGAAGTATAATATACACGAT
Organism: Oscillospiraceae bacterium; assembly: GCA_021771265.1. Lineage (GTDB taxonomy): Bacteria > Bacillota > Clostridia > Oscillospirales > Oscillospiraceae > Oscillibacter. The sequence continues at coordinate 22,810 of JAETPK010000004.1, forward strand.
ATATAGTGGCAGGTCATTTGTGTAAAGCAACAAAGGAAAAGCGCGAACCGGCGCCGGGAACGGCGTCCGGTGAGAGGAGTAAACAACATGACAAACAAGGAACAAGCGGCTCAATACCACGCAGGCAAGCTGACAGACGGCTGGCTTTGGTTTGGCGCCCACCCAACGGAGAAACGGGGAAAAGAAGGCTGGACCTTCCGGGTCTGGGCTCCCCACGCGAAAAGCGTCTCCGTGGTGGGCGATTTCAACAGCTGGGATAAAGCGGCCGACCTCTTGACCCGCAAGGGCGAGGTGTGGGAGGGCTTCATCCCCGGCCTGCAGGAGTTCACCGCTTACAAATACGCGGTCACCGGCCCCGACGGGGAGACCCGCCTGAAGGCTGACCCTTACGGATTCCATACGGAGACCCGCCCCGCCACCGCCAGCAAGCTGTATGACATCACCGGCTTCCGCTGGAGCGACAAGGCCTTTCGGGAGCGGCAGGGCAAGCATCCGGTCTATTCCTCCCCCCTGAATATTTATGAGGTACATCTGGGCTCCTGGAAAAAGCGGGACAACGGCGACTTCATTGATTACAAGGACCTGGCCAGGGAGCTGGCCGCCTATGTCAAGGACATGGGCTATACCGCTATCGAGCTGCTGCCGGTGACGGAGCATCCGCTGGATGATTCCTGGGGCTATCAGTGCACGGGGTATTTCGCGCCCACCTCCCGCTTTGGCCAGCCCAAGGACTTCATGTGGTTCGTGAACCATATGCATAAAAACGGCATCTCCGTCATCCTGGACTGGGTGCCCGCCCACTTCTGCAAGGATATCCAGGGCCTGTATGAGTTTGACGGCACCTGCTGCTACGAGTACAGCGACCCCAACAAGTGGGAGCACGGCGGCTGGGGCACCCGGGTCTTTGACTACGGCCGGCCGGAGGTGCAGAGCTTTCTGCTCTCCTCCGCGCGCTTCTGGCTGGAGGAGTACCATGTGGACGGCCTGCGGGTGGACGCTGTGGCCTCCATGCTGTATCTGGACTACGGACGCCAGGGCGGCGCCTGGACCCCCAATAAATACGGCGGACATGAAAATCTGGAGGCCATCGAATTTTTGCGCCAGCTGAACGCCATGGCCTTCTCCGTCAACCCCAATGTGCTGATGATCGCGGAGGAATCCACCGCCTGGCCCATGGTGAGCCGTCCGGCGGAGATCGGCGGCCTGGGCTTCAATCTGAAGTGGAACATGGGCTGGATGAACGACATGTGCCACTACCTGAAAATGGACCCCTGGTTCCGCCAGGACCATCACAAGGATATCACCTTCTCCATGATGTATGCCTTCTCCGAAAACTTCGTGCTGCCCATCTCCCATGACGAGGTGGTCCACATGAAGGGCAGCGTGGTGGGGAAGATGCCCGGCGACTATTCCAACCAGCTGCGCTGCGTGAAGGGCTTTTACGCGTACCTGCTGGCCCATCCCGGCAAGAAACTGCTGTTCATGGGCGCGGAGCTGGGCCAGTGGCACGAGTGGAACTCCGACCAGCAGCTGGACTGGTACCTGCTGGAGCGAGAGGAGAATCAGAAGATCCACCGGTTCTTCAAGGACATCAACGCCTTTTACAAAAAGGAGCCGGCCCTGTGGGAGATCGACTTCGACTGGTCGGGCTTTGAGTGGCTGGTGTCGGATGACAACCACAACAACGTGGTGGTGTTCCTACGGAAGGACAAAAAGGGCCGCGACCTTCTGTGCGCGGTGAACTTCTCCCCCAATACCTATGAAAACTACCGGATGGGTGTCCCGGCCCACCGGAAGTACGTTCCCGTGTTCAATACCGACGATGCCGCTTACGGCGGCGCCGGCTTCGGCGACGCCGGGCCGGTGCCGGTGGAGGCCGTTCCCTCCCATGGAAGGGACTATTCCGCCGCCATCCGTATTCCGGCCTTCGGCGCGGTGTTTCTGCGGGGCGAAGGCACATATCCAAAGCCCAGGAAGAAAAAACAGGCAAAGGAGCTGGAGAAAAAATGAAAAAAGAATGTATCGCCATGTTGCTGGCCGGCGGCCAGGGCAGCAGACTGTACGTCCTGACCGGCGAAATGGCGAAGCCGGCCGTCCCCTTCGGCGGCAAGTACCGTATCATTGATTTCCCCCTGTCCAACTGCATCAATTCCGGCATCGACACCGTGGGCGTTCTGACCCAGTATCGCCCTCTGGAGCTGAACAGCTATATCGGCAGCGGTCAGCCCTGGGACCTGGATGGCTCCACCGGCGGCGTACATATCCTGCCGCCCTATCAGGGCAGCAAGGGCGGCACCTGGTATAAGGGTACCGCAAACGCCATTTATCAGAACATCGGCTTCATCGACCTGTATGATCCCGATTACGTGGTCATCCTCTCCGGCGACCATATCTACAAGATGGACTATTCCAAGATGGTGGCGCGCCACAAGGCGGCCGGTGCCGCCTGCACCATCTCCGTTATGGAGGTGCCCTGGTCCGAGGCCTCCCGCTTCGGCATCATGGCGGTGGACGGCAACGATATGATCACCGAGTTCGCCGAAAAACCCAAGGAGCCCAAGAGCAATCTGGCCTCCATGGGCATTTACGTGTTCTCCTGGAAGGCCCTGCGCCGCTACCTGACGGAGGACGAGGCGGACCCCAACTCCGAAAATGACTTTGGCAAGAACGTCATCCCCGCCATGCTGAATAACGGCGAGCGGATGGCCGCCTACCGTTTCGAGGGCTATTGGAAGGACGTGGGCACCCTGGAATCCCTGTGGGACGCCAACATGGATATGCTCTCTCCCGCGTCCGGCCTGGACCTGCTGGACGAGACCTGGCCCATTTACGCCCGCTCCGTCAACGCACCGCCCGCCTTCCTGGGCGGCGACTCCCAGGTGCACCACAGTGCCTTTAACCGCGGCAGCATCCTGGAGGGCACCGTGGAAAACTCCGTTCTGGCTCCCAATGTGGTGGTGAGCAAGGGTGCCCGGGTCAGCTATTCCGTCCTGATGCCCGGCACTGTGGTCAAGCCCGGCGCCGTGGTGGAGTATGCCATTCTGGGCGAGAGCTGCTCCATCGGTGAAAACTGCCATGTGGGCGGCACGCCGGAGGAGACGGCGCCTGATTCCTGGGGATTGACGGTCCTGGCTCCCGGCTGCTCTCTGGCGGAGGGGAAAGAGGTCCGGCCCGGCGTGATGCTGGACCGCAACGGTGAGGAGGTGTCCAGATGAACGGACTGCATGGTATCATCTTTTCTTATGAAAAGCGCAACGACCTGCGGGAGCTGAGTGAGATCCGCTCCGCGGCGTCCATTCCCTTCGGCGGACGGTACCGGGCGGTGGACTTTGCCTTGTCCAACCTGGTGAACGCCGGCAGCACGGATGTGGGCGTGGTGCTCCACGGCCGCTATCAGAGCATGGTGGACCACCTGGGCACCGGCAAGGCGTGGGACCTGTCCCGCAAGCGGGGCGGTCTGCGGCTGCTGCCTCCCTTCAATTATCAAAAGGACTGGGGCGTCATGCCCTTCCGCGGCAAGATGGAGGCGCTGGCCGGTGTGCGCAGCTATCTGGACACCATCCGGCAGGAGTACGTGGCCATGATGGACGGCGACCTGGTGGTGAACCTGCCTCTGGCGGACGTTTATGAAAACCACATCAAGTCCGGCGCCGACATCACCGTGGTCTGCGGCAACGACAGTTTTGCCACCGCTGACGGTACATATTATGAAAAGGACGCCGACGGCCGTATCACCGAGGTCCTTTACAACCTGAACAAGCCCCGGGGCTACCGGGGTCTGGAGGTGTACATCGTCTCCACCACCCTGCTGAAGGAGCTGGTGGACGAGTGCAACGCCAAGGACCAGTTCAGCTGGCGCCGGGATGTGCTGCGGGCCAAGAAGGACACGCTGAACATCCGCTGCTACATCTGGAAGGGCTTTGCCGCCCAGATCCGGTCCGTGCAGGAGTATTACGACCGCAGCATGCAGCTGCTGGACCCCGCCATCCGGGCCGAGCTGTTCTGTCCTGAGCGTCCCATCCGGGCCAAGGGCGCGGACAAATCCTCCACCTACATCAGTGACAGCGGCCGCTGTGTCAACTCTCTGGTGGCGGACGGCTGCCGCATCGAGGGCGTGGTGGAAAACTCCATCCTGTTCCCCGGCGCGGTGGTGGAGGAGGGCGCTGTTGTCCGCAACTGCGTCCTGTTCAAGGAGGACATCGTCCGCCGCGGTGCCCAGCTGTCCTACATCATCGCCGACAAGGATGTGGAGGTGCTGGAGGGCCGGACCCTGATGGGTCATGCCACGTACCCCATCGTGCTGGCAAAGGGCAGCATCGTGTAAAGCCTGAAAAGGGGGGACCGTTCGTCCCCCCTTTATCCCGGTATTCAGGAAACCGATTACTAAAGGAATATTGATTGAAAAGGAGTATTTTATGAAGATCTTGTATGCGACCAGTGAGGCTGTGCCCTTCTGTAAAACCGGCGGACTGGCCGACGTGGCCGGCTCTCTGCCCCCCGCCCTGGCCGCCGAAGGCGCCCAGGTGGCTGTGATCCTGCCCATGTATCAGAAGGTGAAGGAGAAGTTCGGCGGCCAGTTGAAGTTCCTGTGCTATGACTATGTGAATCTGGCCTGGCGCCATTGCTACTGCGGCCTGTTTTCTCTGGAGCGGGACGGCGTTACCTGGTACTTTGTGGACAATGAGCAGTACTTCAACCGCCCCGATCTGTACGGCTATATGGATGACGGAGAGCGCTTTGGCTTCTTCTCCCGGGCGGTGGTGCGGATGCTGCCCCACCTGGCCTTCTGGCCCGATGTGATCCACTGCAATGACTGGCAGACCGCCCTGGTGCCCATTTACCTGAAAGATGACGGTGCCCGGGAGGACCGCTACCGCTCCATCAAGACCACTTTGACCATCCATAACATCGAATACCAGGGCCGTTACGGCCAGAACACCTTGGGCGACCTGTTCGGCCTGGACCACGGTTGGGCGGAGGACGGCACCATCATGATGGATGGCGACGTGAATCTGCTCAAGGGCGCCATTTTGTGCGCGGACGCGGTGAACGCCGTATCTCCCACCTATGCCAATGAGCTGAAAATGGCCTACTTCGCTCACCGGTTGGACGGCATCATGCGCCAGTGCGGCTATAAGCTCTCCGGCGTGCTCAACGGCATCGACATGAAGCGCTACGACCCCGCCGGCGATGAGCACATCGCCGCCCGCTTCTCCGTGGCGGACATGGCCGGCAAGTCCGTGGATAAGGCAGAGCTGCAAAAGCTCATGGGACTGCGGCAGGAACCCAACGTGCCCATCGTGGGCATCGTGTCCAGACTGGTGTCCCACAAGGGTTTGGACTTGATTTGTGAGGTCCTTCATGATATGATGGAGCTCCCGCTGCAGCTGGTGGTGCTGGGCAAGGGCGATCAGAAGTATGAGGAGTTCTTCCACTGGGCCGCCCAGCAGTATCATGGCCGTATGGCCGTCCGGCTGGATTACAACGAGAGCCTGTCCATGGCCATCTACTCCGGCGCGGATCTGTTCCTGATGCCCTCCAAGAGTGAGCCCTGCGGCCTGAGCCAGATGATCGCCATGCGCTACGGCGCCGTGCCCATCGTCCGGGAGACCGGCGGCCTGAAAGACACCGTGCAGCCCTATGAGGCCTGGAGAGACGCCGGCAACGGATTCACCTTTGCCAATTATTCCAGCGGCGATATGCTTCATGTCATCCGGGAGGCTGTGTATCTGTACAAGGACTATCCCGATGCCTTTGCCCGCCTGCGCCGCCGTGGTATGGAGTGCGATTTCAGCTGGGGCCGCAGCGCCAAGGAGTACCTGCGCATCTACGCAGGCATCACCGGCCAGGCCTGGCCTCCGGTGGAGGAAGCCGCTCCCACCGCGGAGGAACCCGCTGCGGAAGCCGCCCCTGTGGAGGAGGTCCCTGCCGCTGAGCCCGTGTCCGTGGAGGAGTCCGCGCCCGTCCAGGAGACTCCCGCTGCGGAAGCCGCCCCTGTGGAGGCGGTCCCCGCCGCTGAACCCGCTCCCGCAGAGGAGCCTGCTCCCGCTCAGGAGCCGGTGAAGAAGCCTCGCGCCCGGAAGGCCGCAGCCAAGAAGCCCGCTGCCAAAGCGGCGGAGAAGGCCGACGGGACCACGGAGAAAAAGCCCGCTGTGAAAAAGCCGGCCGCTAAGAAGGCCGCTGCGAAGAAAACGGCGGAAAAAAAGCCGTCTGTCAAGAAAACTGCCGCCAAAAAGACAAAGGATCAGGCGGAGTAAATAAGCCAATGCATAAGGGGCCGCTTCGGCGGCCCCGCAGAAAGAGACCACAAAGAAAGGGCCCGCCGTAAAAGGTAAGAAGAACGCGGCGGAGTAAGGAAAACTATGACACCATTTACCACACAATCGCTGGAAAGCGCTCTGACCGCCAAGCTGATGCTGAACTTCGGCAAAACGCCGGAGGAGGCCACGGACCAGGAGATGATGAAGGCCTGCGCCCTGGTGCTCCGGGATGTGATGGCCCTGCGGCGGGTGGAGGCAAAAAAGCAGATCCGCCGGGAGCAGAAAAAGCAGGTCCACTACCTGTCCTTGGAGTTCCTCATGGGCCGCAGCCTCATGAAAAACGCCTATAATCTGGAGGTCCTGCCGCAGCTGCGGGAGGCTCTGGATCATCTGGGCTTCAAGGCGGCGGATATTTTTGAGATCGAGCCGGACGCCGGCCTCGGCAACGGCGGCCTGGGCCGTCTTGCGGCCTGCTATCTGGATTCCATGACCACGCTGGAGATCCCCGCCGCAGGTTATTCCATCTGCTATGAGCTGGGCATTTTCAAGCAGAAGATCGTGGAGGGTCAGCAGGTGGAGCTGCCGGACAACTGGAAGGACCTGGGCGCCGCCTGGCTGCTGCCCAAGCCCGAGGAGGCGCAGACCGTCCAATTCGGCGGCACCCTGCGGGAATTCTGGGATGACGGCCATCTGCACATCGTCAACGAGAACGCCACCTCCGTGCTGGCCGTCCCCTGCGACATGGTGGTGGCCGGCTACGGCACGGAGCATGTGAACACCCTGCGCCTGTGGGATGCCCGCTCCACCAAGCCGGTGGATATGTCCCTGTTCTCCCGGGGCGAGTATCTGAAGGCGGCGGAGGAGGAGGCCATGGCGGCCACCATCGCCAAGGTCCTGTACCCCGAGGATAACCACTACGAGGGCAAGTCCCTGCGGCTGAAGCAGCAGTACTTCTTCGTGTCCGCCACTGTCCAGTCCATTGCCACCAAGCATCTGGACACCTATGGCACCTTAAAGAATTTCCACGAAAAGAATGTCATCCAGATCAACGACACCCATCCCGCCCTGGTTGTCCCCGAGCTGATGCGCATCTTCATTGACGAGGCCGGTATGGATTGGGATGAGGCCTGGGACATCACCACCAAGTCCGTGGCCTACACCAATCACACCGTGCTGGCGGAGGCGCTGGAGCGCTGGCCCCAGTCCCTGATGGAGAGCCTGCTGCCCCGCGTATGGCAGATTATTCAGGAGATCTCCGCCCGCTGGCAACAGAAGGTGGAGAACTTCTATCACGATCCCGCTAAAACGGCCAACATGGCCATCATCTGGGGCGGCGAGGTCCGCATGGCCAATTTGTGCATTGCCGGCGGCATGGCCGTCAACGGTGTCAGCGGCCTGCACTCCGAGATCCTGAAAAAGGATGTGTTCCGGGACGCCTGCACCATGGAGCCCCAGAAATTCCAGAACGTCACCAACGGCATCGACCACCGCCGCTGGCTCAGTGAGATCAATCCCGGCCTGGACGCCCTAGTGAAGGAGCTCACCGGCGGGGACGAGTATCTGCTCCACCCCACGGCTCTGCAAAAGCTGGATGCCTACGCTGATGACAAGGCGGTCCTGGAGCGTTTGGCCGCCATCAAGCGGGCCAATAAGGAGGATTTTGCTGTCTACGCCAAAAAGACCCGGGGCGTTCTCCTGAACCCAGACGCTATTTTTGACGTACAGGTGAAGCGGCTCCATGAGTATAAGCGGCAGCTTTTGAATGTGCTGCACATCATCGCCCTGTACCAGAGACTTCAGGACGATCCCAATGCCATCGCCCATCCTCACACCTTCCTGTTCGGCGCCAAGGCGGCCCCCGGCTACGCGGTGGCTAAGCGGATCATCCGCCTCATCAACTCCCTGGCGGACCAGATCGACCACGACCCCATCTGCAAGGATAAGCTGCAGGTGGTGTTCCTGGAGAACTACCGGGTCTCCCTGGCGGAGCGGCTCATGCCCGCCAGTGAGGTCAGCCAGCAGATCTCCACCGCCGGCAAGGAGGCCAGCGGCACCGGCAATATGAAGTTTATGATGAACGGCGCCCTGACCGTGGGCACGCTGGACGGCGCCAATGTGGAGATGCACAGTGTGCTGGGCGACGAGAATATGTTCCTTTTCGGCCTCCGTGCCGACGAGGTGGACCGCGTGAAGCGGGAGGGCTACGTGCCCCAGCGGATCTACAGCCACAACGATACCCTGCGCCGCTGCCTGGACGCGCTGCGCCACGGTTTCCGGGACGGCGTCAGCTACGACGATCTGTACCAGCGGCTGCTGTTCGGCGCCGGCGGCAGCCCTGCCGACGAGTATTTGCTGCTGATGGATTTCGATTCCTACTGCGAGGCGGAGCGCCGCATGGCGGAGACCTATGCCGACCCCGCAAAGTGGAACCGCATGAGCCTGCACAACATCGCCCGCAGCGGCATCTTTGCCGCCGACCGGGCCGTGGCGGAGTATGCCGACAACATCTGGCACGTTCCCCACAAATAAGCGGTTTACAAAAAAGCCAGGCGGGCAAACTGCTCCGCCTGGCTTTTTTGCGGGATCATCCGGTGAAAAAACAAAGAAAGACAGGCGTTTTTCCTGTCCTTCTTTCAGCGTTCCTTGCTGAGCCCCAGCAGGTAGTCGGTGGATACCCCGTAGTACTTGCTCAGCGTGATCAAATGGTGAATCGGCAGCTCATTGGCACCGCGCTCATAGCGTGCATACATTGTTTGGGAAGTCCCCAGAACTTCAGCGATCTGCGTCTGCGTCTTGTCGGCATCTTCCCTGAGATCACGCAAAATCCGTACATACTCCATTCCGTTCACTTCTCATCCCCCCGTGGCAGGCCCGTGATTCCCGTTAAAAACAATTTAGCATAAAATTGAGGATCGGCGGGAACAAAATACACAATTTTACTACAATTAGACAACAAATTTACTGGAAAACAGGAAAATATTGGCGATTTGACAAAATTTTTACTAAAACGGCAACATTATGGTGTGTTTGGAAGCGGGAAACTTTTTCTCCCGCGGAAAAGCGGGAATTTACACGGACACTTTACAATGTGCTTTTTTGCGGTATAATACTGGTATTATGGATGATTCCATGCATTTATAAAATGAGAGCGTAAAAAAGAGGAACAGAGTATGGAATATACACAAGGCGTCCGGTTTGACAGCCTGGGGCTGTCGCCGGAGATCATGCGCGCCATTGGGCAGCGCGATATCCAGGTATCCACGCCGGTCCAGGCGGGCTGCATCCCGCCCATGATGGACTGGCAGGATGTCATTGCCAAGGCGCCCACCGGCACCGGCAAGACCTTTGCCTACGGCATTCCCATCGTGGAGCACGTGGACCCGGAGGATGAAAGTGTTCAGGCGGTCATCCTGGCGCCCACCCGGGAGCTGGCCATCCAGATCACGGACGAGATCCGGATGCTGTCCACCTTCAAGCCCGGCGTCCGCTGCGTGTGCCTGTACGGCGGCCAGCCCATCGGCAAGCAGATCGATATGCTGAAAAAGCGGCCCCAGATCGTGGTGGCCACCCCCGGCCGCCTGTCGGACCACATGAAGCGCCGCACCGTCCGGGTGGAGACCGCCCAGACCGTGGTGCTGGACGAGGCGGACCGGATGCTGGACATGGGCTTTATCCACGATGTGACCCGGCTGCTGGACCGCATGAACAAGCGGAAGAACCTGGGGCTGTTCTCAGCCACCATCTCCCGGGAGGTCATGGACATTGCCTGGGTGTATCAGCGGGACGCGGCGGAGATCACCGTCCGGGAGGACGAGCAGAACAAGCCGGACATTAAGCAATTCCGCATGGAGGTGGCCCAGAACGAAAAGGCCGACGCCATCGCCCGCATCCTGGAGGAGACGGGCTTTGACCGCTGCATGGCCTTCTGCAACACCAAGGGCTCCACGGAGCGCATCGCGAAATTTTTGCAGATGCAGGGGGTGGACGCCCAGTGCATCCATGGCGACATTCCCCAAAAGCGCCGGGAACAGGTGATGGACCTGTTCCGCCAGGGGAAGCTGCGGGTGTTCGTGTCCACGGACGTGGCTGCCCGTGGCATCGACGTGGATGACGTGGACATCGTGTTCAACTGCGATGTGCCCGACGAAAACCAGGACTATGTCCACCGCATCGGCCGCACGGGCCGTGCCAGGCGCCAGGGAGTGGCGGTGACCTTCATTGCCGACTATCCCTCCAAAATGCGCATCGATGACATTGCCCAAAAGACCCGGAACGAGATCACGCCGGTGAAATTTGGGCCTGACGGCAAGCTGATGGTGGTCGAGCCTTGAAAACACAGCGGCTGTAAAGGAAAAGCCCGGCCCAGGCGGACGCTTGGGCCGGGCGCTGCTTTGCCGTCCTGCGGGAAGCGGATTTTGTGAATAATTTGTAATGTTTTGTTACTTTTTGCCCGGAGTGGCTTTACAATACGCCTGAAATTCTTTATAATAATTCAATGTTTTGGGTGCTGCCCTGCGGCACCTTGTTCGCTATTCCAAGGATAAGGAGAGATCACATGAAGCTCTGGAGACGATGGACCGCCGCCCTGCTGGCGCTGGCCGTGTGCGCATCCCTGCTGGCCGGCTGCGAAAAGGACGCGGAGGGGATCGCCCTGGCGGTGTGCCTGGGGGACGAGCCCGCCAGCCTGGACCCCATTTACGCCGCGGCGGAGGGGGACCAGACCATCGTGACCCACCTGTATGAAAACCTCATGCGGGTGACGGTGGACGTGTCCGGCGGCACCGCTGTTTCCAACGGCATGGCCAAAAGCTACAGCATGGAAAGCAACCACGACGGCACGGTCACCTGGACCTTCCGCCTCCGCGGTACCAAATGGTCCGACGGACGGGCGGTGAAGGCGGATGACTTTGTGTATGCCTGGCGGCGGCTGGCGGACCCGGCCAGCGGCTCGCCCTACGCCTCTGTTTTGTCCGTGGTGGCGGGCTATGACGAAGTCCGCGCCACGGGGGACACGTCTCTGCTGCAAGTCAGCGCCCGGAACGACAGTACGCTGGAAGTGGTGCTCACCGGCGATTACGACTGGTTTTTGACGGACGTGTGCACCTCCCCCGCCACCAGCCCCTTGCGGGAGGACGTGGTAGCGCGCCTGCGGGACGCGGCAGTGGAGCGCAACAAGACCGCCGAGGCGGAGACCGGCACGGCGGGGACGGAAAAATGGTGGTCCCAGCCGGAAAAGCTGGTGACCAACGGTCCCTACCAGATTGGTGTCTACACCGCCGGGGAGTCCCTGACCCTGACGGACTACGCCCGGTATTACGGCAGTCACTCCGGCCCCACGGAGCTGGAATTCCGCTTTGCCGCCACGGCGGAGGAGGCCCAGGCCCTGTATGACGAGGGGGCGGTGGACCTGATCTGGCCCCTGACGGACGCGCGGATGGCGGAGCTGGCGGAAAATGAAAATTGGATGCCCGACACGACGCTGGGCACGTATACGCTGCTGCTGAACTGCGGCCGGGATGTGTTTTCCGACCCCTTGGTGCGCCAAGCGCTGGTGACAGCCATAGACCGGGAGGCCGCGGCCCAGGCGGCCGGCGTGACGGCCCGGGCGGCGGAGGGCATGGTGCCCACCGGCGTTCCCGGCGATGGGGAGGAGGACTTCCGCGCCGACAGGGCCCTGCTGGACAATGACCCGGACACCTACGCCGACCGCTGCGCCCAGGCCCGGGAGTTTCTGGAGACCGCCGGCTATGACCGCGGCGCCAGCCTGGGGGCGCTGGAATACCTGTACGCGGACACGCCGGAAAACGCCGCCGTGGCCCAGGAGCTGGCCCGGCAGTGGAAGCAGGCGCTGGGCGTCACCGTGACGCCGGTGGCCGTGACGGAAAAGGAGCTGCGGACGGCCCTGCAAGAGGGAAATTACACCCTGGCGGGACTGGACGTGCGGCCCTCCGGCAATGACGCGGAGTGCTTTTTGATGCTGTGGACCTCTGACAGTGAAAGCAATTACGCCCGTTATGAAAACAGCGCCTACGACACGCTCCTGGCCATCATCGCCCGGGCGGAGGTGGGCTCGGCCCGGATGGGCTGTCTCCACGACGCGGAGATGCTGCTGCTGGAGGACAGCGCCGTGGCACCCCTGTACACCGCCGTCACCGCCTGGGCGGCCCGGGAGACTCTGACCGGCGTTTGCCGGGACGCCCGGGGCTGGTTCAGCCTGACCGGTGTCACCATGGGCGGATAAAGTGGATATGCCAAGCGCCCCGGCGGTCCCGCCGGGGCGCCTTCTATATAATAGTAAGGAGAAAAGTGCCTCAGCCAAGCGGCTGGGGCGCTTTGTTACGACTGTGTTACAAAAGGCAAAATCCCCTTGCAATCCAAAAACGGATTTGTTATCATGCAACGTGAACAGAAGAGGACGATTTCGCCCGGCAGCCCGGCGCAGATACGGACCGGCTAGCCACGGTATGTGTGCCGTGAAGACGGGCAGGACCTCCTTGGACGTTCATATTTCAAATGCCGGAAGGGGACCCACAGTCTCCCGAAGGTAAATTTTAAAGGAGGAAAAACCCCATGAAGAAGTTCCTTTCTCTGGTTCTGGCTCTGGTTATGACCATGTCTCTGGTCACCATCAGCGCCGGCGCCAAGGACTTCACCGATGATGACAAGGTCACCTATGACGATGCCATCGAAGTGATGTCCGAGCTGAAGGTCATCGACGGTTATACCGACGGTTCCTTCCGCCCCACCACCGAGCTGAATCGTGGCGCTGCCGCCAAGATCATCTGCAACATGATCCTGGGCCCCACCACCGCTTCCGCTCTGAACGCTACCACCGCTCCTTTCTCTGATGTTCCCGCCAACTCCGTGTTTGCTGGCTACATCACCTACTGCGCCAAGGAAGGCATCATCAACGGCTATTCTGATGGCACCTTCCGTCCCACCGCTCCTCTGACTGGCTATGCCTTCATGAAGATGCTGCTGGGCGCTCTGGGCTATGACGCTGATGTGGAAGGCTTCACCGGCGCCAACTGGTCCGTCAACGTGGCGAAGCAGGCCATCGGCATCGGCCTGGATGACGGCAACGACAACTTTGCCGGCACCAAGTACGTCACCCGTGAAGAGGCTTGCCTGTATGCTCTGAACACCCTGAAGGCCACCATGGTGGAGTATGACTCCAAGACCACCGTCATCGTCAACGGCGCTGAGGTCGTGGTCGGCGGCTCCGAGGCCAAGGAAGTCAAGGCCACCGATAAGGAAGACAAGTTCAAGGACGACGGCAAGCTGCAGTTCGCCGAGAAGTACTTCAAGGATCTGACCACCAAGAAGACCACCGACGACTTCGGCCGTCCCGCTTCTATCTGGAAGATCAAGAACAAGGAAGTCGGCACCTACACTGATGACGCTGTTCTCACCTACACTTCCGAGGTCAAGGGCAAGACCATCTATTCCGACCTGAACGTCGACCTGGACGAGACCGAGTGGTACGCTTCCGTGGATGGCGTTGAGAAGGAGCTCAAGGACCTGAAGTCCGGCTTTGAAGTGGCCAAGAAGAACGACACCAAGATCGGCGGCAACGGCGTTCTGGTCGAGGTCTTCTATGACGACGACAAGGACGAGGGCACCATCACCCTGATTAACAGCTACCTGATGCAGGTCAACGGCGACTATGACGAGGATGACGAAGAGCTGGTCATCGACTCCGTCGACGAGTGCGAGGCTCCCTTCGCCAGCAAGACCCTGTCCTCCGACGATCTGGACGGCCTGGACGCTTTCGAGGACGAGGACTATGTCATCGTCACCGTGGCTGACGGCGACGTCAAGTCCATCGCCAAGGCTGAGATGGTCACCGGCACTGTCACCGAGTATGTGGTTGACGACACCGTGACCATGGGCGGCACTGACTATGAGTATGCCGCTACCTATGAGGATTCTGACCGTTCTTACGAGGTCAAGGAAGACTATGAGCTGTACCTGGATGCCTATGGCTATGTCATGCTGGCCAAGGGCGTTGAGGCTGACGACAACTATGTCTTCGTGGCTGACTTTGCTTCCAGCAGCCAGCTGACCACCAAGGCCAAGGTTGTGGCTTATGCCTACTTCACCGATGGCACCGAGGACGAGATCACTGTCAGCAAGGTCGACAAGAAGAAGGTTGTCGGCACCGATGCTGATAAGCTGGACGAAAACGCTTGGTTCAAGTACGTCGAGAAGGACGGCAAGTATGAGCTGACCAGCGCCGACAACACCGACGTGAAGGTCGTGGCTGACAAGAAGGTCGTTGACTACAAGGATGCCGATCTGAAGACCTACATTGGCCAGAACCATGACTCCAAGGGCACCAAGGACACCATCTTTGTGGTCCTGGACAACGATGACAACGTCAAGGTCTACACCGGCATCAAGAACGTCCCCGCTATCACTGCTGCTAAGGACGACTCTACCAAGGTCTATGTCTCCGAGGACAAGGGCTATGCCGCTGTCGTGTTCGTTGACCTGGGCGATGGCCACACCAAGGGCGGCGCTTCCAGCACCGATGTGATCTACATCACTGGCTTCGATAAGGCCGGTACTGACTCCAGCGACAACGATTACTATCGTTACAAGGCCGTTGTCAACGGCAAGCTGGATCAGAAGGTCAAGTTCGACGTGACCCCCAAGGAGCTGCCCGAGGGCCTGTATGTCAACATCGAGTATGATTCCGAGACCGGCTTCGTCACCGAGTGGGATGTCGTTCCCTCCGATGCCGTGGACGAGGATGACTTCGATATGCTGAAGGTCTCCAAGGTCGACTCCCAGAAGGCCGGCGTCATCACCTTCACCGTTGGTAAGGATGAGAACGCCAAGTACTACATGGCCGACGACGCCACCATCTTCGTGGTGGAGTACAAGGATGACGGCAAGGTCGACGATGTGAAGACCGTGTCCGCCAAGACCCTGGCCAAGGACTTCGCTGACAAGGGTGCTACCGTCTACGGCGTGAAGAACGCTGACGGCGACTACACCGCTCTGTACGTTGCGAAGTAATTCAGTCAATATTGACTTGATTACCCAATGACAGCAAACAAGGCCCCGCACCGAAAGGTGCGGGGCCTTGTTCTGCTTACTGCGTTTCTTGGGCTTCCGCGGGAAAATAGTCCTCCGGGACTTCCCGCTGCTCCAGCTCCTGGGTGCCGTCCTCCCGGCACACCAACACTTCAATGGTCATAACTTCACCCCATAGATCTTGATCCTGCCGCCCGCCTGGATCTTCACGGTACTGTCCGAGGACACGAAATTCAGCGTCTGCACTGTGGCGGGCGTGACGCCGCTGCTGGCCCGCAGCTGGGCGTACTGCGCATTCCCGTGGCCGTTATAGCCCACGTATTCATACATGGACGCCAGCTGTGTTCCGGTCCCGAACAGGCGGATCAGATGATAATACAAATTGTCCCGATTGGACATTGACGCCAGATACTCCCGGCTGACATCATCCACATCATAGGACTTCTCGGCGATCTTATTGACCCGCAGGTACACGGTGGCGTTATTGCAGGTCAGCATGGGCACCACCAGCACATAGGCGTACTGCCGCAGGTCGATGCCGCTCATGCTCACGTCCACCTGGACCGCGGCGGCGCTGGTGGTGACCTCCCGCAGCTTCACAAGGGGCAGGGCGTTCACCTGGGCCTGCAGCGCCGCCAGGGCCGTCTTGTCCGCCTTGGTGGATTCCAGCTGGCTTTTGGCGCTGTTGATGGCCTGGGTCCGGGCCTGCTGCTCTGCCGTGATGGCCGCGGCCCGGGCGCTCTCCTCCGCCGCCGCCCGTACGCTCAGCGCCGCCAGCCCCGCCTCCACATTGGCGTTGTCCCGGTTGAAGTCCTCCCGCAGGATGCGGTCCTCCGGGGCCCACTGGCACAGCTGGTACTGACTGGTCTTTTCCATGGTCTCACCCCCTTCCGGCCCGGTTGGGCTTCTACCTTACGGGGCCCCGGGGGGCGTTTGTTGCACGCGGACGTGCAACAATTCCAAAAAAATTTTTTTGGACGCGAAAAAAGGCCGCCCTTTCGGGCGGCCTGTGGCCTGTCCGGGACTTATTCCCCCAGCAGGGCCTGTAAAATACCGTAAGCGGTCTCGCCATCGGCGCCGGACTCCGCCAGGGAGACGGCGGCATCCAAAAAGACTTGGTTTTCGTCCTCCAGGACGATTTCCTCCAGCCGGCTGGAGCTGTTGAAGTCCGCCAGCTGACCGGCAAAGTCCGACACCCCGGGGAGGAAGTCTTCCAGCTCCTCCGGCTCCAATTGTCCGGCGGCCTGGGCGTATAGGTTGGTGACGCTGTTCCACGCGGCGGGGTTGGAGGCCTCCTGGGCCAGACCCGTCTGGGAGACCCGGAAGAAGCCGGCAAAGTCCCGCAGGGGCAGGTAATAATAGGCGGCGGCGTGATAGCAGTTGTCGAATTCGCCGGTGGCCTCCAGTTTTTTGGCGTAGCCGGCGGCGATGCCCCGGCCGGTGACGCTGTCCATTTGCAAGGCGTTGGCCATGGCGTTGATCTGGTAGGTGGAGTCGTCATAGACCTCCATGCGGTCCAGCTTTTGCAGCCGGGCCACGAACTGGCTGACGGAAAGGTCCTCGTCCTCCAGGGCCTGGAAGGAGCGGGCCGCCAGCAGGGAGCTGGCCTGGAAGCCGGTGAACACCAGCACGATAATGCCCAGAGCCGCCGCCAGCCCGGCGCCCACCGTCAGGGACCGCTTCCCCTCCGCGGCGGGGGCGAAGCGGATGATGAGCACGGCGAAAAGGACGTACACCACCACCTGGTACATCTGGGCGGACCAGACTACCTCCGTCATGGAGTGGCAGATCATCATGGTCAGGCAGGCCGCCAGCATGGGGACCAAGGGGTCCTCCTCCCGCCGGCGGCGCAGCAGGGTCCAAATGGCGCTGCCCAGCAGCAGCAGGAAGCTGCCCAGGCCCAGGATGCCCGCCTCGTCCAGGATCTGAATGAGCTGGTTGTGGATATACTTGGATTCGTAGTAGAAGCTCTGCACGCTGGTCAGCTGGCCTTCCACGCCGCCCACACCCCAGCCGATAAGGGGGCTTTGCTTCCAAAGCTGGATGCCGTCCCGGAAGAAAACCAGCCGCTGGATGAAGTTTTGGTTGGCCCACAGACCCTGGAGCCGGTTGGCGGCAAAGCCGGGCAGCAGCTTATAGCCCAAGGGCAGCTTTGTTCCGTCAGACAGGGTGACGGCGTTCAGGGCGCCGTCCCCGGAGAGGACGAACCACACCACCCGGGAATCCTCCGGTACGGTGAAGGAGGCCTGGGACAGGCTGCCCTCATAGAGGACGGTGTTGGTGTGCATCATCAGCTGCACGTCGTTCTGGGTGTAGATCTGCACCTGAGCGTCCGCACCGTCCACGGTGACGGTGTAGGTCCCGGCGTCGGGGTAGATGGCGCGGGAGAGGGGAGCGCCCTCCGCCAGCGTGGTGCCGCCGGTGAGCTGCATGGCCAGTACCACATATACCACCGCCAGTGCCGCCAGGGCGCCGCCGGCGATGGCCACCGCCTTGCCCCGGTCCTCCAGGGCGGCGGCCGCCTTGCGGCCCACGAAGCGGTCCAGGGCCCATATGGCGCCGCCGCACACAAAGGCCAGCAGGTCCGGCAGGATGCTGCCGGTGCCCAGGAAGGGATACGCCGCGAAGGCGCAGACCACCGTCACCACCACGCACTCCAGCATCAGTAGAAACAGCGGCAGGCGGTGGCCCTTGCCTGCGCACAGCACGTACACCAGGCAGGTGACGCCAAAGGCGGCCATGGCACCCATGGAGAAGGACAGGAAGAAGGCCAGGGCCTCCACCCCAAGGGCCGCGGCGGCCGCAGCCCGGCCCTTTTCACATTGGGCGGTCTTGTACAGGTACAGGGAGACCAGCAGACCGAAGGCGATGAGACCGGCGGAGACGTTGGCGTTGGAGAAGATGCCGGTGATGCGGACGCCGGATTCATAGCCGATGGTGCTCAGGGGGTAGTTGGAATGGAACAGCTTCATGAGGGCGGAAAAGCCCTGGGTGGGCAGCAGCCAGCCGCTGGCGTCAATGCACAGGAAGGACACCACGGCCAGCACTCCGTTCAGGGCCCACAACAGCCCGGAGAGCTTGTCCTTTCCCGTCCGGGCCAGCACCAGGCCGAACACCGCCAGGGCGATGAGCATTTTGATGCTCTCCCGGGCGGCGTAGCTGCCGAAGCTGCACCACAGGCCGGAGGCCAGGTACACCAACGAGTACAGGACCACCGCCGCTGTCAACAGGGAGACACGGCGGCGCAGTCGGCCCAGGGGCGTCCGCCCCAGGACCAGAAGAAAGCAAACCACCGCAAAGCCCACGGCGAACTGGCGGCTGATGGCCGTCACCGCCAGGAACAGCAGCACCGGCAGCAGGCAGGGGTAGACCTTTCCCAGTGGGTCCCGGGGAGCGGGAGAGGCGGGGCGTTGAAATTTAGCCAAGGAACTTCACTCCTATATCACATAATTTAACAGCATAATATTATAAACATATTATCCCGCCTTTTCAACTATTTTCCGGTGAAGGATGGCTGAAAAAACAAAAAAACGCCCCGCGCCGCCGGCGCGGGGCATTGGTGCGTCCGGAAAGCCGTCACGGCTCCACGGCGGAGAGGTAAAGGGCCATCACCTGGGGCAGCACCCGGTCCAGGCGGTAAGCCTCCGCGGCCTCCCGGGCGGCGGCGCCCAGGGCGGCGGCCTCCGCCGGCGACGCCAGCAGGCGGCGGACGGCGGAGGCAAAGGCCGCTTCGTCATCGCAGGGGTACAGCAGGCCGGACTGGCCGTCGGTGATGAGGTCGGTGTGGCCCTTCACGGCGCTGGCCACCACGGGGAGCCCGGCGTGCATGGCCTCCATGATGTTGAAGGGCAGTCCCTCGGACCGGCTGGCGGACACGGCGGCGTCCGCCATGGCGTACCAGGGCCCCATGGGGGACACATAGCCGGGGAACAGCACCCGCCGCTCCACCCCCAGGCGGCGGGCCAAGGCCCGGCACTCCTCCAGCAGGGCGCCCTGGCCCGGCAGGGCCAGCTTCACCCGCTCCGGCAGCAGCGGCAGCGCCCGCAGCAGGGCCGCCTGGTTTTTCCGGTGAGAGAACTCCGCCGCGTACAGCAGGAGATGATCCTCCGGGCTGAGCCCCAGCTGCTTCCGGCCGGCGGTCCGCTCCGCCGGGGACAGGGGAGTGAGCCGGTCAAAATCCACCCCCACGCCGGGGATGTTCACAACGCGCTTGCCCAGATGATATGCCTGGGCGGCATCGTAGTCCCAGCGGTTCATGGTCAGCAGCAGATCCGTCTGGGGGGCCGTCATGCGCTCAGCGGTCAGCAGGATGGCCCGCTTCAGGGCAGGGGTGCGGTCATCGAACAGATAGCCGTGGGCCATGTTCACCAGGACCGGCCGGGGACGGAGGCCCGCCGCCGCCCGGCGGGCGAAAAAGGCCGCCAGGGAGGTGTGGACGCACACCAGGCCGTACCGCTGGGTCCGCATCAGGCGGCGCAGCAGCGCCTGGGCCCGGAGGTTGGCGGGAGATGTCATTTTCTTCTCAAAGGGCAGCTGGCAGCACAGCGCCGCCTCCGGGATATCCCGCTGCTCTCCGCCGCAGGCAACGTGGACCGTCCAGCCCAATTGCCGGAAGGCCCGGAGATAGGGCAGATGAAAATTGGTGATGTGGGACCAGGTGGACGCCACGAACAGTACGGTGCCCGGCATGGCAGCACCTCCTTGTGCAGGTATCATGATAAACCATTATAGGTGGAAGTAATTGTCTTTGCAAGAAATTTGACAGGAAGTGACGGAATGAGTACAATAGAAGCGAAATCCGACAGCAAAAAGGAGCGCTGCTATGATCAAAGAAAATCAGCGGCTTTTAAACCAGCTGCACGTGCTTTCCGACGGACTGCTGGTGTTCTTCTCCATGATGGTGGCCTATTGGATCCGCTTTTATGTGTTCACCGGCATTGAGGGCGTTCCCTTCGCCTGGTATATCCGTCTGGCCGCTGTGGCCGTGGCGCTGTGCCTGCTTTCCTACGCCATGGTGGGACTGTACAGCTCCTACCGGTCCATCCGCTTCCACCGGGAGGCGGCCCGGTTCCTCTGCGCCAACGTTCTGGACACCATCTGCCTGATGGCAGGCCTATTCGTGTTCCGGCTGGAGCACATGTCCCGCTGGACACTGGTGTTTTTCTTCCTGGTGAGCTCGTTTCTGCTGCTGGGCAAGCGGGCCGCCATGCGCCTGGTCCTGCGGCGCTGCCGGCGCATGGGCTATAACCAGAAGCACGTGGTCCTGGTGGGCAGGGGGCCCATGGCAGAAAAGTACCTTTATAAGATCCGGCGGGACAAAAACCTGGGCTTCCGGGTGGACGGCTATGTGGCGGACGAGGACGGCTGGAAGGCCCTGCCCTGTCTGGGCACATACAGCCAGCTGGAGCGGGTGCTGGATACATATACCCCCGATGAGGTGGTGGTGGCCATCGCCGCCCAGGATGAGGAAAAAATGCCGAAAATCATCGCCGCCTGTGAAAAAACCGGCACAAAGGTCTCCGTCATTCCCTTTTACGCGGCGTACATCCCCTCCAATCCCCAGGTGGACAACATCGACGGCCTGCCCATGATCAATCTGCGGCGCATCCCTCTGGACAACATCGGCAACGCCTTCGTGAAACGGGTCTTTGACATCATGGGCGCCCTGGTGCTCATTGTGGTGACCTCGCCGCTGATGCTGATGGCGGCGGTGGGGGTGAAGCTGTCCTCTCCCGGTCCCATTATTTTCAGGCAGCTGCGGGTGGGCAAGGACAAAAAGGAATTTTACATGTACAAATTCCGCTCCATGCGGGTGAATGCCCGGGAGCAAAGCGGCTGGAGCACCAATGAGGACCCCCGGAAGACGGCCTTCGGCTCCTTTATCCGCAAGTGTTCCATCGACGAGCTGCCCCAGTTTTTCAACGTCCTGAAGGGGGACATGAGCCTGGTGGGCCCCCGGCCGGAGGTGCCCCACTATGTGGGGCAGTTCAAGGAGGAAATCCCCCGCTATATGGTCAAGCACCAGGTGCGGCCCGGCATCACTGGCTGGGCCCAGGTGAACGGCCTCCGGGGCGACACCTCCATCCGGGACCGCATCGAGCATGACCTCTATTACATCGAAAACTGGAACATCCTCTTTGATGTGAAAATTTTGCTGATGACGCTGTTCAAGGCCGTGAACAAGGAAAAACTGAACGTGTGAAAAAAGCGGGGCGCCGCCCCGCTTTTTCCCTGA
Organism: Oscillospiraceae bacterium; assembly: GCA_021771265.1. Taxonomy (GTDB): domain Bacteria; phylum Bacillota; class Clostridia; order Oscillospirales; family Oscillospiraceae; genus Oscillibacter. The sequence continues at coordinate 44,347 of JAETPK010000004.1, forward strand.
AAGGACGTGACGGACATGGTGGGACGGTTCGCTCCCTCGCCCAGCGGGCGCATCCATCTGGGCAACATCCTGTGCTGTCTGCTGGCCTGGCTCAGCGCCCGGCAGCAGGAGGGGCAGGTGGTCCTGCGTATTGAGGATCTGGATACCGCCCGCTGTCCCCGGCGGTATGCCCGCCAGATGGAGGAGGACCTCCGCTGGCTGGGGCTGGACTGGGACCGGGGCCCCACGGTGGGCGGGCCCGACGGGCCGTACTACCAAAGTGAGCGGACGGCCCTGTACCAGGCGGCCCTGGAGAAGCTGAGGGGTCTGGGGCTGGTGTATCCCTGCTTTTGCACCCGGGCGGAGCTCCACGCCGCCAGCGCCCCCCACCGGGAGGATGGCCAGGTGGTCTACGCCGGCACCTGCCGCGCCTTGACAGCCGCCCAGGCGGCGGAAAAGCGGCGCCTGACGGGCCGGGAGCCGGCCCTGCGGCTGCGAGTGCCTGACGAGGAGATGGCCTTTACAGACGGCCACATGGGCCTTTACAGGGAAAATCTCGCAAGGAACTGCGGCGACTTTCTCCTGCGGCGGTCCGACGGGATGTTCGCCTACCAGCTGGCGGTGGTCGTGGATGACGCCGCCATGGGCGTCACGGAGGTGGTCCGGGGCGCGGACCTGCTGGACTCCACACCCCGGCAGCTGCTGCTGTACCGCCTGCTGGGCCTGCCGGCGCCGTCCTTTTTCCACTTTCCCCTTCTGCTGTCCGCTGACGGCCGCCGTCTCAGCAAGCGGGATGCCGCCGCGGGTCTGGATGTTTTGCGGGACCGCTGCACCCCGGAGGAGGTGCTGGGCAGGCTGGCGTATCTGGCGGGCTTCAATCCCTCGGCAGCGCCCAAAAGCGCCCGGGCGCTGCTGGCGGACTTTGCCTGGGACAAGGTGCCCCAGGCGGACATCCGCATCCCGGATGGATTGTTTTAAAACAAGAAAAGGCCCGCAGGAAAAGCCTGCGGGTCTTTGCATATCATTGCGGGATGATCTCCCGGACGGTCAGCACCTCTCCCGCCACGGAGAAGCGGACCTCCATGCCGGCGAAGGTGAAGCCGTAGATCCGGTCCGGATCGTTTTGATAGTGGGGGCGGGGGTCCTGGGCCAGCACGCCCCGCAGAGCCTCCCGGCGGTGCTCCGGCACCTGTTCCAGCAGCGCCGGGGGAATGACCACTGTCAGCGTCTCCCCGGCGGGAGCGCTGGCAAAGCCCCCCACGGCCTCCGGATGGCTGTCGCCATAGGGAATATAGGGCTTGATGTCAAAGATGGGCGTGCCGTCCACCAGGTCGGCGCCCCGCACGTGGAGCACCGGCCCCAGGTCCGCCGTCAGCTCCACCCGGTCCAGCCGCACAGAGGAAAGACCGATGGGATTTGGCCGGAAGGGGGAGCGGGTGGCGAACACCCCCATGCGGGCGTTGCCGCCCAGCCGGGGCGGACGCACCGTGGGCGACCAGGTGTCCCGCACCGCCTGGTGGAAGGCCCAGATGAGCCAGATATGGGAAAAACTCTCCAGCCCCCGGACAGCGTCTGGATTCCGGAACTCCGGCTCAAAAACCACGGACGCCTCCAAAGCGTCCACCAGGCCGCTTTGCCGGGGCACGCCGAACTTGGAGGAAAAGTCGCTGCGGATACGGGCGACCACCTGCATGGGAAATACCTGCTCCATGAAAAGCCCTCGTTTCTTTGTTGATTCCATGCCCCATTATACAGCAGACGCCGCCAAAAGAAAAGCAGGCGCTTTCGGCAAAAGCGAAAGCGCCTGTCTCAGCCTGTCAAAAAAGTCTTCCGGACTTTTTTGACAGGCTTCACAACACCTCGCTTTTCGGACTGCCCCGCAGCCCGAAAAGCTGCCGCTTCGCGGCGCAAACGCCTGTTTTCACAGGCTTTTTGCAGGTATTCGATCCAACACGAAGGGACTCCCGTCCCCTCGTACTCCCCTTGCTTTTTGCCGCCGCCTTTCCGATCCATCAGGTTTTTGTCAAGTGAAAGCGCCTGTCTGCTTAAAAGTGAATGGCGCCGGGATAATGGACAAGGCACCAGGCGGCGGCGAACAGCACCAGGGAAACACACACGATGAGGCAGCACAAAACCATACCCACCCAGTCGTATTTCACCCGGCCGCCGCCCCGGGCGGCCAGCAAAGTCTCCACCCCCAGACTGATGAGGGCCAGGGGGGACAGCTGCAAAAGCCAGGTAAATTCCAGCTGGGGGAAAAACATGGACACCAGCATGGCCAGGCCGGATACCACCAGCACCATGCCGAAGGTAAAGGTGCCCACCCGGCGGCAGGGCCGGGAAACGGCGTCAGTCTTCTCCATGGCCGTCCTCCTGCTCTGCCTGCGGCGGGGTAAAGGTGGGGATGTCCTCCGCGGGCGGCGCTTTGGGCCCCCGGATGAACCAGACGCCCAGGGCGATGATGCCGATGGTCACCGCCAGCCGGGGCACAGCGTCAAGCAGGATGCCGTACAGCCACCAGGAATCAAAAAACTGGCCCAGAATGTCCACTACCCAGCTGACCACTGTGGAGTACAGGATGCACACGCCCAGGGCCACCAGGGCCCAGCCCACCAGGCTGTGGCGCTTGCGGCAGAGAAGGGCCATCCGCTCTCCGTCCACCTGGTCCAGCCCCAGCAGGAAGGCGTCCGCCGGGGCGGCGCCCCCGTCCAGCCGGGCCCGCAGATTATAGCTGTCAAAAAAGGCGTACAGCCAGACCGGCGCCATCAGCGCGGTCAAAGCGCCGATATGCAAAAAGGCGGCAATGGCGAAAATACCGCAGAAGATCGTCAGCAGGGACATGCCCCGCTTCATATAGCCCTGGTGCATCTGGCCGCAGCCAGGAATGCAGGAGCTGATGAAAAATAAAAGTCCTTGCTTTCGTTTCATGTGTTTCCTCCTTGGGCGGGCCGGGAGGCACCGCCGAGATCATCAAACATGCCATTGAACCGGGAGAGGGCGCCGTCCAGAGAGTCGTTCCACCGCTCCGGCCAGTGCTGGAGCCGCTGGGGGATCTCCGGCAGGACCGGCTCCCGCTGGGGAAGGGAAACACCGGAGCTGCCCCAAAGCACCGTCAGCGCCAGGGCCACGGCGGCGGCCGCCGTGGCGTACCGGCTGGTGAGGAGCCGGAGGGTCCGGACCCGGAGGCGCCGCCACAGGCTCTCCTGGCAGCTGCGGGCGGGGGTCAGCAGGGGGGCGTCCGTCAGCAAAACAGTGTACCGCTGGAGACACCGGTCACAATAGGCCAGGTGCTCCGCCATCTCCAGCCGGTCAAGCTCATCAAGTTCTTCACTGCGGACCAGGGCCAGCAGGGCGCGGTCCGTCAAGTGGCCCGAGGGGTCAAACAGGTCCATGGCGTTCTCTCCTTTCCAGCTGCTCCCGCAAAAGCCGTTTTCCACGGGACAGCTGCGTATGTATGGTCTTTACCGGCCGCCCCAGAGCCAGGGCCGCCTCCTCCGGTGACCGCTCCTCCAGCAGGCACAGCCTGCACACAGGGCGGTAGGGCTCCTTCATGCGGTCAATGAGGGCGGCGATGTCCGCCGCCTCGCTCTGGGCGATGGCCACTTCCTCCGTGGGCGGAGACAGTCCGGGAGGCATGGCCTCGTCTCCCGGCAGGACCGTGCGCCGGTTCCAGGCGCTTTGCAGGTGGTCCTTGGCCTTGTTGGCGGCGATGCGTCCCAGCCACTGCCGCTCATAACCTGCCGGCATGGTGTCCCGGTGGAGGTAGGCGGCCAGGAAGGTGTCCTGGGTCAGGTCCTCCGCCGCCGGGGCGTCCCGCACCAGCTGGAAGCAGATGGTGTACACCAGCCGCTCATACTGCTCCACCAGCTGGGAAAAGGATTCTTTTGTCCAATCAACCACGCCGCGCCGCCACCTCCTCTCGTCCTTTGCTGACCATACTACGAAACAGGGCCGCGCAATTCTTCAATAGTTTGAAAAATTTTTTGCGCTCCATGAAAAAAGAGACGGGACCTCCCGTCTCTTTTCAGCGCTCCAGCGCCGGAATGACCACCGGCACGCCCCGGACCCGCTCCACCGCCGCGTCCATGCCGTAAACGGCCCGGATGTTTGCCGGCGTCACCGCCTCCGGCCCGCCGAAGGCAAGGACCCGACCGCTGTGGAGGAACAAAAAGCGGTCACAGAACCGCAGAGCCAGGTTCAGGTCGTGGATGACCAGCACGGCGGTGATGTGCCGCTCCCGGCAGAAGCGCCGCACCAGTCCCAGCACCTCGTACTGGTTTTTCAGGTCCAGACTGCTGGTGGGCTCGTCCAGAAGCAGCAGCTTCGGCTCCTGGACCAGGGCCCGGGCCAGCAGGATCTTTTGCCGCTCGCCGCCGGAGAGCTGGTCCAGATACCGCATGGCGAAGGGCTCCAGCTCCAGCTGCCGCAAGATGTCGCCCACCACCGCCCGGTCATGCTGGCTGACGCCCCACTTCATATAGGGCTTGCGTCCCAGCAGCAGCGTGTCGTACACCGTCAGCCGGGTGGACGGCGCGCTTTGGGCCATGAGGGCCGCCTCCCGGGCCAGCTCCCCCAGGGACAGGGACAGAATGTCCCGCCCGTCCACCAGCACCTGGCCGGACTGGGGCCGCAGGATATGGCTGAGGCACTTGAGCAGGGTGCTTTTGCCGGCACCGTTGTTGCCCAGCACCGCCAGACATTCCCCGGCGTCCGCGTGGAAGGAGATATCCTCCAGGATCTTCCGCCCGCAGGGATAGGAAAAGCACAGGTGTTCCACAGTCATCACAGCCGGTCCCTCCCCTTGAACAGCATGTACAAAAACAGCGGCGCCCCCAAAAAGGAGGTGATAGCGCCGATGGGCAGCACCACGGGGGCCAGGAGCTGCCGGGCCGCCAGGTCGCCCAAAAGCAGCAGCAGCGCGCCCATGAGGGCGGAGCCCGGCAGCAGCCAGCAGTAGTTGCCGCCCACCACCCGCCGCACCAGATGGGGGGCCACCAGGCCGATGAAATTGATGACGCCCACATAGGCCACAACCACGGAGCAGACCAGAGAGCACAGCAGCACGTTCCAAAGCCGCAGGCGCACCACATGGACCCCCAGGCTGACGGCGGTGTGCTCGCCGCTTTCCAGGGCGTTGTAATTCCAGCGATTCAGAAGAAAGACCGCCGCGGCCGCCAGGATCACCGCCGCCATGATGCGCACCTCCCGCCAGGAGGTGCGGCCCAGGTCGCCGAAGGTCCAGAACACGATGCTGGACAGCTGCACATCGTCGGCGAAGTATTGCAGCAGGGTGGACGCGCCGGAAAACAGGGAGCTGAGGGCCACGCCCGCCAGCACCATGGCCTCCGGCGTGATGGCCCGCAGCCGGGACAGGGCTAAAATCACCAGCGACACCGCCATGCTGCACACAAAGGCGCACACGCTGATGGTGACGGGAGCGGTGAAGGACATGGCGCCGGAGGCGCTGCTGCCGGACTGGAGACCGGCGCCCAGCACGATAATGGCAAAGGCGGCGCCGAAGCTGGCCCCCTGGGAGATGCCCAGGGTGGAGGCGGAGGCCAGGGGGTTGCGCAGCACGGATTGCAGCACACAGCCGGAGATGCCCAGCCCCGCGCCGCCCAGCAGCGCGGTACAGATGCGGGGCAGACGGAGATTGCGCACCACGGTGTTGACGCTTTTGTCTCCGGCCCGGCCGAACACGCCCCGCACCAGCTCCGGCAGGGGCGTTTCATAGGACCCGCACCACAAGGAGACCAGGACGGCGCACACCAACGCCGCCGCCAGCACCAGCAAAAACGCCGCCCGCCGCCCCTGGTGCCGGGCATAGGCCTCCGGCGCCTGCTGCCGAAGAGATGGATGGTTCATGTCACGCCCCCAGTTTCAGCGTTGTAAAGGTGTAGCCCTGGGCGGCGTACTGGCTGTACGCATCCTCCACGCCCAGCATCATCTGGAAGATCTCGTTGAATTTTTCCGCCGGGTCGATGTCGGCGAACTGCTCCGGATAGAGGACCGTGCCGGCGTAATAGGCGTCCGCCAGGGCCAGTTCCGCGTTGGTGGCGCTGGAGCGGAAGGAGATCTGGGAATACAGCCGCCCGTTTTCCACGGCGGAAAGGCTGCTGTAAAAATCGGGGTTCACGGTGTGGCTTTCCTGAACGAGGGCCATGCCGTTCCAATCCAGGAAGATCACGTCCGGGTCCCACTGAAGCACCTGCTCCGTGTCGATGCTGAAGGGGCCGGACTGGCCGGTCTGGTCCGCCAGGTTCCGGGCGTGGATGGCCGCCAGCGGGGGATACCCCGCCTCAGTGCCCTCAAAGCCGTGGGTGCCCTTGTAGGAGACGCCCGCCACGTATACCGTGGGCTTTTCCGCCTCCGGGATGTCTCGGGTGCGGCCGTCCAGGTCCGCCTGGGCCGCCAGCAGGTAATCTGTCAGCTCCTGGGCACGGCTCTCCCGGTGGTACACCTCCCCCAACAGGGAGAGGGTGGTGAGGGCCGCCTCGTCGAACATGCCCTCATTGAGGGGAATAGTCACCACGGGGATGCCGGTGCGGGACTGGAGGCTGTCGGCGGTGTCGCCGTCCAGATAGGCCACGATGACATCCGGCGCCAGGCGGAGGATGTCCTCGTCGTAGGTGGTGCCGTTGTCGCCGGTCACCGGCAGGGCGGTGAAGCGCTCTCGGTTAAAATAACTGAAGGGCTTGGCCAGTGTGGCCGTCTGCTCTCCCTGCTCCACGCCCACCGCCAGGTCCTGGGCCTGGAGATAGGTGGTGTACCGCAGGGCGCCCACGCCCACGCAGACCACAGATGTTACTTCCTCCGGCAGCTCCACCTGGCGGCCGCTGGCGTCGGTGACGGTGCGAAGCGGCTCGCTGCTCTCCTGCGGGGCGGGCTCCGTTTGGGCGCCGCAGGCGGTCAACAGCAGCAGGGAGAGGCAAAGGAAAATGATACGCAGCTTTTTCATAAAAATGATACCCTCAATTTCTTACCAGCCCCGGTCATAAGGGACGAAGCAGTCCAGACAGTAGGGCTTGCCGTCCACCAGGCGGACCTTGTGCTCCGGCACGGTCTCGCCGCAGCCGGCGCAGGTGACATTGGCAAACCGCCGGGCCGGCTCCGGCACGGGGCGGGTGGGAGTGCTGACGGCGAAGATCTGCTCCGCCGGAGCCTCCAGGATCATCCGCCGCCGCGCCTCCCGGTCCAGGTCTTCCGGCAGGGGCCTGAGCATGAGGCGGACGGCCCGGCCACTGCGGCGGCAATAAAAGGAGAAGGCCATTTTCCCGGTGCCCCGGTAAAGGAGGTTCCCTTTGCCCAGGGTGCAGCCGGTGATGACCTGGACGGCGTCCACACCGCAGGCGTCATTTTCCGTGACGCACACCAGTTCCTCGTCCCGGGCGCTTTCCGCCCCGCCCAGCAGCTCCAGAGCCAGGGTGGCCGCCCGGAAGCCGATGGCCAGTCCCGGGCAGGAGTGGCCGTGAAAGGCCACGCACTTGTCCCACAGTTCCTTATTCATTCCGGCCCTCCCTGGCGGCGGCCAGTACGTCCTCCCACACCTGCTGGAAGGGGAGGCCCTGCTCTTTTGCCACCCGGGCCACGTCCCGGTATTCCGGCTTCTCCCGGCGGATGCCGAAGCCCCGGCCCGTTTTCACGGCCATGGGGCCATACGCCGTCTCCACCGTCCGCGCGGAGGGAGAGAGGATATAGCGCTCACAGCGGCGGACCCGGACGCCAAGGGTGCTGGTCTCCCGGAGGACAACCTTGGCCAGACGTTCCTCATCGGCGGGGCGGCATAGCACCGTGAGGGCCCACGCCGTCCGGCCCTTTTTCATGGTGATGGGAGCGGTGGACACATCCAGAGCCCCGTCGTCCAGCAGACGCTCCCCGGCGAAGGCCAGGGCCTCGGCCGTCATGTCGTCAATGTGACACACCAGCTCGGAAACGGCTTCCCGGCCGCCATCCTCTGTCTCACCCAGAAAGGCCCGGACGCAGTTGGCGGCGGGGAATTCCTTGACACCGGCGCCGATGCCGACGGCGGTTACCGCCATGGCGGGCTGGGGGCCGAAGCTCCCGCAGAAATGGGCCAGCAGGGCGGCGCCGGTGGGGGTGCACAGCTCGCCCCGGATTTCCCCGCCGTAGGTGGGAATGCCGGTGAGCAGATGGGCGGTGGCGGGGGCGGGCACCGGCATGACGCCGTGGGCGCAGCGGACCTGGCCGCTGCCCACGTGGACGGGAGAGGCCACCACCCGGTCCGGCGCCAGCAGGTGCATGGCCAGGCACACGCCGGTGACATCCGCCACGGCGTCCAGGGTACCCACCTCGTGAAAGTGGATCTCCGTCACCGGCACGCCGTGGGCCTTGGCCTCGGCGGCGGCGATGCGGTCATAGACGGCCCTGGCGTTGGACTTTACCGCCTCCGGCACATCCAAATTTGCCAAAATGGCGGCGATGTCCGCCGGGGAGGCGTGGTGATGGTGATGGGCATGGCCGTGGTCGTGGTCGTGATCGTGCTCATGCGCGTGTTCGTGGTGGTGGTCGTAGCCGTGATGGGCCTCGTCATGGGCCGTCTCGTGGCCGTGGTCATGAACGGCGTCCCGGGCGGTGCCCAGGGCCACGTCGTGGCTGTGCTCCTCCTGCCCGTGGACCAGCACCTCCATGCGGGTGCCGACGATGCCGCAGGTGACGGCGCTCCGGGGCGTCACGGTGACGCTGGGGAGCAGGCGGTTCATGGTGTCCAGAAAGGCGCCCTTCTGGGCTTGGGGCAGCAGCTCGTACAGGGCGGCCGTCAGCATGTCGCCGGCGGCGCCCATATTGCATTCCAGATACAGTGTTTTCATTTTAGACCCTCCATTTGATTGATGCGGCTGGCCAGGAAGCCCGCGCCGAAGCCGTTGTCGATATTTACCACGCTGACGCCGCTGGCGCAGGAGTTCAGCATGGATAGAAGCGCGCTCATGCCCCCGAAGGAGGCGCCGTAGCCCACGCTGGTGGGCACGGCGATGACCGGGCAGTCCACAAGACCGCCGATGACGCTGGCCAGGGCACCCTCCATGCCCGCCACGGCAATGACCACCCGGGCGGTCATGAGCGGCTCCAGATTGCTCAAAAGCCGGTGCAGCCCCGCCACACCCACGTCGTACAGCCGGGTGACCCGGTTGCCCAGGGTCTCGGCGGTGATGGCGGCCTCCTCGGCCACGCCCATGTCGCTGGTGCCGCCGGTGGCCACTACGATGCTGCCCCGGCCCTCCACGGTCTTGGGCAGCGCCACCGCCAGGCGGGACAATGGCTCGTAACGCAGGGGGAACTGCTCCGCCAGAAATTCCGCCGTCTCCCGTGGGATGCGGGTCACCAGGATGTTGGCGCAGTCCCGGCGGGCCATGGCCTCCAGAATGCCGGCAATCTGCTCCGGCGTTTTGGACTGGCCGTAAATGACCTCCGGCACCCCCTGGCGGGCGGAGCGGTGGTGATCCACCTTGGCGTAGCCCAGATCCTCATAGGGGGCCAGCTTCAATTGCAGCAGGGCGTCCTCCGGCGTCAGGGCGCCGGCCTGGACTGCCTGCAGGACCGATAAAATGTTGTTTGCCATCATGTCCTCCTTACTCCGACGGGACCCGGGGCGCCAGGTCCAAGGCCGCACTTTCAAACAGGGGCCGCAGCCGCCTTTGGATCTCATTCCGGCGGGCGGCGGCCAGGGGCCACTGGGTCTCTGTTACCTGCACCAGGGCCATGCCCTGGCGAACACGCACCCGAAAGTCCCGGAAGCCCAGCTCCGTCAGGGCGGCCTCCGCCGCTTCCACAGACCGCAGCAGCTCCGCCGTCAGCGCCGTGCCGGCGGGGACGCGGGTGGCAAGGCAGGCGTAGGCGGGCTTGTCCCAGGTGGGAAGACCCGCCTCCCGGCTCAGTCGCCGGACACCGGCCTTGGTCAGGCCGCATTCCCGCAGGGGGGAGCGGACCTCCAGCTCCCGCAGCGCCCGCATGCCGGGCCGGTCTCCGGCGTCGTCAGAGGCGTTGGTGCCGTCGATGACCAGGGGGCAGCCGTCCCGTCGGGCCTGGTCCAGGATGGCGGAAAAGAGCAAGCGCTTGCAGTGATAGCAGCGGTCGGGAGGGTTGGCGGCCACCGTCTCATTTTGCAGCACATCCACGTCCAGCACCGTCAGCGGCAGGCCGCACTGGCCAGCCACCTGCCGGGCGTCCGCCAGCTCAAAGGCGGGCTGGAAGGGGGAGTGCACATAGTAGGCCCGCCAATCGCTGCCGTACCGGGCGGCGGCCCACACCAGCAGGGAGGAGTCCACTCCGCCGGAAAAGGCCACGGCCCCGGCGGGGTGTGATCGGAAAAATTCAGAGAGTTCCATAGAACGGTCCTTTCATAAAAAAACAGCATACCCCCTGGGAGGGTATGCCTTCTGACATCCGGCGCGGCTTCAGCCGCCCATAAAATGGAAACGTTTGAAAACAGGCGCTTCTGCGCCGGGCGGTCCTTCAGGGCCGCGATGTATCCCCAGTATACCGGAACACGCCGCCAGCGTCAAGGGAAACTGTGATTTCCGTTGACAAGTCCCGCCGCGGCGGGGTATGCTGGTACATATATTAAGATACAATCGAGGTAACAGCTATGAAGCGGACAGAACTGCTGGTGGCCGTCGTGGACGGCCAGGGCGGCGGCATGGGCCGGGCCCTGACAGAAGCGGTGAAAAAGAAATTCCCGGACCTGCGGGTCCGTGCCCTGGGCACCAACGCCCTGGCCACCGCCGCCATGCTGAAGGGCGGCGCCGACGAGGGGGCCACCGGGGAGAATGCCGTGGCCTTCGGCGCCGCCAGGGCCCACGTCCTGCTGGGACCCGTGGGCGTTCTGGCGGCCAACGGATTGCTGGGGGAGGTGACGCCCTGCATGGCGGAGGCCATTGGCGCCAGCGAGGCGGTGAAGATCCTGCTGCCCTCCCAGCGGTGCAGCATCCGCCTGGCGGTGGGGCCGGCCCAGCCGCTGCAATATTATCTGGAAGACGCCATGCGGCTGCTGGACGAGGAAGTCCGGCGGCTGACGGCGTGAGCATGGGGAGAGGAGAGCACGTATGACAAAGCAGAAAACGACTGTGGGGAGGGACGCCTTTCGGTCCCAGTGGGGCTTCCGGCTGGCCTGTGTGGGCTCTGCCGTGGGCATGGGCAACATCTGGCTGTTTCCCGCCCGGGTGTCCCGCTACGGCGGTGCCACTTTTTTGATCCCCTACGTTTTGTTCGTGGTGCTCATTGCCTCCACCGGCGTCATTGGGGAGATGGCCTTCGGCCGGGCCACCGGCGGTGGTCCCGTGGTGGCCTTCGGCGCCGCCGCCCGGCGGCGCACGGGGCAGCGGCGCTGGGGCGAGGCCCTGGGCCTTGTGCCTGTGGTGGGCTCCCTGGCCCTGGCCATCGGCTATTCCGTGGTGGTGGGCTGGCTGCTGAAATACGCCGTGGGCGCCTTCACCGGCGCTGTGCTGGCCAACGAGGGCGTGGCGGGCTTTGACGCGTACTTCTCCGCAGCGGCCTCCGCCTGGGGCAATACCGGCTGGCAGGTGGCGGCCATGGTGGTGACGATGCTGGTCATGGCCTTCGGCATCGGCGGCGGCATCGAAAAGGTGAACAAGATCCTCATGCCGGTGTTCTTCATTTTGTTTTTGGTGCTGGCCATTTATATCGCGGGCCTGCCCGGCGCGGCGGAGGGCTACCGCTATATCTTCGTGCTGCGGCCCAAAGAGCTGCTGGACCCCATGGTGTGGGTCTATGCCTTGGGGCAGGCGTTTTTCTCGCTGTCCATCGCGGGCAACGGCACGCTGATCTACGGCTCCTACCTCTCCAGGCGGGAGAGACTTTGGATAAAAGCGGCCCGGGCCTCATGTTCATCTTCCTGCCCAATCTGTTCAAGACCATGCCCGGCGGCACGGTTATCATGATGGTATTTTTCGTGGCGGCACTGTTTGCGGGCTTTACCTCCCTGATGAACCTCTTTGAGGCCCCCACCGCCACCCTCCAGGAAAAACTGCGCCTCAGCCGCCGCCAGGCGGTGGCGGTCATCGGCGCTGTGGGCCTGACTGTGGGCCTTTCCATCCAGGGCATCGTCTCCGGGTGGATGGACATCTGCTCCATCTATGCCTGCCCGGTGGGCGCCCTGCTGGCCGGCGTGTTCTTCTTCTGGGTGTACGGCCGGGAGGAGTGCCTGGAGCAGGTGAACCTGGCCCGGCAGAAGCCACTTGGCCCCTGGTTCTATCCGCTGGCGAAATACGGCTTTTGCGGTGTGACGGTACTGGTGCTCATTCTGGGCGCCGCCGTGAAGGGAGGCATCGGCTGACATGCGGGAATTCTGGCGGCAGATGGTTCACGCCCTGGAGGCGGGACGGCCGGTGGAGCTGGTGAGCATCCTCGCCTCCGGCGGCTCCACGCCCCGGGGGGCCGGTGCCATGATGGCGGTGTTTGCCGATGGCGCATCCGCCGGCACTGTGGGCGGCGGCAATGTGGAATATGAGGCCCAGCGCCTGGCGGCGGAGCTGCTGGCGAAGGGGGTTGGCACGGTGCGAAGCTTCCGTTTCGTCCAGGGGGACGCGGCCAGCCTGGGCATGGTGTGCGGCGGCGATGTGTCGCTGCACTTCCAGTTTCTGCCCGGTGGAGACCGGCACGTCATTGCCGTGCTGCGGGACGTGATGGACTCCTTCGGCGGCGATCAGGACACCTGGCTCATCCGCCGTCTGGAGGGGGAGCGGGTGACGGACATGGGCACCGGCAGCCGCGCCGGCTTCCGCCATCTGACGCAGACTCCGCCGGAGGGACTGCTGGAGAGCCGGACGGTGGTCCGGGACGGCTGGACCAGTATGCAGGTAGTCCGGGCGGGGAAGGTGTATATTTTCGGCGGCGGCCACGTATCCCAGGCCCTGGTACCGGTCATTGCGGCGGCGGGGTTCCGGCCTGTGGTGTATGACGACCGGCCGGAGTTCACGGACCCGGCCCTTTTCCCGGCGGCGGAGGGAACTTTCTGCGGGGATTTCAAGGATATTTCCCAAAGGGTGAGGGTGACGGCGGATGACTACGTGGTCATCATGACCCGGGGCCACCAGGCGGATTACGAGGTCCTCTCCCAGACCCTCCGCAGCGGCGCCAAGTACCTGGGGTGCATCGGCTCCCGGAAAAAGCTGGCCCTGTGCCGGGAGCGGCTGCTGGCGGCGGGCTTCACGGCGGAGGAATACGCCCGCCTCCACGCCCCCATCGGCCTTGCCATCGGGGCGGAGACACCGGCGGAGATCGCCGTCTCCGTGGCGGCGGAGCTCATCGCTGTCCGGTCGGGGAAAATGGAGTGAATGGAGGAGCGGACGCGGCGGCGTCCGCTTTTTCGTGCCCTTGCGGCAAAATGGTGCCAGATGGTGGGAAACTCCGCTCTTTTCTTGCCAAGGCGCCGGGGGCGTGTTACAATAAAGCAACAAAACAGTGGAGGGAAGCCTATGGACCGTATTAGTAAAGAAAACTACTATCTGGACATTGCGCAGACCGTGCTGGAGCGGGCCACCTGCCTGCGCCGGGTCTACGGCGCCATCATCGTGAAAAACGACGAGATCATCTCCACCGGCTATAACGGTGCCCCCCGGGGCCGCGCCAACTGCGTGGATATGGGCTACTGCTCCCGGGAGGCCATGCGGGTACCCCGGGGAGAGCGGTACGAGCTGTGCCGCAGCGTCCACGCCGAGGCCAACGCCATCATCTCCGCTTCCCGGCGGGACATGGTGGGCGGCACCATCTATCTGGTGGGCCGGGACGCCCGGACGGGAGAACTCCTCGGTGACGCCACCTCCTGTCCCATGTGCCGCCGCCTGGTCATCAACGCCGGCCTCAGCCGGGTGGTCATCCGCCGGACGCAGACGGAGTTTGACGTGGTGGATGTACGGGAGTGGGTGGAGGAGGACGACCTGCTCAGCCCTGTGAACATCATTCCGCCGGATCTGCCGTAACAGAAAGGAAGTCTCTCAGTTGAAGACAGGACTTGTTACCTTCTACCATATCCATCACTACGGGGCCCTGCTCCAGGCCTACGCCACGGAGCAAGCCGTGGAGCGCTGCGGCAGCCAGTGCGAGATCGTGGACTACTACGTGAACCAGAATAACGACTTGTTCCGCAGACCCACCGGACTGGGCAGCGCCGCCGCCGACGTCCACACCGCCCTGCACTACGCTCCGCTGAAAGCCCGTTACCAGCGGTTTGAGGACTTTTCCAGACAGTACCTGTGCATCTCCGGCCGCCGCTTTCAAAGTCTGGAGGAGTTGAGGAGCGCGGAGCTGCCCTATGATGTCATCCTTGCCGGCAGCGACCAGATCTGGAATCCGAAGATTTTCCCGGACGGCCGGTTCGACCCGGTATTTTTCGGCGCCTTTTCCCGGCGGCGGAAGATCGCCTATGCCCCCTCCTTCGGCGTTCCCCATGTACCGGAGAGCATGGAGGAGGAGCTGCGGGAGTATCTGGCGGGATTCTCCCACGTCTCCGTCCGGGAGCGCC
>JAETPK010000106.1 GCA_021771265.1 Oscillospiraceae bacterium
GTGCTCATCACCGCCATCGGCGTCAGCTATTTCCTCCAGAACTCCGCGCTGCTGATCTGGAAGGCCGCTCCCAAGGTGTATCCCCCCGTGGTGTCCGGCTCCCTGAAGCTGTTCGGCGGCCGGCTGTCCGTGCCCTACGTGTCCCTGCTGACCATGGCCGTGTGCCTCATCATCATGGTGGGCCTGACCCTGTTCACCAGCAAGAGCAAGATGGGCAAGGCCATGCGGGCCTGCTCCGAGGATAAGGGCGCCGCCCAGCTGATGGGCATTAACGTCAACGCCACCATCTCCACCACCTTTGCCATCGGCTCCGCCCTGGCGGCCATTGCCGGTGTGCTGCTGTGCTCCGCTTACCCCACCCTCATGCCCACCACCGGTTCCATGCCCGGCATCAAGGCCTTCACCGCCGCCGTGTTCGGCGGCATCGGCTCCATCCCCGGCGCTTTCCTGGGCGGACTGCTGCTGGGCATTATTGAGGCCATGGCCAAGGCGTACATCTCCACCAACCTGGCCAACTCCATCGTATTCGCCGTTTTGATCGTGGTGCTGCTGGTGAAGCCCGCCGGCCTGCTGGGCAAGTATGTGCCCGAGAAAGTGTGAGGTGGACGCTATGAAGATCAGTCATCTGAAAAAGACCACCCGCACCGATTTCCTCACGTACGCCGGTGTCATTGCCGCCTTTGTGGTCATGAGCGTGCTGCAAAGCAGCGGCTCCCTCTCCCGCTCCCTCACCGGCCAGCTGGTGCCCATCTGCTGCTACATGTCCATGGCGGTGTCCCTGAACCTGACCGTGGGCATCCTGGGTGAGCTGAGCCTGGGCCACGCCGGATTTATGAGCGTGGGCGCTTTCTCCGGCATCACCGCCGCCATGTGCCTGCAAAATACCATTCCCTCCGCGCCGCTGCGTCTGGCCGCGGCCATGCTGGTTGGCTTTGTGTGCGCCGCTGTGGCGGGTCTGATCGTGGGCGCTCCCGTGCTGCGTCTGCGGGGCGACTATCTGGCCATTGTGACGCTGGCCTTCGGCGAGATCATCAAGGAGCTGGTCAACTGCCTGCTGGTGGGGCATGACGCCAACGGTCTCCATATTGCCTTCAACATTTCCGGCAACATGACCATCGATGACCTGCACCTGGACCCCGCAACCGGCATCGCCATCATCAAGGGCGCCCAGGGCGCCACCGCCACCAAGACCATCGCCACCTTCACCGCCGGTTTCATCCTGGTGATGCTGACCTTGATCATTGTCCTGAACCTGGTCCGCAGCCGGGCCGGCCGGGCCATTATGGCCCTGCGGGACAACCGCATCGCCGCTGAGAGCGTGGGCATCAACATCACCAAATACAAGCTGATGGCTTTCGTGCTCTCCGCCGCCCTGGCCGGCGCCGCCGGCGCCTTGTACGGCCTGAACTTCTCCTCCCTCCAGGCCACAAAGTTCAATTTCAACACCTCCATTTTGATCCTGGTGTTCGTGGTGCTGGGCGGCCTTGGCAACCTTTGGGGCTCCCTCATTGCCGCGGCGCTGCTGACAGTGCTGCCGGAGCTGCTCCGGGCCTTCTCTGATTACCGGATGCTGGTATATGCCATCGTGCTGATCCTGGTGATGCTGGCTACCAATAACCCCACGCTGAAATCCTGGCTCTCCCGTTTGACCGGCCGGGCCCGCAGAAAGGAGGCTGCCTGATATGTTTTCCAAACTGGTCCCTATTCCTTCCGCCAACATGCTGCCTGACCGGGACGCTGACAAAAGTCCCATTCTGGAGTGTGTCAACTTGGGCATCACCTTCGGCGGTCTGGCCGCTGTGGAGGATTTCACCATTGCCATCGGCCGCACGGAGATCGCTGGTTTGATCGGCCCCAACGGCGCCGGCAAGACCACGGTGTTCAACCTGCTGACCAAGGTATACCAGCCCACCAAGGGCTCCATTTTGCTGGACGGTGTGGACACCCACAACATGAGCACCATCCAGGTGAACCGGGCCGGCATCGCCCGTACCTTCCAGAACATCCGCCTGTTCAGCAACATGAGCGTGGAGGACAATGTGAAGGTGGCCATGGACAGCCAGATGCGCTACAGCATGGTGGGCGGTATCCTTCGGCTGCCCGGCTACTGGAGGGAAGAGCGGGTGGCCCGCCAGCGGGCGCTGGAGCTGCTCTCCATTTTTGACATGCAGGATCTGGCCTCCGCCAAAGCCGGCTCCCTTCCCTACGGCGCCCAGCGCCGTCTGGAGATCGTCCGGGCCCTAGCCACCAATCCCTCCCTGTTGTTGCTGGATGAGCCTGCCGCCGGCATGAATCCCTCCGAAACGGCGGAGCTGATGGAGAACATCCGCAAGATCCGGGATACCTTCCACATCGCCATTTTGCTCATTGAGCATGATATGAACCTGGTCATGAACATCTGCGAGGGCATTGCCGTGCTGAACTTCGGCCGCATCATCGCCAAGGGCTCCCCCGCCGATATCCAGTCCAACCCCGCCGTTATCGAGGCGTACCTGGGCAAAAAGAAGGAGGCGTGAGCGCATGGGAGTCATTTTAAATGTGGAGGACATCAATGTCTATTACGGCAGCATCCACGCCGTCAAGGGCGTTTCCTTCCAGGTAAACCAAGGGGAGATCGTCACCCTTATCGGCGCCAACGGCGCCGGCAAATCCACCACGCTGAACACCATCTCCGGCCTGCTGCACAGCAAGACCGGCTCCATCTCCTTTATGGGAGAATCTCTGAACAAGTATCCCTGCCATAAGATCGTCTCCAAGGGCCTGGCCCTGGTGCCGGAGGGCCGCCGTGTCTTCCTGCAGATGACTGTGGAGGAAAATCTGGAAATGGGCGCCTTCACCCAGCCGAACGCCGGCGTGGACGCGGACCTGGAGCGGGTCTTTGACCAGTTTCCCCGCCTGAAAGAGCGCCGCAGACAGATCGCCGGCACCCTGTCCGGCGGTGAGCAGCAGATGCTGGCCATGGGCCGTGCCCTGATGAGCCATCCCACCCTGCTGATGCTGGACGAGCCCTCCATGGGTCTGGCCCCCATCCTGGTGGAGCAGATCTTCGACATCATCAAGGACCTCCACAAAGCGGGCACCACCATTCTGCTGGTGGAGCAGAACGCCCAGGCAGCCCTGAGCGTGGCTGACCGAGGCTATGTTCTGGAGACCGGACGCATCGTCACCTCCGGCACCGGCCGCGAGCTACTGGAAAGTCCGGCCATCAAGAAGGCGTATCTGGGCGGCTGAGCGTCGGAGCAAAATCCGCTCCGCTGGGGTTTGACGCGAGCACTGCACAAATTCACAAAGTCTACCCTGCTTGTTTCCGCAAAAAAGGAGAGCGCATGCGCTCTCCTTTTTCTTTGCATTTTTCTTCCGGTGTGGTATACTTCTGTCAAGACAATCCCCTGGGGAGGTATTCGCCATGCGTGCCGAGGAACGCCGTGAGGCCATTTTGAATATGCTCAACAACGCCGGGCATCCCGTCAGCGCCACAGCGCTTGCCCGGCAGTTCTCCGTCAGCCGCCAGATCGTGGTGGGAGATGTGGCTTTGCTGCGGGCGGCGGGCGCCAATATCTCCGCCACTCCCCGGGGCTACCTGGTCATGCGGGAAGCCGGCGGACTGATGCGCCAGGTGGCCTGCCAGCACGACGCCGCCGGTATGGAGGCGGAGCTGAACGCCATGGTGGACCAGGGCTGCACGGTGCTGGATGTCATTGTGGAGCATCCCATTTACGGCCAGCTGACAGGCCCCTTGCAGCTGGCCAGCCGGTACGACGTGAGCCAGTTTATCACCCGCTGCGCCCAGGCGGAGGCCCGCCCCTTGTCGGACCTGACCGGCGGCATCCATCTCCACACCCTCTCCTGCCCGGATGAGGCCGCGTTTCAGCGGGTGCAGGCAGCTCTGCGGGACATGCGCGTCCTGCTGGAGTGAAGCGCTGTGCCTTTTCTGAAAATTACCGTTGACAATCCATAACATTGCGTGTATATTGTGGTAGACAGGTGTCAAGACACCTGTCTACCACTTATGATTATAAAGGAAACAGGTGCTCCCCATGGAAAACATAAAAACATTTCTCCAGCGCAAAAACATCGTCATCTCTGCCAAGCGGTACGGCATCGACGCCCTGGGCGCCATGGCCCAAGGTTTGTTTTGCTCCCTGCTCATCGGCACCATTATCAAAACTTTGGGTCTCCAGCTGGGCGTCCAGTACCTCACTGACATCGGCGCTTACGCCATGAGTGTTTCCGGTCCCGCCATGGCCGTGGCCATCGGCTACGCCCTGAAAGCAGACCCCATGGTGCTGTTCTCCTTGGCCGCTGTGGGCTGGGCCGCCAATGCGGAAGGCGGCGCCGGTGGTCCCTTGGCCGTGCTCATCATTGCCATCGTGGCGGCTGAATGCGGAAAAGCCGTCAGTAAGGAAACCAAGATTGACATCCTGGTAACGCCTGCTGTTACCATCGTGGTGGGTGTGGCCTTGGCAAAGCTCATCGCACCTCCCATCGGCACCGCTGCCAGCGCCTTCGGCATTATCATTGACAATGCCACCAAGCTACAGCCCTTCTGGATGGGTATTGCCGTCAGCGTGCTGGTGGGCGTGGCGCTGACCCTGCCCATCTCCTCCGCCGCCATCTGCTCCGTGCTGGGACTGACAGGTCTGGCCGGCGGCGCCGCCGTGGCGGGCTGCTGCGCCCAGATGGTGGGCTTCGCCGTCATGAGCTTCAGGGAGAACCGCTGGGGCGGCCTGGTGAGCCAGGGCCTCGGCACCTCCATGCTGCAAATGCCCAATATCGTAAAAAATCCCCGCGTTTGGATCGCCCCCACCCTGGCTTCCGCCATCACCGGCCCCATCGCCACCTGCGTTTTCAAGCTGGAGATGAACGGCGCCCCCATTAACTCCGGTATGGGCACCTGCGGCCTGTGCGGTCAGATCGGCGTTTGGACAGGCTGGCTGTCTCCCAGTGAGGAAGCCATCACCAAGGGCGCCGCCGCCATCACGCCCACCGGCTTCGATTGGCTGGGCCTGGTCCTCATCTGCTTTATCCTCCCCGCCATCCTGGCCCCTGCCATCAACCAGGTATGCCGGAAGCTGGGCTGGGTGAAAGACGGAGACCTGACCCTGGAGTGATTTCCCCGAAGCCTTGTACGGTTTCCTTCCAAACTTTAAGTGGCCAAGGCTCCTGAAAGGCATCCCGCTCACCGCCAATGCGCCCAAAAGTCGACAGGACTATCAGCTGGATCCAAGCACAAAGCCGCGGCATCCGTTTTGGATGCCGCGGCTCTTCGTTTTCACTCACTAGTCATGGCTGTCGGAACTTCTTTTGGTCTCCCGCCAAGGGCAGGGAACACTTTCAAGGTGCAGACTTCCGTTCCGTACCAAGCCCAAATCACAACCCAACGAAGTGGTTGTGATTTGGAAAGGAGGAGCAGCGGAATGAGTGCGCTCCGATTTTTTGCAAAAAAG
>JAETPK010000107.1 GCA_021771265.1 Oscillospiraceae bacterium
CTGCGTCACGGCATCTCCCGCGCCCTGCTGCTGGCCAGCGAGGACAACCGCGCCATCTTGAAGAAGGCCGGTTTCCTGACCCGCGATCCTCGTATGAAGGAGCGCAAGAAGTACGGCCTGAAGGCTGCCCGTCGCGCTCCCCAGTTCTCCAAGCGCTGATTTTGTTATCAGTTACCCCGGAAAACTTCGGTTTTCCGGGGTTTTCTTATGCAAAAGTTGCGATACCTAAATCTGAGGGGTCTAATACCTGTCACATTCGGACACAATATATTGTGGTTTGCTATTTTATGAACACAATATGCAAAGGTGACTTTTGAGGTTAAATCGCTTTTTGGCCATTTTGAGGTGACTATTTGAGGTTAAATTTTCCCTCATTTCTGCTGTCAAAAAAAGAGCGTGGCTGCACGGTTGGTGCAGCCACGCTCTTCACTTTCTACTGTTTCGGAATAGTTCCTTGGGATTTTGCTCTACTCGCTTTAAGTACTTGTCGATGTGCTCTTGTGAAAACTTTACGGCGCATCGAGGTCTTGCTTGGTAGTAACCGATTTTTCGTTCTTTACGCATCCGGTCCAAAGTGTTGACACACACGCCAAGGATTTCGGCTGCTTCTTCCCTCGTGTACATGGGCATTCAAATACCTCCTCGCTATACAGATTGTTTGAGCATAAGGTGACCCCGCATATCCTTCGCCACACATACATCACAAACCTGTTGCTCAGGGGCGTAGATATCAAAACCGTCCAGTACCTTGCTGGGCATGAACGTGCAAAGATCACCCTGGATATCTATGCCCATCTCACATATAATCGCCCCGAGGAGATTATTGAGAAGATCAATATGGCTTTTGCACCATAGGTAGAGAAAAGCTAAAGAGTGTCGCAGAACCATTCATTAGAGATGGCCTGCGGCACTCTTTCATTTACTGTTTTGCGCCTTGTAGTTCTCGCCCCAATTCCGCATGGCGTCCAGAATTGGCTTCAAGCTGTATCCTAAATCCGTCAGCGTATATTCCACCCTGGGAGGAACTTCCGCATAGACGGTACGGGTAAGAAGGCCGTTTTCCTCCATCTCTCGCAGCTGGGCGGTCAAAACTTTTTGAGATACATGACCGATGGATTTTTTTAATTCACCGAAGCGTTTCGTGCCGGGGAGTAAATCCCGCAAGATCAACACTTTCCATTTGTCACTAATCAACATCAGCGTGGTTTCCACCGGACACGCTGGCAATTCTTTTGCGGCAGTTCCCATATTGATGCCTCCTGTTCCATTGGTTTCTGTTTCGCTCTTATGTCTATATATTACTCTTGGTTTCCAAATTGCGTCAAGAAATTTTTATAAAATTTTTTGTGAATTGGAAAGGCTCAAAAGCCTTGAATTTATCAAAAAGTCACCTTTTGGTAACCGCTTAATTGTTACCGCAAGGTGCCTATGCCACAATATTGTGCGTACTTTTCAACCTGCTTTTCCTACGCTATGATGAATTTGCAAGGACGGGGAACCCCCCGATCCCAAGAAGAATCAGGAGGTATTCCCCATGAGCATCTTTGAAAAGTTGTTCCACACGAACAAGGAAAACACAAGCGACAAGGAGGACAAAAACATGAAAATCGCTGTTATTTGTGCCAATGGCAAAGCCGGTAAACTGATCGTGAAGGAGGCCCTGGACCGCAAGCTGGATGTGACTGCTGTGGTTCGCGGCGAGAACAAGACGGAGGCCAGCCAGGTCATCACCAAAGACCTGTTTGATCTAACCGCCGCTGACCTGAAGGGCTTTGATGTGGTCATCGACGCCTTCGGTGCCTGGACCGAGGACACACTTCCCCTGCACAGCACTTCCCTCAAGCACCTGTGTGACATCCTCAGCGGTACGGACACCCGCTTGCTGGTGGTGGGCGGCGCCGGGAGTCTGTATACCAACAAGGAGCACACCGCCGTGGTGTCCGACGGCCCCGACTTCCCGCCTCAGTTCCTGCCCCTGGCCAAGGCTCAGGGCAAGGCGCTGGAGGAGCTGCGGGGGCGCAGCGATGTGAAGTGGACTTTCATCAGCCCCGCCGGCGATTTCCAGGCCGAGGGGGAGCGCACCGGCAAATACATCCTGGCCGGGGAGGAGCTGACCCTGAACAGCCGGGGCGAGAGCATCATCAGCTACGCCGACTACGCCATCGCCATGGTGGACGAGATCACCGGCGGCGATCATATCCGGCAGCGCATCTCCGTGGTGCGGGCCTGAGTGCCAGCATGGTTTCCTTGCGGTAACTATGCCACAATATTGTGCGTACTTGTGGGACGAAAACACCCCTGGTACGATAAAGACACAGAGGAAAAATCCCTCGACACCCCAAATTTTGATCCGATATGGAGGTATTCATCATGGAAAAAGTCGTTGAATTTCTGAAGGAAAACCCTGTGCAGTATCTGGCCACCGTGGGCCGTGACGGCAAGGCCAAGTGCCGTCCCTTCATGTTCCTGTTCGAGCAGGAGGGCAAGCTGTGGTTCTGCACCAACAATGAGAAAGACGTGTACAAGGATATGCAGGCCAACCCGGAGATCGAGGTCACTGTGGCCAGCCCCACCTACGCCTGGATCCGCCTCCACGGTACTGCCGTCTTTGAGAACAACATGGCGGTGAAGGAGGGGGCCATGGGCAACCCCATCGTCAAGGGCCAGTACGGCGAGGCCAGCAACCCCATTTTTGAGGTGTTTTACATCAAGGACGCCCACGGCGCCATTGCTGACTTCTCCGGCAATCCTCCCTACGAGTTCTAAGCCAGTTCCATTGAAACAATCAATCTTCAGGGCGGGGTGGAAGTCCCCACCGGCGGTGGAGCAGCCCTGCGAAGGCACAGGGCTGCTCCACTTTCCATCTTGTTAGGAGGCCATCCCATGACAGCACAAGAGATTTTGAACATTCTCCAGTCAGACATCCATTCCGTGGTGTTTGCCACTTTGGACGAACACGGCCTGCCCCAGACCTGCGTGCTCGACCTGATGTTGGCGGATGATGACGGCCTTTATTTCCTGACCGCAAAGGGAAAATCTTTTTACCATCGCCTGATGGCAAAGCCCTTTGTCTCTCTTTCGGGGATGAAAGGCAACGATACCCTGTCAACCACGGCAATCTCCGTGAGAGGGGCGGTACGGAATATCGGAGAAAAGCGGCTGGCAGAAATCTTTGAAAAGAACCCCTACATGGCAAAAATCTATCCCACCGAAAAAAGCCGGAAGGCTCTGGAAGTGTTTCAGCTCTACAAAGGCCAGGGGGAATATTTCGACCTTGCCCAGCTTCCGCCCTATCGACAGAGCTTTTCTTTTGGTGGTGAGCGTATTCAGGAAAACGGCTATCGCATTATTCCTGAAAAATGTATCGGCTGCCAAGGCTGCCGAAGTGTCTGCCCGGTAAATTGTATCAGCAATACGATCCCTCGCAGCATTGACCCCACCCACTGTCTGCATTGCGGGAACTGCCTTTCCATCTGTCCGGCAGGTGCTGTGGAACGGATCGGAGCAGCAAGTCAAGCAATCAGATAATATCGTTTTTGAGGGAGGACCCTTTATGAACCGTATTCAACAAATCCAATATTTGATCCAGGTGCTTCTGAAAGAGATGCCTGCCTACCAGGAACAAGCAAGGGCCTTCCCCCAGGATGAACTGTCCCAGCGGAGATTGCTCCGCAGTCTGATGAATGTGCGCCCGCCTATGCCTCTGGACCCGTCGTTCCTTGCGGTGCAGGACGACTTGCTCTCGGCGGAACGGGAGGAAAAGGGCGTGGTGGAAGCCGACACGCTCCCGGATCGTCCCGGTCATCCCGGTATCGCCGTCTGGCAGGGGGATATTACCAGGCTAAAAGCCGACGCCATCGTGGACGCAGACAATGACCGGCTGCTGGGCTGTTTCGTTCCCTGCCACGGCTGCATCGACAACGCTATCCATTCGGCGGCAGGGCTTCAGCTCCGGGACGAGTGCAACCGGATCATGGAGCAGCAATGCCGCCCGGAACCCACCGGGCAAGCGAAGTTGACCGGTGGCTATAATCTGCCCGCCCGATATGTACTGCACACAGTAGGTCCCATCATCCACGGGCGCGTTACCCCGCAGGATAGGGAGCTGCTGGCCTCCTGCTACCGCTCCTGTTTGAAACTTGCATCGGAACATGAGCTGCAAAGTGTGGCATTTTGCTGCATCTCTACCGGAGAGTTTCACTTCCCCAATCAAGAAGCTGCCCGGATCGCTGTTCAGACAGTCAAAGAGTTTCTGCAAGCACCGACTACGGTGAGAAAGGTGATTTTCAATGTTTTCAAGGATATTGACGCAAAAATCTATAATGACCTACTCTGAGCAGATCCAGCGGGTAAGGCAGGCGCTGCACGAGGCGGATGCCGTTGTGATCGGGGCAGGCTCCGGCCTGTCAACCTCTGCGGGACTGACCTATTCAGGTCCCCGTTTCCAGGAACACTTCGGAGACTTCATTCAGAAATACAAAATCCAGGATATGTACTCCGGGGGATTTTACCCTTTTGATTCTCTGGAAGAACATTGGGCATGGTGGAGCCGCCATATTCTGATAAACCGATACGAGAAAGCCCCCAAGCCCGTTTATGATGAACTGCTGAAGCTGGTCCATGATAAGGATTACTTTGTCCTTACCACCAATGTGGACCATCAATTCCAGCTGGCCGGCTTTGATAAGGCGCGGCTGTTCTATACCCAGGGAGACTACGGCCTGTGGCAATGCTCGGAGCCATGCTGTCAAAAGACCTGGGACAACGAGGAAACCGTCCGGCGCATGGTGGCAGAGCAGCGGGATATGCGTGTCCCCACAGAACTTGTCCCGCATTGCCCGGTCTGCGGCAGGCCCATGACCATGAACCTGCGGTGCGACAACACCTTCGTCCAGGACGAGGGCTGGTATGCCGCTTATTCCCGTTACGAGGATTTCCTTCGGCGGCATAAAGGCGCAAAGGTGGTCTATCTGGAATTGGGTGTGGGCGGCAATACGCCGGTCATCATCAAGTACCCGTTCTGGAAGATGACCTATCAGAACGCCAAAGCGTTCTATGTCTGCATCAATCTGTCTGAAGCCTACTGCCCCATAGAAATTCAAACGAGGTCGATCTGCATCAACAGGGATATTGGTGCCGCACTGCATACAATATAGTTCAAATAATATTCAGCAGAAATTGGTGTTGCCGTGACAAACTGGTCGCAGAACTCTTTCGGCTCAAAAAGTATCCCCATTTTAGAGGTTACAATAGAGGTTATTTTAGAAGCCGAAGCGAAAAAAGCCAGTGTTTTCAATGGTTTCAGACGACAGACTACAAAAAGTACGGTCTCAAGGCCGCACGTAGGGCACCGCAGTTCTCCAAGCGCTGAGTTTTGTTTTCAGTATTCAAAAGAACCATCCCGTTTGGGATGGTTCTTTTCCTATTTCATCCAGCCCACGCCAACGCCGGGAGTTGCCCTCGCTTCGGCAGCTCGCACTCCTCCCCGGAGCGCCAAACGGCATGAACGAACCACCCCGCGCCATACAAAAACACCCACGGCAGCAGGGGAAAATAATCTGCCGAGGCAAATTCCGCCGCCGGGAAGCCCAGGAAATTCCCCAGCTGTCCCGTTTGATACAGTGCCGCCGGTATTACGGAATACTCGGCCACAAGGCCGTCTTCCAGCTGTCGGGTCAAGCCGAACAGCACCACGCAGGTCAGCAGGCCCCACTGGGGCGGACAGCGCTCCAGCCACGGCCGCAGCCAGTGAAACAACAGCGCGGCCGATCCCAGGAACGTCAAAACGCCCCACTGGATGGAGTCCTCCGGCAGCACCGCCATGGTCACCGCCGACACCAGCGCCCCGGCGGCCAGCAGCATGACGCCGTGCCGCACAGGCTGGCGGCTGAAGGACTGGCAAAAGCCCGCCAGCAGGATAAAGGACCAGCAGATGAACTGCTGCCACAAAAAGCCCGGCCAGCCGTCGTACCATGGAAAGTCCAGGCCATGGATGTTCACCAGGTCCCAGAGAGCATGGTAACAGATCATATTTACCAGGGCAAATCCCCGCAGAATATCCAGCTGGGGATAGCGGCCATTTTTCACCGCAGGCGCCTCCCTCAGTGCAGCTTTTTCCGCAGCTTCGCCTTGACCTCGGGGCTGAGCAGCCTGGATGCCGCCCGCACAGGCAGCGGCGGCACGGCGCAGAACTTTTTCCGCACCTGGTCAAAGGGCTCCAGCGCATAGGCGGCAAAGAAGGCCGCCCGGTCCGCCGGCCGCTGGGTGGGACTGGCCAGCCGGGGGTTGCCGGCAATGGCCCGCTCCGCCGGATAGGCCTGCCGGACCAGAGGCAGCTGGTCAAACAGATGACTGCCGTGGGGCGTGTTCACCATCAGCAAAGACACGCCCTTTTCCTGCTGCTCCGGCAGCTCGTCCGGCCGCAGGCCCCAGAAATCGCCAAGGGTAAAATCGCCGGGGCGGTTCAAAGACGTGTAGGCACAGTGGTAGCAGCTAGGCCGCAGGAACAGTGCCCGGCCAAAGGCCCGGCCAAACTCCGTGGCAAACAGCGGCGCGGAGTCCACGCTGCCGTCGGCGTAAACGGTGGTAAAATGGCTGTTCTTCCAGCCAGTGACCTTGTTGCGGAAGCGCACCGCCTGAAGGGCCTTTCCCTTGCGTGCCTCAATGGAGCGGACCATATCCTCCCACACGCCGGGAGACGGCACGCCGTGGCACACCAAATCGCAGGTGGTGAGATTATCCGGCCGGCAGCCCAAATACCGATACAGGCCGTCCACCTGGCAGGGTGTGCCGGAGAACAGCACCGGCTTCGTCTGGAGCCAGCGCTTCACCTCCCGGTAGCAGTCCCCCAGGTCGCTCTGGACGTACTTGGTCCCCCGCAGCCGCCACAGGTCCTCCTTGCGGAAGCAGGCGATGTGCCGCAAGTGCTGCCTGCCGTCCATGGCAGCGCCGAACACCACGCCGCCGCTTTCCAGAATATACTCCGCCAGCACAGAAAATACGCCGCCGGAGGTGGAGTCCTTGCGGATGCTGTCCTCCCGGTTCCAGGCGGCGAACACCGCCGGCAGGGGCTGAGGCTCCCGCTGGCGCAGGGCGGGACACACCGCCGTGCAGCGGCCGCAGCGAACGCAGGCAGCCTCATGGACCACCGGATAGGGGAAGCCCTCCTTGTCCCGCTCCATGGAGATGGCGTCCCTGGGGCAGCCGCTGGCGCAGGCACCGCAGCCGGTGCAGCGGCTCCGCTCCGCCAGGACAGAGGCCTTCCGCTCCTCCGTGGAGGCGGCGGGGGCCTCTTCCCGGAACGCCTCTCCTGCCAGGGCCGCCCGCAGGTAAGCCAGGGAGCTCTCCCGGGCCCTTTGCAGGCACTGTTCTGCCGCCGTCCAGTCAATGGGATCATCCAGACCGGCGGTGTCGCCCTTGCCGATGATCCGCCCGGTCAGGCCCAGGCGGCTGAGGATGCTGAATGTACGGGAGCTCTCCGGCGCGGCCAGCTCCGCCGGGGCCACGGCAGTGAAAAAGGGCTTTTGGAACTGCACGGAAAACACCGTGCCGTGGAAGGAGTTGGTGCACACATAGCTGGCGTTTTGGAACAGGCCCAGAAACTCCGCCGGGCCGGCGTCCAGCACGCATTTCGCCTTGGGGTGGACCTTCTGGCGAATGCCGCACAGCTGCACCACAGGCAGACCTGTCTTTTCCGCCAGGGCCTGGATATAGGGCACCAGGGCGCCGGGCCTGCTGATGCAGTAGCAGAGGATATAGCCCTGCTCCGCCGGCGGGTGGGCGATGGCGCTCCACTCCTCCCTATCCAGCAGCAGCGTGGGGTCCAGCACCACCGGCACGGTCCTGCCGGCGACCTCCTCCACGATGGTCTGGCCCTGGCGCTCCCGGACGGAGACGTGGGAGAATCCCGCCAGATACTCCCGCAGCTCCTCCTCCATGCTCTCCGGTACATGGGGAACGCCGAAGGAGGGGGCATAGGCGATCTTCCGCCGC
>JAETPK010000108.1 GCA_021771265.1 Oscillospiraceae bacterium
CCGGGGCCTGGGCAACTCCGGCCCCTCCTTCCGGCTGTTCAACCGGCCGGAGGTGGCCCTTTTGACGCTGCGCAAAGAATCATAAGCCAGGATGGCAGGCTTCCGATAACCGGATGCCAAAGCACAATCCCTGATAAAACGCATATAGTCCTTGCGCACGGGCAGGGTCGTTTTTCAAATACGCCGGCCAGCAACCGGGATCCGGAATAGAGACCCAGGCATAGTACAGCATCTCTATGATTTCGGGGACCTCGTTCATAGGCATTTCCTCCTAAATGCACAGTTTTCTGTGTATTTAGGTTATCACACAGTTGACTGTATGTCAAGAGGGGAGTATTCTATGTTTGCGGAAAAAATTCGCCTGCTTCGCAATGAGCGGCATCTGACCCAGGCGGATGTGGCCGAGCAGGTGGGTCTGTCCGTCCGGGGATACCAGGATTTGGAGCTGGGCGCAAAGCCGCGTTACGACGCGCTGCTTCGCATTGCTGATTTTTACGAGGTCTCTGTGGATTGGTTGATGGGCCGCACGGAGAACCGTCTTTTGGCCCGCTGAAAGGATACGCAGTTTCATGACCGAATTTCACGCCGGACAATTTGATATCGCCGTCATCGGCGCCGGCCACGCCGGCATTGAGGCGGCTCTGGCCGCCGCCCGGCTGGGGATGGAGACCATCGTGTTCACCATCAACCTGGACGCCGTCGGCAACATGCCCTGCAACCCCGCCATCGGCGGCACCGGCAAGGGCCACCTGGTCCGGGAGCTGGACGCCCTGGGCGGCGAGATGGCCAAGGCCGCCGACGAATGCTGCATCCAGTACCGGCTTTTGAACAAGGGCAAGGGCCCCGCCGTGTGGAGCCTGCGGGCCCAGGCGGACCGCCGGAAATACCAGGAGCGGATGAAGCACACCCTGGAGCGGCAGGCGCACCTGACTGTCCGTCAGGGCGAGGTGGTGGAGGTCCGGGCGGAAAACGGCGCCGTTTCCCAGGTGGTGCTGGCCACCGGGGCGGTCTTTGCCGTGAAGGCCGTCATCCTGGCCACGGGCACCTACCTGGCCGGGCGCACCATCATCGGCGAGTGCGTGGAGGAATCCGGCCCCGACGGCATGCACGCCGCCCGGCGGCTGACGGAGTCCCTGTTGGCCCTGGGCCTGCCCCTGCGGCGGTTCAAGACCGGCACGCCCCCCCGGGTCAATGCCCGGACGGTGGATTTTGACGAGATGGAGCTCCAGCCGGGAGACGACCTCCCCATCCCCTTTTCTTACAGCACGAAGCAGCCGCCGGAAAATTCGGCGGTGTGCTGGCTCACCTGGACCACGGAGGAGACGAAGCGCATCGTCCAGGAAAACCTGGACCGGGCCCCCATGTACTCCGGCCTCATTGAGGGCATCGGCCCCCGGTACTGCCCCTCCTTTGAAACGAAGATCGTCCGCTTTCCGGACAAGCTCCGCCACCAGCTGTTTGTGGAGCCCATGGGCCTCAACACAGAGGAGCTGTACATTCAGGGCTTCTCCTCCTCCATGCCGGAGGAGGTGCAGCTGCAAATGCTCCACAGCGTGCCGGGCCTGCGCCGGGCCGTCATGACCCGCCCGGCCTACGCCATCGAATACGACTGCATCGACCCTCTGGCCCTGCGGGCCACGCTGGAGTGCAAAGCCATCAGTGGCCTGTACGGCGCCGGGCAGTTCAACGGCTCCTCCGGCTATGAGGAGGCCGCCGTCCAGGGCTTTGTGGCCGGCGTCAACGCCGCCCGGAAGCTGAAGGGCCAGAGCGATTTCATCCTCTCCCGGTCGGAGAGCTACATCGGCACCCTCATCGACGACCTGGTGACCAAGGGCACCAACGAGCCCTACCGCATCATGACTTCCCGCAGCGAGTACCGCCTGCTGCTGCGGCAGGACAACGCCGACCGGCGCCTGACCCGCCGGGGCTATGAGATCGGCCTGGTGTCCGCGGCGCGGCTGCGGGAAGTGGAGGAAAAATACGCTGCCGTGGAGCGGGAGATCAAGCGCCTGACCCACACCGGCGCTGCCCCCTCCCCGGCGCTGTCCGCCCTGCTGGCGGAAAAGGGCACCGCCGACGTCACCGATGGCGCCTCCCTGCTGTCCCTTTTGAAGCGGCCCCAGCTCCACTATGGCGAGCTGGCCCCCTTCGACCCGGAGCGGCCGGACCTGCCGGCGGGCGTGGCGGAGCAAGTGGAGATCAGCGTGAAGTACGAGGGCTATATCCAGCGCCAGCAAAAGCAGGTGGAGGATTTCCGGAAAATGGAGTCCCACAAGCTGCCCCCCGACTTGGATTTCAACGCCATTCAGGGCCTGCGGCTGGAGGCCAGGGAAAAGCTCTCCGCTGTCCGCCCCCTGGACCTGGGGCAGGCCAGCCGCATCTCCGGCGTGTCCCCGGCGGATATCGCCGCCCTCATGGTCTATCTGGAGCGGTGAGGGCCAGCCCCAGCCGGACCCCCGTCTCAAAGGCGGCGGTGGCACAGTCCAGCACCAGGGCATACACCCGGTCCAGCCGCTCCATCTCCGTCTCCCCCGCCGCGGCGTCCCGCACCCGCTTATCCTGAAAGGATGGCAGCTGCTCCAGCCGGGGCTGGGCGTAATGGTCATAAAGCCATTCATAGATGGATTCCAAATCAATCACCTCTAGCGCAATTTAATTGTGCTATTATTATACACGCAATCAAATTGTGTGTCAACAGGAGGTTTCCATGGAAAGCAGCGTCCTCATAGAATTCGGTCGGCGTCTCCGGGAACTTCGCCAGGAACGCGGCGGTACACAAAAATCCATGGCGGCTTATTTGGGCTGCACTGTCAGCAATTATCAAAAAATTGAATACGGACAGGTCAACGTCCCCGCCCTGACCCTCATCGCCCTGTCCGAATATTTTCACGTCAGCATCGACTATCTTCTGGGCCGCAGCGACCTGCGGTAAACGCTTTTGGACACCACCACAAGGAAGGAATCTGTACACATGATCATTGACCTGACTCACACCATCACGCCGGATACCTTCGTCTATCCCGGCACGCCCCGCCCCGCCTTCTCCCACACCCGCACCCTGACCCAGAACGGCGCCCGGGAGACCCTGCTGCAGATCGGCTCCCACACCGGCACCCACATGGACGCCCCCCGCCACATCCTGCCGGAGGGCTGCGGCCTGGACCAGCTGCCCCCCTCCCAGTTCTGCGGCCGTGCCGCCGTCATCGACGTGACGAGGCTTTCCCCGTCCCCGACGAGGAGGCGGCCCGGTATCTGGTGTCCTGCGGCCTCAAGGGCGTGGGCACCGACGCCATCAGCGTGGACCCCCTCTCCGGCGTGGGCTATCCCGCCCACAAGGTGCTGCTGGGCGGCGGCCTGGTCATCGTGGAGAACCTGTGCCTGAAAAAGGTGGTGGGCCGGAAGGACGTCATGTTCTTCGCCCTGCCCCTGAAATACGCCGGAGCTGACGGCGCCCCCGTCCGGGCCATCGCCGAGTTCCGGGACTTTCCCGAAAAGGAGATGACCGGGGAATGAGAAAGCTCCTTGCGATCTTAGTATGCAAGCTGGGCCGGGCCGTGGGCCGGCTGGTGGGCAAAGGCAGCTCCCTGCCCGGCAAGTACGCCCTGAAGATCTGCCCGGACATCCTGCGCCGGGTGCAGCTGCCCGCCCACGTCATCGCCGTCACCGGCAGCAACGGCAAGACCTCCACCGTGGAGATGATCGCCGCCATCCTCCGCTCCGGCGGCAAGACCGTGGTGTACAACGAGGAGGGCTCCAACCAGATCGAAGGCGTCACCACCACCGTGCTGACCCACGCCACCCTGGGGGGCCGGGTAAAGGCCGACGTGCTCCTCATCGAGTCCGACGAGCGCTACGCCGCCCGCAGCTTCCAATACTTCCATCCCACGGAGTTCGTCATTACGAACCTGTACCGGGACCAGTTGACCCGCAACGGCCACCCCGAATGGGTGTACGACGCCATTCTGCCGGCCATCCATCCGGACACGAAGCTCATCCTGAACGCCGACGATCCCCTGTCCTCCTGCTTCGCCCAGGATCACGAGAACGTGAAGTGGTTCGGCCTGAACCCCTGCTCTATCACCGGGGACAAGCCCACCGGCGTGTACCATGACGGCGCATACTGCCCATTGTGCCATGCCCCCATGGAATATGACTACGTCCACTACAACCACATCGGCGCCTACCGCTGCACCAAGTGCGGCCACGCCAAGCCCGCCACAGACTACACCGTCACGGCGGCGGACCTGGACCAGGGCCGGTTGACCATCGACGGCGCCGTCACCATCCAGCTGGCCTTCCGCAGCATCTACAATGTGTACAACATCCTGGCGGCCTACGCCGCCTGCCGGGAGGTGGGCATCGCCGCCGACACCGCCGCCGGGGTCATCAACAACTATATTTTAAAAAACGGCCGGATGCAGAAGTTCACCCTGGGCGCCCACAAAGGCGTGCTGCTGACCAGCAAGCACGAAAACTCCATCGCCTACGACACGAATCTGCGCTATATCGCCGCTTCCAAGGAACCCTGCACCGTGCTGGTCATCGTGGACGCGGTAAGCCGCAAGTACTTCACCAGCGAGACCAGCTGGCTGTGGGACATCGACTTCGACCTGCTGAACGTCCCCCAGGTGGGGCGGGTCATCCTCGCTGGCCAGTACTGCAACGACCTGGCCCTGCGCTTCTCCTTCACCGGCATTCCCCGGGAAAAGCTCCTGGTCCAGCCGGACATCGCCGCCGCGGCGGAGACTCTGAAGGCGGAGGGCGGCGAGCAGGTGTATGTGGTCACCTGCTTCTCCGACCGGGACAAGCTGCTGGCCCACGTGGTAAAGGAGGCGTAAGGTATGGAGCTGAAGATCATCCATTTTTACCCCGATCTCATGAGCCTGTACGGCAGCTACGCCAATGTGGCCGTTTTGAAGCGGTATCTGGAGGAGCTGGGCAACACCGTCACGGTGGAGACCGTGGTCCCCGGCGAAGCGGCGGATCTCTCCGGCGCGGATTTCCTCTTCATGGGCGCCGGCACCGAGCGGGCCCAGAAGGCCGCCCTGGCGGACTTTGTCCGGTACGGTGAGGCTGTGAAGGCCGCCGCCGAAAACGGCACGGCGGCCCTGTTCGCCGGCACCGCCATGGAGCTGCTGGGCAAGACCATCACCGCCGCCGACGGCACCGTTTACGAGAGCATCGGCCTGGGGAGCTTCACCTCCGTCCAGGGCAGGCAGCGCTTCGTGGAGGATGTGTACGGCGCCACGGACCTGTACAGCGAGGCCGTGGTGGGCTTTATGAACAAGTGCAGCAGCATTGAGGGGGTGGAGACGCCGCTGCTGACCACCCTGGACATGGGCTTTGGCAACAGCGGGGAAAAGACTCCCGAGGGCTTCCGGTTCCAAAACGTGCTGGCCTCGGAGCTGACCGGCCCCATCCTGGTGAAAAACCCCCGGCTGCTGGAGCATGTGGTCCGGGCCATTTACGCCCGCCGGAGCCAGACCCCGCCGGCGGAGCTGCCCCGCTGGGCCTACGCCGAGGAGGCCTACACCATCACGGAGGAGCAGCTGAGGCTCCGTTGGCAAAAGGCCCAGGGCTGACTTTCTTGGCAAAAAGAGACTTCCCATCCGGGAAGTCTCTTTTTTTGCTGCTATTCCGTGTCGCTGAGGACCTGGTGGTGGCGGTCCACCACGCTGATGGACAGCTCCTCCACATCCTCCGTCCCCGGGTCCTCCAGCACCAGCAGGAGCCTGGGGCTCACATACTCCGTTTCCAAAAGCGCTCCATCCCGGGTGACCTTGCAGCAGGGGGTAAAATTCTGCCCGAACAAAAACCAGCCCTCCCCCTGATGGACCAGTCCCTCCAGAAGAATGGGCGCCACGCCCATCTGCAGGTCCGTGGGCGCGTAGGCATCACTGTCCATCAAATACGCCTGTCCGTACAGGGCGTCATATTGCAGCAGCCGCAGGTCGCCGCGGTAGCTGGGCTCTCCCCGGCAGAACTGGTGGAAGGCGTTCATGGTGCCGGTGGTGATGTTCAGCCGCCCCAGCACGGAGGCAAACAGCTGATAGGCCGCCAGGTCCTCCTCCCGCCGCTCCAGGCCGAAATTGTCCCAGACGATATAGCGGGTCCGGTACAGGCTGCCGCTGGCCATATCCGTATCCTCCAGCCCCAGGGAGGGCAGATGGTCCCCGTAGAGCACCAACACGGTCTTTTCCTCCCGGCTGGACAGCGCCCTTACCAGCTGCCCCACAAAGGCGTCCATTTCATAAACCTGGTTTGCGTAATATTCCACCGCGTAACGGCGCTCCTCGTCCGGGCAGGCCAGCACCCGCACCGCCGGGTCTTCCAGAACAGGCTCGTCAGGGTACTTGCCGTGTCCCTGCACAGAAACGGTGAATACCAGGTCCGGCTGGTCCTCTGTGGCATCCAGGGCCTGGCGTATCTGGCCGACGAGGACGCTGTCCTTGGCCCAGTTTTGGGGCGTGGTCTCCGTTTTCGGCATGTATTCCAGAGAGGTGAAGTCATCAAAGCCCAGGTTGGCATACACCTCGTTGCGGCGGTAGAAGGTGGCGTAGTGGTCATGGATGGCGTGGGTGCCATAGCCGTTGGCCTTCAGGTCATAGGCCACGGACTCCACCGTCTGGTCCAGCAGACAGGTCTGATAGGGATACTCGCCGGGGCCGAAAAACCGGGTGCTCATGCCGGTAAGGACCTCACACTCCGTATTGGCGGTGCCGGCGCCCACCACCGGGACGGTCAGGTAACCGGAGGAGTACTGCTCCGTCAGCGCCGTCCAGTTGGGAGCCGCGTTCCGGGACAGCTCCAATCCCAGGACCTCCGCCGGGTCAATGAAGGATTCCAGCTGCACGAACACCACATTCACATCCGTCTGCGGCTCTCCTATATTTACAGGCGTCTCCTCCCCGATCATGCCGGCGATCCGCTCCATAGGGGCGGAGCCGTAGCCACTGGGGCAGCGGATGCCTTTGTTCAGCCAGGTCTGGAGAAAACAGTAGGGAAAGCCGTAGTCCTCGTAGGCATAAGCCAGGTTTGCGAACTCCGCCGACAGCTGATGGGTGTGAAAGGCCAGCGCCCAGATGCCCGCCAGTGCCGCGGCAGCCGCTGCCGTGGACAAAAGCCCCGCTTTTGCCTGGCGCCTCCAGGGCAGCAGGCAGCGCTTTCCCCTCCAAAACAGCACCGTGAGCCCGATCAACGCCGCCAATACCGCTGCCGCCAGCAGCAGGATGTATCCCGCGGAGAGGTAATTGGGCAGGGTGTCCAGGCCAGTGTTCAGCACCGTCAGATCCGCGATGGTGAAGGGGGTCATGCGGTTGAGGAGAATGAAGCCATTAACGGCACCCACGCCCAGCCAGGCCACGCTGAGCAGCGTCTGCCAAAAGCTCCGCCGCCTGGCAAACAGGGTGGGCAGCAGCGTCAGCAGCACCAGCAGGTAATCCACCGCCGCGGCCAAAGGCCGCTTGGTAAGGAAGAGCCAGAAGGACGCCAGCCCCTCGCTGAACGCTTTGTGGTTGAACAGCTCTACAACCACGACCAGCAGCAGGGCCAGCAGCGCCAGGTGAAAGAGGGCACCGCCCTTTTCAGCGGTCTCTTTTTGATGGAACGTTCGCATTTCGACACCTTTCTTTCTGTGGTGCATTATTATATGCGCTGCCGTATCTGTATTTCATGAATTTTTTGCAAACTCCACCCTCACAAAGCTTTTCTTCTGGGAAAATGGTTTTTCAGTAGCTGCCCTAGGGCAAAGAAGGGCCACGGGAATATTCCCGTGGCCCTTTTGCGGGATATGAAATTGGTCCTCGATGGATCAGTCGGCGTACATGGCCTTCAGCTTCAGCAGATGCTGATAGCGCTCCATGGCGTTCTTCTCGTTCCGCTCAAACAGCTCGGAAGCACGGTCGGGGAACTCGCGGGTCAGACGGCTGTAACGGGCCTCGTTCATCAGGAACTCCTGATAGCCGCCAGCGGGCTCCTTGGAATCCAGGGTGAACTTGGCGCCCTCGGCAGCGGGGTTGAACCGGAACAGGTTCCAGTAACCGCACTCCACGGCCTTCTTCATTTCCTTCTGGCAGTTCATCATGCCGCCCTTGATGCTGTGCATCTCGCAGGGCGCGTAGCCGATGATGAGGGAGGGACCATTGTAGGCCTCGGCCTCCTTGATGGCCTTCAGGGTCTGGGCGGGGTTGGCGCCCATGGCCACCTGGGCCACGTACACATAGCCATAGCTCATGGCAATCTCCGCCAGGGACTTCTTCTTGACTTCCTTGCCGGCAGCCGCGAACTGGGCCACCTGGCCGATGTTGGAGGCCTTGGAGGCCTGTCCGCCGGTGTTGGAGTACACCTCGGTATCGAACACGAAGACGTTCACGTTCTGGCCGGAAGCCA
>JAETPK010000109.1 GCA_021771265.1 Oscillospiraceae bacterium
CCTCCATGCGCTTCTGGCGGTCCGCCTGGCGGGCCTCATAGCGGGCGGTCTCCTCTTCCTCCAGCTTCTTGGTGTAGAACTTGCCGAGGATCTGCTCCTGCACCAGGGAAATGACGCTCTGGGCGATCCAGTATACGCCCAGGGCGGCAGGCATGATGAACGCGAAGTACACGGACATAAGGGGCATCATGTACATCATGGACTTGGTGCTGCCGGCGCCGGGGCCGTCGGGGGTGGGCTGCTGCTTCATGGTCAGCCAGGAGAACAGCAGCTGGCTACCGCCGGCCAGGATGGGGATGAGAATGAGGC
This sequence comes from Oscillospiraceae bacterium, assembly GCA_021771265.1. Classification (GTDB taxonomy): domain Bacteria; phylum Bacillota; class Clostridia; order Oscillospirales; family Oscillospiraceae; genus Oscillibacter. The sequence continues at coordinate 310 of JAETPK010000109.1, forward strand.
CGATGACGGCAGCGGAGAAGGTAAAGCTTTTCACAGCCGCCCAGGGCGTGGAGGTCAGGTCCATGCCCAAGAAGGTATAGTTCATGTCGATCCAGCCGCTGATGCCGCTGGTCATTTCAGGGATCTGGCTGGCCGCCTTGACCAGGTTGATCTGGCCGTAGGGCATCAGCTGTGTGACGCCATTGCTGACCACAGCCACGCCGTCCTTCATCTGCGCGATACCCTCCAGACTCATGCCGGCGGCGGACACAGCGGAGATCAGCTTCTCCACCACTTCCTCAGACAGCATCATGAAGTGGGTGATGGGCTGGCGGATGATGGAGTACAAAGCCAGAAGAATGGGCAGGGGAAGAAAACTCCACAGGCAGCCGCTCATGGGGCTCACGCCCTCCTCGGCGTAAAACTTCTGGATCTCCTCCTGCATTTTCACCTGGTTGTTGGCATACTTTTTCTGGATCTCCTGGATCTTGCCGTTCATGCGGCTCATGCGGATCATGCTCTTCTTGGATTTCATCTGGAAGGGCAGCAGGATCAGCTTGATGACCAGAGTGAACAGGATGATGGCGACACCATAGGAGCCCGTCAAATTATAAAACAGGCGCAGCAGTGCCGCGAAGGGGATACAAATGTAGTATCCGATGGTTCCGAAAAATCCCATTGGATTTCCTCCGTCAATCGTTCTTTCGTTTTTCAGTTGTGTTGCCTGCTAAGGGACAGGGTCATAGCCGCCTTTGTGAAACGGATTGCAGCGCAGGATGCGCTTGAACGCCAGCCAGCCGCCCTTGAGGGCGCCATATTTCTCAACGGCCTCCAGGGCATATTGGGAGCAGGTGGGGATATAGTTGCAGCAGCGGGGACGGTAGGGTGAGATGGCTCTTTGATAAAAGCGGATCAGCAGCAGAAATAACCGCTTCATGTCCGCTCCCCCAAAAGGTCCAGTTTCCGGCAAAGGCGGAGGAACGTGTCGTTCAGCTCCTTCCAGCCGGCGCTCAGTGTCTTGCTCCGGGCCACCAGAATGATGTCATAGCCCTGCTTCAGCGCGCCGCCATTCAGGCGGTACACCTCCCGCAGCCGCCGGCGCGCCCGGTTGCGCACCACAGCGTGGCCCAGCTTCACAGATACGGTAATGCCCAGCCGGTTGTGGCCCAGCCGGTTTTTCCGGCAATAGACCACCATGCAGCCGCTCACCGCGGAGGCGCCCTTCTGGTACAGCCGCCGGAACTCATAATTCTCTTTCAGCGTCACCGCACGTTTCATACCATTTCCTGCCTTGCTGCTTTTTGAAAAAACTCTGATAGGGACGGAGGAATCTCATGCAATTCCCGCCGTCCCTAAGACGTTTTGTTCAAGTGTCTCCCGCGCGTTCCGTTTCGATCAGTGGGTCAGACGGGCGCGGCCCTTGGCGCGGCGACGGGCCAGAACCTTGCGGCCGTCAGCGGTAGCCATTCTCTTGCGGAAGCCGTGGACCTTGGAGCGGTGCAGCTTCTTGGGCTGATAGGTACGTTTCGTTGCCATGTTGAGACACCTCCTGTCAGAATTCCGGTCATCCCTGGGGATGACACTTACTCGACGCCGCCCCGAAGGGCTGACGCAGTAAACGAGTATCATAACGCCATTCGCGGCGCACCGAATAGTATACAGATTTTTTTTAAATGTGTCAATAAAAACTTGCATTTTCCAGAAAAAATCCGCTTTTTTTCTGGATTTGAAAACCTATTTCAAAATATGGTGTTCCAATGCGTCAAAAAACTCTATATCTAGTCATCAACCGCATTATTCTTTTTTCAGATTTTCAGACTTTATTATTAGAATAAGTATTGTCATGGATTCGTTTTTTTGCTATAATACCTCTGTATTATTTTGTCCATTTTTAACTAGAGAGAGGTGTTTCTTTTTGAATTCCGTCGCCGACGTGTGGGACAATGTTCTCTCCCAGTTGAAAGGAGAGCTCTCCGAGACCACTATCAACACCTGGTTCGACGAGCTGGAAGCCGTGGATATCCAGGGCAATACTTTCGTTCTCCACTGCTCCAATGATTTTAAAAAACGCTCTATCGAGACTTTGTTCATGAAAAACATCAAGGCCTCCCTGCGGGATATTTTCTCCATGGATTTTGAGGTCCGCATTCTGGACGATGTGTCCTATGCGGAGATGAATGGCACCGCCAAAAAGCAAAGCGACCGCTTCACCTCCGATGAATTCACCTTCGATACCTTCGTGGTGGGCCCCTCCAACAAGCTGGCATACGCCGCCTCCGTGGCGGTGGCGGAGCATCCGGCTCAAAACTACAACCCCCTCCTGATTTACGGAGATTCCGGCCTTGGCAAGACCCACCTGATCTACGCCATCGCCAATGTCATCAAGAAAAACGACCCTCACGCCAAGATCGCCTACGTCAAGGGCGATGACCTGACCAACGAGCTGGTGGCCGCCATCCAGGCCGGTCCCAACAAAACGGCCGAAATGCGGGAAAAATACCGCCAGGCGGACCTGCTGTTGGTGGATGACGTGCAGTTCATTGCCGGCAAAAAGCAGACCCAGGAGGAATTTTTCCACACATTCAATAACTTGTACGAGTCTGGCCGTCAGATCGTGCTGACTTCCGACCGTCCCCCCTCTGAGATGACCATGTTGGAGGACCGACTCCGCACCCGATTCGAGTGGGGCCTTCTGGTGGACGTGGCTCCGCCGGACTTTGAGACCCGCCTGGCCATCGTGAAAAACAAAGCCGCCCTGCTGGGCCTGGAGCTGCCGGACAAAGTGGCCGTATTCATTGCGGAAAACGTCACCGCCAACGTCCGCCAGCTGGAAGGAACCATCAACAAAATCATGGCCTTCAAGGACCTGCTGGGCAACGAAGCCGATGAGGAGACCGTCACCCGGGCCATTCAGGATATGATCAAACGCAGCAACGAATATGTCCCCACCCCCGAGGCCATTTTGGAGTACATCAGCAAGTACTATAATCTGGAAGAATCCATCATCCGGGGCCAGCAGCGGGTGCGGGACGCCGTGGCCGCCCGGCAGATCGCCATGTACCTCATTCGCAGCATGACGAATCTAAGCCTGGACGACATCGGCAAACAGTTTGATGACCGGGACCACTCCACAGTGCTATATTCCATCAAGCAGGTGGAAAAGCAGATGAAAAAGGACGCCGCCTTTGCCGAGACCGTGAAGGCCATCAAGACCAACATCAACTCCCGCCGGTGAGGCGGTATTTTCTCCACTTCTTCTGTGGAAAAAGAAAAACTTTCCTGTGGAAACCTTTCCGGAAAAACAGAACGTTGAAAACACGTGCAGTTTTTCAACGTCCCCTGTGGATGGGCAAACCCTTACAGTTTCTGCGTTTCCCGCCTTTTTCCACAACATTTCCTTCTACGGCTCCTTTTTACTAACAAATATTGATTCTTTTCTTTTTAAAAAGACAGCCCGCGATCATTTATCCCAACTGAAAGGACGTGCCTCTCATGAAATTTTCCTGCGAAAAGACGCTGCTGCAAAGCGCCATTGCCGTCACCAGCCGCGCCGTCGCCCAAAAGAGCTCTATCCCCGCCCTGGAGGGACTGCTGCTCCACGCGGACCATCAGCTGACGGTCTCCGGCTACAATATGCAGACCGGCATCCGCACCAAGGTCTCCGCCGATGTGCCCCAGGGCGGGGATATCGTGCTGAATGCCCGGCTGTTCGGTGATATCATCCGCCGCATGCCTGACGACGTGGTGACGTTCACCTCCGATGAAAAGCAGGTGGTCCACCTCCACTGCGGCGACGCGGACTTTGACATCGTGGGCCTCTCCGCCGCGGACTATCCGGATCTGCCGGAGGTGGAAGATGAATACGCCGTCTCTATCCAGCAGAAAGTTCTCCGCTCCATGATCGAGGAGACCGCCTTTGCCGTCTCTACCAATGAAAGCCGCCCTGTTCATACTGGCGCCCTGTTCGAGGTCACAGACAAGGGGCTGGCCATGGTGGCGGTGGACGGCTTCCGCCTGGCCATCCGCCGGGAGCCGCTGGAAAAGATCGAAGGCGGCGCCTTCTCCTTTGTGGCCCCCGGCTCCGCCCTGAACGAGGTGAAGGGTATTTGCTCCGATACGGAGGACATGGCCTCCGTCACCCTGGGCAAGCGGCACATTTTGTTTGAAGTGGGCGATACGGAGCTGATCTGCCGCCGTCTGGAAGGAGAGTTCCTGGATTATAAGAACGCCATTCCCCGGAAAAACCCGGTCTCCGTCATCGCGGACACCAAGGCCTTGATCGAGAGCATCGACCGCGTGTCCGTGGTCATCTCCGACAAGCTGAAAAGCCCCGTTCGCTGCCTGTTCGACCATGACAAGGTGTTTCTCTCCGCCAAGACCGGCAACGGCGAGGCCAAAGATGTCTGCCATGTCGCCGGAGACGGCGGCGGACTGGAAATTGGCTTCAACAACCGCTATTTGATGGAGGCCCTGCGGTATGCCCCCGCCGACACCGTGAAGATCGAGCTGAACACCGGCGTCTCCCCCGCCATCATCGTCCCCGTGGACGGCGAGGAAAATTTCCTCTACATGGTGCTGCCGGTGCGGCTGAAATCCGTGGAGTGATTAAATTGGAAAAGTCAGGAGCACTATGAAAACCATTACCATTACAACGGAATATATCAAGCTTCAGGACCTTTTGAAATTCGCCAACCTGGTGGAAACAGGCGGCGAGGCCAAGGAGCGTATCCAGTCCGGCGAGGTCACGGTGAACGGCGAGGTCTGTACCATGCGGGGCAAGAAGATACGGCCTGGTGACGATGTGGCCTTCCAGGGCCAGCACTATACGGCGGCCTATGCGGATTGACGGACTGACGCTCCAGTTCTTCCGGAATTATGGAAACCAGTCGGTGGACTTTGATCCCCGGTGCAACGTCATTTTCGGCGAGAATGCCCAGGGCAAGACCAATCTGCTGGAGGCGCTGGTGTACCTCTCCTGCGGCCGGTCTCCCCGGGCCAAAACGGACCGGGAGATGATCCGCTTTGACGCGCCATCCGCCCGGATGGAGGCGA
>JAETPK010000110.1 GCA_021771265.1 Oscillospiraceae bacterium
GGAACAGCTGCCTCCCTCATGGATATGAAGGGCGAAAAAGCCCGTCTCACTCTCCCGCGGCAGTCCGGACACGTGGACATCCACCAGAACGGCGCCGCGCTTTTGATAAAACCGGATCTCTCCGGACAGGCACGGCGCCTCAGGTCCCCCCTGGATGCATGCCACGGCATCCGGGCAGGCTGGACAAATGTACATCATATCACCTCGCCGCCAGTATATGCGGCGGCCAGCCGGTCCGTGAAAAGCGCACAGTCTCCTGTCCGCAGCCGCTCCCGCCCTTACCGCAGGAACATCCGCAGCAGCGCTCCGTACAGTCCCCGACGGTAGGGCTGGTAGCGCATGGGAAGATCCATCCATGTCTTTTTGTCCACAATGCTCTTGGAATGGGAAAAGGCGTCAAAGCCCGTTTTGCCATGATAGGCGCCCATGCCGCTCTCCCCCACGCCGCCGAAGCCCATTTCACTGGTGGCCAGATGGATGATGGTGTCGTTGACGCAGCCGCCGCCGTAGGAGCAGCGCTCAGTGACCTCCCGGACCCGGCCCCTGTCCTCGGAAAACAGGTAAAGAGCCAGGGGCTTGGGTCTGTCCGCCAAAAGCGCGTACACCTCTTCAAAGCGGTCAAAGGTCAAAACCGGCAGGATGGGACCGAAGATCTCCTCCTGCATCACAGGGTCTTCCCAGGTGACGTTGTCCAGAACAGTGGGAGCGATCTGGAGGGTGTCTCTTTTCGCCGTTCCGCCCAGGACGGTCTTCTCCGGGTCCATCAGGCCGCAAAGGCGGTCAAAGTGCTTCTCATTGACGATCCTGCCGTAATCGGGACCTGCCAGCGGGTCCTCCCCGTACTGGAGCCTGGTCTGCCGGCAGAGCTCTTCCACCAGCTGATCCTTCACGCCGCGGTGGCAGAGGATGTAATCCGGCGCCACGCAGGTCTGCCCGCAGTTTAAATATTTGCCGAACACGATCCGCTTGGCGGCCAGCGCCAGCTTCGCGGTGCTGTCAACGATGCAGGGGCTCTTTCCCCCCAGCTCCAGAACGGCAGGCGTCAGATGCTCGGCGTCGTGGCGAAGGACCTCCCGGCCGACGACCTGACTGCCGGTGAAGAATATCAAATCGAACTTCTTTTCCAGCAGCGCGGCATTTTCCTTCCGTCCTCCTGTGACCACCGCCACATATTCCGGCGGAAAACACTCCGCGATCAGCTGGGCGATCACGGCGCTGGTGGCCGGAGAATAGGCGCTGGGCTTCACCACCGCGGTGTTGCCGGCGGCGATGGCATCGGCCAGCGGGTCGATGGTCAGCAGAAACGGATAGTTCCACGGGCTCATGATGAGCACGTTTCCGTAAGGCGATGGCTTTTGATAGCTGGCGGACGCAAACTGCGCCAGTGGCGTATGCACACGTCTGGGGGACGCAAAGCGCCGGGTATGGCGGATCATGTAGCTAGCCAAGGGTCTGCCCTCCCATCGCCGGACCTTGCTGGAGTTCGGCGGGGGCCCCGGCCTGCTCCGCCTGCATCTCTGACCAGTGATCTGTCAGAGCCTGGAGCGTCTCCTCATGGCCGGCGCAAGGGTGGTTCTTTGCCCACTGCTGGTAGACATCAAAGTCCATGCCGCCGTCCAGCAGGAGCTTGCACACCTCCACCGCGTCGTTTTGGACGCAGGCGTGGAGCGCGTTGTAGTCATCGAGGTCGACCCACATCCGCTTTTCCAGAAGCTCCTCCGCGATCCAACTGTCATGGCCTTCACAGGTCAGCATATGAAGCGTCCTATAGGTGCTGGGACCTCCGGAGATCCCTTTCTCCACCAGCGCAGACAATGTGCGAAAATCCTTGTCTGCGGCGAACTGCTCCAGCAGATAAGACGGCGCGGCGGCGATCTGCTCTTCGCTGCACCGCTTGATGATCTCCTTGGCAATGAAGCGGTGGTCCAGATAGGCGTAACTGGCCATCTCCCCGTGGAAAGAGGGGGATAGCTCCGGCACATGATCTCCCACCTGCTCCAGCAGGAAAGAGACCTTTTCCGGATCGTTGATGTCGATGGCCTTCTGGCAGGCGGCGCGATAGGCGGTTTCGGGAAACTGTTCCACATCCACCAGCAGCAGAAGGGTCATTTTCCGTCCCACCGCGCCGGGCCTGCCCGCCGCCTCAATGAGCAGATCGTCCGCATGATTTTTCAGCGTTTGGGGATACAGATCCTTGAATGCGGACAGTTCCCCGTCCTGAATGGCGAGGATAGTCTTGTCATAGCCGCTCATCCGCAGAGGGCGCATCCCCACCGTGTTGACGTACTCCGTGATACTGCCGGTCATGCGGCGCAGGAGCTGCTCGGTCTGGCTCATGGACTGCTCCTGCCGTTCTCTCTGCTCCACCAGCGCCTCGATGATGGTCTTCTGCTCCTGCTGGCTCAGATGCACCACCGCGCCCCCGGTGTCCTCCCCCACGCCCCCGATCTGCATGTACCGGGCGTGGGTGGCGTGATTGCCGTGGAACGCCTTGGTGATGGCAGAGGAGATGAGGAACATTCTGTCCAGATCGTTCCCGTTCTCGCCCAGAGTTTTGCCGGTGATGAAGCTCTTGGTGATACTCTTTTGCCGTTCTTCGTCATACCACTTGAGGTACACGTCCAGATAGACGCCCTCGCTGGAGCCGTAATCGGTGGTGCAGAAGATATCCGCGTCCTTGGGGATCTCCCGGCCATTCTCCCAGTGGCTGTCCAAGAGAAAATACTCGTCAGGCAGGTATCCCATGCTCTCCAGCCGGTATTTCAGCTCCTCGAATACCTCCTGAGCCGTGGGCTGGCCGGCGTACTCCAGCTTGCGGGGGTCCGCCTCAGAGGGCTTCCACCGCTCCAGTTCAATCATATCCATATCTGATCCTCTCCTTATACATTTATAATAGCTGCATTACATTGCCCATCCCTCCGGGCTCCTCGTCCTCATGGAGTTCCGTCTCGTATATCTCTTTATCTTGGAGAGACCACAGCATATGGCTGATCTCCTCGCTGTGGTCATAGCCTGTGATTTCGGACTCCCAAGCGCCCGCCGCGACCTCCAAGGGATCATCGAATCGAAGCAAAAATGCAATGTCGTCCTCGTAACAGGCATCCAGCAGTTCCTCATGGACCTGCTGCACCGCAGTGATCTCCGAGGCCAGAGCGATCAACTCAGATGGAGTTTTCTTTTGGAGTGCCTCCATGTAAGTCTTATAGTTTTGATCCAGCCGGTTCCGCAAAATATCTCTCGCTTCACTGCTCATATTGTGTCACCCCCTATCTGTTCTGTCCTTCTCAGCCGCCGTCGTGGCAGTTGCAGGGCAGGTCATCCTCCGGGAACATCCAGCACATGGCGGTCTGGTTCAAGTCGGCCTCCACAAAGTCACGCCAGGCCCAGTCTCGGCCCAAGCCGCGGACGGAGGTCAGGTTGGGCCGGGCGCCGTCCTCAATAGCGATGGCCCGGTCATACAGCTCCCGGTGCCGGTGGTACAGGGTACGAATCTCCCGCTTCTTCATGGAGGGACAGAAAAAGCAGGAGGATTTGCCGGGCAGCGGCAGACCCTCCTGCAATATGGCGGCGATGCAGTCCTCTCTCGTCCAGCCCCAGTCCATCAGGGCGTAGACCTTGGTGTATTTGGCATCGGCTTCATCGTGTTCCCTGGCATTTTCTTTTCTCTGCATTTCGCCCACGTCATAGCCGATGTACTTGAACACCTTTTCCCCTCTGGCCCAGACCTCACGGCAGGGCGGGTAGTTGTTGCAGAACTTCTCCTGGGGCTGGATCTTGTGCTTGAGGGAACATTTCCTGTAGCCGTAGGCGATGGCGGGCAGCGTCCCGGAGCGGAGGCACTCCTGCTCCAAGGTCAGGCGGTCTCCGTTTTTGTTGGTGTAGTAGACGGTCTGGATCGCCGGCATCCCGTGGCGTGCCAGCCAGTCATCCATGATGGGCAGATATGCGTAGGTACGGGGCTGCTCCGCCCCAGGGTCGGCAAAGAGGATGAGGTCAACGGGGATGCCCTTGCGGTACATCCCGATCAGCATTGACGTCGAATTGACTCCGGCGCCGTAAGCCACCACATTCAAGCAAAAAACCTTCTTTCTCATGATAATTTTAGAGTTGTTCCGGCATAGCTGGATATGGTAAAATCGAAATATTATTTTCAATGGCACAAAAATAGAGCGCAAGTGATTCATTTATCACTTGCGCCCCGAGGGAACCGAATATCTATTCCATTATGATTCAGCGGGAAGATTGTAGTAAAAACGGTTGTTCAAGACATCCCTGTCCTTGTAGTAGTTATAGATATTCTCCACGCGCTCCCAAACCTGTTCATCAAAGTAGATGTCGCTCCGCTGGCTGACCATGCTCTCCGTATGCTGACGGAGATCTGTATAAAACAGGTCAGTCACCTCGTAGCAGACATACTGCTCATCTTCATATACTTTGTACTGCTCCAGTTCGCCAAAGGTCATGAGCTGTCCGTGGATAAAGGCGAGATCCTCCGAACTGCGAATGTCCTCCACATGGTAGGCAAAGAAATAAAGCAGGGGGATATCTACGCCGCCATCGACCTCTCCTTTATGCTGGGGAACATACGCGCTCAAAACCAAGGCGCTTTCGTCTTCGGTAGAGCCAACCGGGATGCCATAGCCATCAAGGCTGCGCCAGTGCAGACCGGTGAGCCAGTGCTGTGTCTCCAGAGGAGCAGTCTCATCAAAGATAACCTCCGGGTTTAGCCCGTCAATCGCCAGGGGAGCCTCTACTGCGGGGACTACATCCTGATCCAGTGTGGTCAACAGTTCTTGGCATTTCTGAAGGTAACTGCCCGCAGCCTCTCTCCGCTCGTCGATATTGGCAGGATAGGTTTCAAAATAAGGCCGCAGTTCCTCCATGATTTGTGCAGCCAGTTCTCTGTCGGCCTCGGCAGCAGGAATGGGGAGCGGCGTCTCTACCACCGTTTTGATTGGCTCCGCAAAAGAAACAGAACACATCCAGTCCTGTCCAAACACAAAATTGTTGTTGGTCAGCACGAAATAGTAATGGTCATCGGTGAGCGGCTGTTCCAGCACATCCATGTTGTACGCTTGGGAGAGATCCACCGTCATCACGCCGCTGGTATGCGCTCCGAACTCAGTGCCGCTGAATACAGTCTTGCCAGAGGTTGGAACGATTTCTTCGGCGGTAGACCATTGCATCAGTCTCAACTGCGGCTGGAAACTCAGATTTTTATTTGACCGGTTTTCTACTTGAAT
>JAETPK010000111.1 GCA_021771265.1 Oscillospiraceae bacterium
ATCTTCCATGCGCTGATGTCCGTCTGAAACGATTTTTTCATTGCAGGAGCTTCTTTTATGGAAATATTTATCCTCATTTTGGAGCTGATCGGCACCATGGCCTTCTCCGCCTCCGGCGCCATGACTGGTATCCGGAAAAACATGGACATTTTCGGTGTGTGCATTCTGGGCCTCACCACCGCCGTGGGCGGCGGCGTCATCCGGGATGTCATTCTGGGCAACACGCCGCCCGCCACCTTCCGCGACCCCGTTTACGCCGCCGTGGCCCTCATCGCGGCGCTGGTGCTGTTTCTCCCCCAGGTGCGGCGGGTACTGATGCGCAGCGCCGCCCTTTTTGATAAGTCCATGTTCTGGATGGACACGGCGGGCCTGGCCATTTTTACCGTGGTGGCCATCCGCACCGCCTACGCCTGCGTGCCGCAGGCCACGGTATTCCTACTGGTGTTCGTGGGCGTGGTTACCGGCGTGGGCGGCGGTGTCCTGCGGGATATGATGGCCGGAGATACGCCTTACATCTTCCTGAAACATGTTTACGCCAGCGCGTCCCTGGCGGGGGCGCTGGTGTGCGCACTGCTGTGGGACCCTCTCGGGGAAATACCGGCCATGCTGCTGGGCGGCAGTCTGGTCATCCTCATCCGGGGCCTATCCGCGCACTTCCGCTGGAACCTGCCCCGGGCCCACGAATAGAGCCGCAGCCATGCCAAAACGTCTCGGGCCAAGACTGGTCCGAGGCGTTTTCAGCCTGCCGAAGAAGTCTTTTCGGCAGGCTGAGCAAGTTTTTCAAACCTTTAAAAAAAGTTCTGAAAAACTTAGATTGAAAACGAAAGACACCCCTCCTGGGTTTCTTTCGTAACTTTCTTCCTTCCCGTTATCCCACGGTCTTCTTCTTTTTTACCGTCTCCAAAACGCCTCGGGCCAAGACTGGTCCGAGGCGTTTTGTTCATTGCGTCAGCCGCTCCACGTAGGCCCGCATCTCCTCCTTGGAGCGGACGGCGTGGGCGCCGTCGATGACAACCTGCTGCTCCGCCTCCGGCAGGGCGGCAAAGCGGGCCATGGCCTCCGGGTGCCGCGCCAGGGCCATACCAAAACCCAGGGGCAGTTCTTCCATGTGCATCACCTCTGCCCTAGTGTGTGCCGGAGCGGGGCGGTCAATACACCACAAACAGGTCCAGCAGCTCCACAAGGTCCCTGGCGGGCAGATAGGTGGTGCCATTTTCAAAATAGCAGGCACCGGAGAGCTCCCGGCCGCCGCCAGGCGTCTGCGCCGTATCCTGTCCGGGCAGAACAGAAAAAATGGGGGCTTCCGCACCGGGCTTCATCACCACAGCGCCCTGACCGCGGACCCACTGCACATCATAGCCGGCGGCCTCCGCCACGGCCCGGATAGGCAGCAGCACCTCTTCCTCCATCACTTTCCCGGTCACGGACAGGCGCTGGTCATTGACACTGACCTCTCCCGTGAGCTCCCAGGCCGCGTAGCCCTGATACTCATAGGCAAAGAGCATGGTCTTCGTGACGGTTCCTTCGTCGTCGGTCCAAACCAGGATATGGCTGCCGGGCTGCAGGGACTCCAGCCGCACCACCTGACGGGTCAGGTACGGAAAGAGGGTCGCCTCGTCCGTGATGGTCAGCTCCTCCCCACTAGTGGTCACCAGGTCCACACGGGTCAGCGCCGGCGGGGGGTAAATGGCGATCATGGCCTGGGGCTTGATCTTGGCCACCTGGTAGTACTGGGGCGCGCCAAAGTCCTCCGGAATGTTGGCGACAATGATCTGGGCGGTAGCATGGGGCGGCAGGCTCAACGTCATGGCAGGCCCCACCCAGGCGTAAATGACCTCGCCGTCCTTCAGTTCCCGGTCCAGGGGCATACCTGTAACAGCGTCCAGAATCCGAATGCTCTCTCCGTGGAGAATGATTTCATGGTACGGGTCATTTTCGTTATCGTTCTGCACCAGCAAACCGCCGTCTTCCAGATTCGTCACCCTGCCCCATACCCGGACAGGCGCCAGATAGGCAGGTACTTCAGCGGCATTCTCCGTCTCAGCGGCAAAGGCAGGCAGAGCGCACACCATAACGGCGCACAGCGCCAGGGACAGTACGCGGACGATCCTCTTCTTCACAAAAACTCCTCCTATTCACGTTTTTACTATCATACCCTCAGTGAACAAAGGGCAACACGGTTTTTCGGGGCATCTTGAGCATCTGGCGGCGTTATCCTCGTTGCCGGGCGTCAGCACGGCGGCCTCGTCTGCCTTGCCAGCTGCTCAATCTGTTCCCGAAAAACTCCTAAGGACCTGCCAGCGAGAAAAAATCGGGGCTGGCAAGGAAGAGGACACAGGCGGGCTGGCGCCCGCCAAGGACGATGACGCCGCCGACGCTGATTTTGGCCGCTGGCAGGCGTATTGCCCTTTGTTCACTGAGGGTAGCATCTATATTATAGGACGGCAAGACAAAGGGAAAAGTTCCCAGGGCAGGAAAAAAGCCCCGGAAAATTTCCGGGGCTTTCAAACACCGTTTCGCTTTCAGACGCTCACAGAAAGGTGCTGGGGGGGACCTGCTCCCTCCGAGATCACTTCTTGCCGTGGAGGGCCTTCATGCGCTTCTCATGATCCAGAATGGACTTGCGCATCCGCAGGCTCTTGGGGGTGACCTCCAGCAGCTCGTCATCCGCCAGGAACTCCAGGCACTGCTCCAGGCTCATCTGCTTGGGGGGCACCAGACGCAGGGCGTCATCGGAGCCGGAAGCCCGGGTGTTGGTCAGCTGCTTTTTCTTGCAGACGTTGACGGTCATGTCCTCGCTGCGGGGGCTGACGCCGATGACCATGCCGCCGTAGACGGGGACGCCGGCGCCAATGAACAGGGTGCCCCGCTCCTGGGCATTGAACAGGCCGTAGGTGATGGATTCACCGGTCTCGAAGGAGATCATGGAACCGCTGCCCCGACGGGAGATCTCTCCCTTGTAGGGGGCATAGGAATCAAAGACAGAGGCCATGATGCCCTCGCCCTTGGTGTCGGTAAGGAAGTCATTGCGGTAGCCGAACAGCCCACGGGCGGGGATGAGGAATTCGATCTTCATGCGGTCGCCCACAGGGGTCATCTCCAGCATGTCGGCCTTCCGCTGGCCCAGCTTGTCGATGACGGCGCCCACGCAGTCGCCGGGCACATCCACCACCAGCCGCTCGATGGGCTCGCACTTCTGCCCGTCGATCTCCTTGTACAGCACACGGGCGGGAGACACCTGGAACTCATAGCCCTCCCGGCGCATGGTCTCGATGAGGATGGACAGGGACATCTCGCCCCGGCCTGCCACGTTGAAGGCGGTCTCCTTATCCGTATCGGAGACCCGCAGGGACACATCCTTCAAGGTTTCCCGGTACAGGCGGTCCCGCAGCTGGCGGGAGGTGACGTATTTGCCCTCCCGGCCGGCGAAGGGGGAGTCGTTGACGGAGAAGGTCATCTCCAGCGTGGGCGCGCTGATCTTCACAAAGGGCAGCGCCTCCACGGCGTCAGGCGCGCAGATGGTATCGCCGATGGTGATGTCGGGGATGCCGCTCATGGCAATGATGTTGCCCGCGGTGGACTCTGTGACCGTCTTGCGGGCCAGACCCTCGAACTCATAGATGGCAGTGGCCTTGGCCCTGCGGAGCACGGCCTCGGGATCGTGGTAGTTGCACACGGCGATCTCCTGATTCTGCTTCAGGGAGCCCCGCTCGATGCGGCCAATGGCAATGCGGCCCACGAATTCATTATAGTCGATGGAGGACACCAGCATCTGGAAGGGCTGATCGGTGTCCGCCTCGGGGGCGGGGATATACTCCAGAATCGTGTCGAACAGAGGCTTGAGATCGGTGCCCACCACCTCGGGAGAATAGGAGGCGGTGCCATTGCGGCCGGAGCAGAACAGCATGGGGGAATCCAGCTGCTCGGGAGTGGCGTCCAGGTCCATCAGCAGCTCCAGCACCTCGTCCACCACCTCGTGAATGCGCTGGTCGGGGCGGTCGATTTTGTTGACCACCACGATGACCCGGTGGCCCAGCTCCAGGGCCTTGCTCAGCACAAAGCGGGTCTGGGGCATGGGGCCCTCGGCGGCATCCACCAGCAAAATGACGCCGTTGACCATCTTCAGGATGCGCTCCACCTCGCCGCCGAAGTCAGCGTGGCCCGGAGTGTCCACGATATTGATCTTGGTATCGCCGTAACGGATAGCGGTGTTTTTAGCCAGGATGGTGATGCCGCGCTCCCGCTCCAGATCGCCGGAGTCCATGACGCGCTCCACGGTCTCCTGATTCTCACGGTAAGCGCCGCCCTGCTTGAGCATCTCGTCCACCAGGGTGGTCTTGCCGTGGTCGACGTGGGCGATAATGGCTACGTTTCTCAGATGTTCGTTCTGCATATAATGAACGTCCCTTTCTTTCTCGTCTCAAAAGGTTCTGCGCCTTGATATTTACACACAGTTTGTCATTATAGTCCGTTTTCTCTTCAATTTCAAGATAAAAGTCCACATTTTTTCGGTATTTTGTTCCTTTTTCTCCGGCAAAACAACGATTCCCGCCCCATCGACTTTTTTGAACAAATATCCCTGTGCTCCGGCGTCGTTTTTTGGTCCTCCGCACATTGACATTTGTCCGCCAGAAAACGTATAATGGAGGGGCTGCGACGGAAGCGGTGCCAGCGCCGCACGTTCCGCCGCAAGTACCGTGGTCCGCTGGGACCACCCAGGAGGCTTTCCCGCCATGTATCGCATCAAAACATTCAATAAAATTTCTCCCGTGGGCCTGAACCGCTTTGACCCAGCCATGTACGCCGTCAGCGAGGATGAGCGTTTGGAGGACGGGATCCTCGTCCGCTCCGCCAAGCTTCAGGACTACGAATTTCCCCCCAGTCTGCTGGCCATCTCGCGGGCAGGCGTGGGCGTGAATAACATCCCGCTGGACCGCTGCTCCGAGGCCGGCATCCCTGTGTTCAACACCCCCGGCGCCAATGCCAACGCCGTGAAGGAGCTGGTGCTCTGTGCCATGCTGATGGGCTCCCGGGACGTGGACGGCTCCATCCGCTGGGTGCGGGACCAGGTGGCCTCCGGCGTAGATGTGACCACCGTGGTGGAAAAAGGAAAATCCGCCTTCATCGGCCCCGAGATCTACAAAAAGACCCTGGGCATCATCGGTCTGGGCGCCATCGGCTCCCTGGTGGCCAACATTGC
>JAETPK010000112.1 GCA_021771265.1 Oscillospiraceae bacterium
CAAGTCCAAGGAGCTGCTGTGCGGCGACACGCTGTCCATCCAGGATGTGGCGGAAATGGTGGGCTATCGCGACCTGAAATATTTTTCCAGATTGTTTAAAAAGGCCACTGGCGTCAGCCCGTCGGATTACAAGAAACTGTATAAGTAGGTGAATCATATGTGGCTGCGGACCGGATGGAAATTGCAGAAAATGCTGCGTCACTATCAAAACGACCGGGACCTGGATGCCGTCCTGCAAGCGAATTGGAGCAAGGCCCCCTTGCTGAGGCTCTTTTTTTCCGACATCGAAGAACGTCTGCACGGCGAAGAGATCACCAAGCTGCGGCAAAAGCAGGCGGAATATCTGGCTCTGCAAAACCAGATCAACCCCCACTTTCTCTATAACGCGCTGGAGGCCATCCGGACCGACGCCCTGCTGGCGGACTGCCAGGACATCGCCGAGACCACGGAGGCGCTGGCCACGTTTTTCCGCTATACCATCTCCAATGTGAAGGAATACGTGACATTTTCCGACGAACTGGATAACACGGAGAACTATTTCACCATCCAGCGGTGCCGCTTCGGAGACAAGATCTCCATGGAGCTGGATCTGGAAAATGAAACGCTGCTGGAGGCACGGATGCCGAAGCTCATTTTGCAGCCCCTGGTGGAAAACGCGGTCTCTCACGGTCTGGAGGGCAAGCTGGGCCCCGGCACCGTCCGCATCGTGGTGGAAAACAGCGATCGGACCTTGTTCCTGCGGGTCCGGGATGACGGCGTCGGCATGCCGGACGAGCGGGTGGAGCAGCTGAACCGGCAATTCGCGGAGGATTCCGAAGCGGTGGCCGGGCAGCAAAAAGGGGGGATCGCCCTGCGCAACGTCAACAGCCGCATCCGGCTGATGTTCGGCGAGGAGTACGGCCTTCATATTTTCAGCGCGGTGGGGATCGGTACGGAATGCTGTGTGACGCTGCCGCTGCTTTTTCAAGGGGAATGACCGTCTATGAAAGAAGAATTGGTCCGTGTCGAGCACGGCTGCTTTCAGCGGGAGGAACAGGAATATCATTTTGAGCTCTCTATTTCCAGAGGGGAATGCATCGGCATCTATGTGGATGATCACCTGACCTCCGGCACGGCGTATCTGGATATTTTCAAAGGCGGTACTCACATGAAGCGCGGCAAGGCCTTTTCCTGCGGACGCCGGGTGGGCGGGCAGGCGTTGGAGCGCTGGATCCTGCAAAACAGCATGATCGTGGACAAGTACCGGTTTGCATCCAGAGAATTGACTGTGTGGGATTTTCTGGTGGCGCTGGGAAGATCCCTGAACCGGAGCCAGCGGAAACAGGCGGAGCTGCGGCTGCGCAGTGCGGAGGCCGCGGACACCATGCGTCAGATGGGCCTGCTCCTTCCCATGGAGCTGAGCCTGGCGGAGGTCTCCCTGCTGGATTATTACCGGCTGTGCGTCTTCCGGGCATGGCTCTGGAACAGTGAACTGCTGGTCCTGGACCGGCTCACGGAGGTTTTGCGCCAAAAGGACCTGGAAAAGTTCATGCGGTGCGTCCGGCTGCTGCTGGAGCACGGAGCAGCCGTCATCCTTTTTGATTTGGACGAGGCATTCATGTACCGCTGCTGTGACCGGATCGATGTCATCAAAGACCGAAAGACCTATTACCGGCTGTATCCGGAGGAGTACGGAGAAAAGCTGTATGAGCTCCTCGGCTGGAAATGCCGCAGCAGCGGAGTCAAGCAGGATGGGCAGTACGACGGGACCAGGGTCATCCTGTCTGTGTCCGATTTGGCGTTTCCCGGAATGCCTCCCCTGAATTTTCAGATCTGCGGCGGTGAGATCGCCTTCCTGCGGGACGAGAACTACAGCACGGCGGTACGGCTGCGGAACTGTTTTCTGGGCGGACAGCGCTGGCTGGGGGGCACGTTCCGCCTGGGCGGGACCGAATATACCCACGGAGAGCTGGCCAAATTGATCGGCACGGACATCGGCATCCAGATCGAGCGGCCGGACCGTCCCAACGGCGTTCTGTTTGACAATTTGACCGCGCTGGATAATCTGAGCACCTGCCTGCTGCCAAAAGCGGGAAAATGGGTGGATACCAGGCGGCTGACGGAAAATATCCTGGACGAGGCGTCCCGATGGTTTCCCAGAGAGGCTCTGCAAAAGCCCCTGTGGACATGGCCGCTGCCCCAGCGCCTGCGGTTTTCCTACTATAAATGGTATCTTTTGAATCCAAAGCTGTTGATCTGCTTTTTCCCCTTCGCTGGCCAGGAGACCGCCCACCACGACATGGTCATTGATATGCTGGTGACCTGCGCGGAAAGGGGAATGGCCATCTGGGTGATCTCCTCCGGGATCGACGCCATCTGTGAAAAAACAGAAAACCGGGAGTTTCTCCGGCGGCTGCGCTATCTCAACTGACCACGACAAAAAACCGGCGAAGTCTGGCTTCAGACTTCGCCGGTGCTTTTTGCAGGCGCGGAACACATGGTTCACGGCTGGGCGCATCCGCTTTCGCCGCGGGTGACGACCCGCACCCATTTCCAGCTGTGGAGCCGGATGGACACGGGGATGATCTTATAAAGCTGGTCCCACTTCAGCAGGAAAAACACCGCCGTGGGTGCCAGGCTCCAGCGGAAGGCCGCTAGGGCGGATAGGGGAACGATGATGAGCCACATGCTGATGAGGTTCATTTTGGCGCTGAAGGCGGTGTCGCCGCCGCCGCGGATGATGCCATTGTCGCAGGCCACCTGATAAGAGGTCCCCACCGTTGTGACGGCAATCACCGCCATGAACTGCATGGAAAGGAGATGGGCGCTCTCCGTCAGCGCGCCGCCAAACACCTGTAAGATCGGTCCGCGCAGCAGGAAGATGGCAAGACCTGTGAAAACGCCGATGACGGAGAACAGCACCTCCAGCGTATGGACCAGCTTTTTCAGCTCCGCCTGCCTTCCGGCTCCAATGGTCTTTCCCACCACGATGCCGGCCGCCGACGAGGCGCCGTATGCGACCACGGAGAGCACCTGATAGGTCTGCACGGCAATTGCGTTGGCCGCGGTCACATCGCCGCCCAGGTGCCCCAAAATTCCCGTCTGCACCATCTGCGCCGCGCCCCACTGGGCCTGATTGAGCAAGACGGGCAGGGCGATGCTCATATAGTCCCGTATATAGCTGGTGTCGATGAAGACCAGCTTTTTCAGTGACAGGCGCAGCTGCTTTTCGCGGAACTTCAAATAGTAGAGGACGATCAGCAGCTCCACGCACCGGGAGACCAGCGTGGCGATGGCCGCGCCGCGGACGCCCAGCTCCGGAAAGCCGAAATTGCCGTAAATCAGCAGATAATTGAGAGAAATATTGATGCACAGCGTGGAAAAGGAAATGATGTATCCCAGCTGGACAATGCCGACAGAGCGCAGGGACGCCACCAAAATGTGGGTCAGGGTAAACACGATGTAGGACAGGCTGATGATCTGAAAGTAGCGGACGCCCTCGGCGATGACCAGCGGCTCATTGGACAACAGGCCCAGCAGCTGTCCCGGTGCAAGACGCACGATCAAAAACATCAAAACCGCCATTCCGCCGCCAAAACGCAGGGCGGCACCAATGATGTGGGGGATCGGCTCCAGCTTGTTTTTTCCCCAGTATTGGGCGCCCAGCACAACAGCGCCCTCACCGGCGCCCTCCACCAGCATCTGGAGCATGAACTGCACCTGGTTGCACAGGCTGACGCCGCTCATGGCGTTCTGGCTGTATCGCCCCAGCATGACGGTATCCATCATATTGACGCTGTATATCAGCAGATTTTGCAGCGCCAGAGACAGCGCCAACGCAAAAAAGGTCCTGTAAAAATGTTTTTCCCGTATCATGGAAGCTGTGAACTCCTTGTTTCGCCGCTGATTTTAATGTCCCTTCGGCCATCTCCGGCAGGTGTGGGACGCCGCATGTTCCTTTGTTCCATTATACCGCAGTTTCGCTGAAATTCCAGTGTCAGTATCGTACACGGGCCTTCCTCTCCGCAGCGCCGCGCCTGTCCCCGCCGCCGGAAGCTTCTGCCGCTGCTTCAGGCAAGTGCCCGGCAGGAATCAGGCGGTGGGTAAATTTTTACGGTGTGGGGTTTGTATTTGCCGCGGAGATATAGTAAAATGAAACAAATGTTGAGTTTTTCCGGGCCGCTGCGCGGTCTCAGGCATTTTTCCGGCTTTTCATCGTCTAAAGAAAGGAAGGGTTCTCATTGCGGGCATATGGCATGAACTGGCTGCGGCAAAAATGGTATAACGTGTCGATCCAGACAAAAAGCCTTCTGCTGATGGGGTCCATGCTGGCGGCCGCCTGGGTCCTGGTGGCACTGGTGGTCGTGCAGCTCCGCACCTTCAGCGGCAAATCGGAGATCATCATGAACGAGTACATGGACATCACCGGCTTCATGAATACATTTTCCGCGGAGAACGTGTGTCTGGAGGCGTATATCCGCCCTGTGCAGCCGCTGAACGCAAGGGAGGACTATCTTGCCGCCATTCAGTCCACCAACCGCCAGCTGGATGCCCTGCGGCCCGATCTGCAGGCGGACCGCAGGGAGGAATACGCCCTGAAACGGGCCATCTGCAACGCCATGGAGCATTATCGAAATTCCCAGGGCGCACTGCTGCGGGCGGAGACCTCATCGAAAATGATCGAGCCGTATCTCTCCCTCAAGACGCAGGCCGCCTATATCGACGATTATACCAGAGACCTTCTCCACAGCCAAATGATCCAGGGCGGCGCCCAGTGGCAGGAGATCGACAGCGCCAACGCCGCCAGCAGCCAGCGGTTCGTAGGCTTTTTGGCCATCTCCACAGTGCTGATGGTGCTGATCTTGCGGATCTTTACCCACAGCATCCTCGATCCGCTGGCGGCGTTGGGCCGCGCGGCGGATACCATCGGGACCGGCCGGTATGACGCGCCGCCGCTGGTGGTCCGGGGAGATGACGAGGTGGGCCGCGCCGCCAAATCCTTCAACCTGATGCAGGCGGAGATCCGCCGCACCATCCAGGCGCTGGAACGGCAGTCCGAGATGGAAAAGCGCCTGCTGGAAAAAGAGGTGGAGACTGCCCAGATGCACCGAAAGCTGCAGGAGGGCCGCTTCGCCCAGCTGCAAAGCCAGATCAACCCGCATTTTCTGTTCAACACCCTCAGCACCATCGCCGCCCTGGCCCGGGAGGAGG
>JAETPK010000005.1 GCA_021771265.1 Oscillospiraceae bacterium
GCGCCCCCTTACATGAAACCTTCAGTTAAAATCGTTCATGGCCCTCTGGCAGCCGTGCGCAATGATGCACGCCGCCGCGTCGATGGCCCGCTCGAAGCTCTCCAGCAGCACCTTCCGCTCCGCCTTGGAGGGCTCGCCGATGACCCAGTCGACCATGTCGGCTCCGCCGCCGGCGGGGGCGCCGGTGCCGATCTTCACCCGGGGAAAGTCCTGGGTGCCCAGATGGGCGATGATGTTTTTGATGCCGTTGTGGCCCCCAGCGGAGCCGGTGGGCCGCACCCGCAGCTTTCCCACAGGCAGCGACACGTCATCGTAGATCACCAGCACGCGGTCGGCGGGGATCTTATAAAACTGCACCGCTTCCCGGACCGCCTCCCCGGAGAGATTCATATAGGTCTGGGGCTTCATGACCAGGCATTTACACCCGGCGAAAGGGATGATGTTGTAGGCCGACTTGAACTTCACCTTGTTCAGCTTCACACCAGCCTTCTCCGCCAGCAGGTCCACGGTGAGGAACCCCATGTTGTGGCGGGTATTGGCGTATTTTTGCCCGGGATTGCCCAGGCCCACCACCAGCCAGTCCACGGCGGCGGATTTATTTCCAAACAGCATATGCTTCTCCTTAAATGGACAACGCCGCAAGGGCGGGGAAGTAGCCTTCCCCGCCTTGCGCGTCAAAATTCAGTATGGCGTCCGCCGAGATCAGCGGAACAGCTTGGAGATGGAGATCTCTTGATAAATGCGCTCAATGGCCTCGGCGAACATGGGCGCCACAGGCAGGTACTTGACCTTCTCGCTCTTGGAGAGGTCGATGGCGGGGATAGTGTCCAGCAGGGCCAGCTCCTTGATGGCGCTGTTGTTCAGGCGCTCGATGGCGGGGCCGGACAGCACGCCGTGGGAGGCGCAGGCGTGGACGCTCTTGGCGTGGCCCACTTCCATCAGGGCCTGGGCGGCGTTGCACAGGGAGCCGGCGGTGTCCACCAGATCGTCGAACAGGATGCAGTCCTTGCCCTCCACGTCGCCGATGACGTTCATGACCTCGCACTGGTTGGCTCTCTGGCGGCGCTTGTCCACGATGGCCAGATTCATGTGCAGCTTCTGGGCAAAGGCGCGGGCGCGGGCCACGGAGCCCACGTCGGGGGAAACCACCACCATGTTCTCGCAGTCGGCGCCGAACTTTTTGGCGTAGTAGTCCACGAAGATGGGATTGCCGGCCAGGTTGTCCACGGGGATATCGAAGAAGCCCTGGATCTGGGCGGCGTGAAGGTCCATGGTCAGCACGCGGTCAGCGCCGGCGGCGACGATCATGTTGGCCACCAGCTTGGCGGTGATGGGGTCCCGGGCCTTGGCCTTGCGGTCCTGGCGGGCATAGCCGAAGTAGGGGATGACGGCGGTGATGCGGCCGGCGGAGGCACGCTTCAGCGCGTCGATCATAATGAGCAGCTCCATCAGATTGTTGTTGACGGGGGTGCAGGTGGACTGGACCACGAACACATCGCTGCCGCGGACGGTCTCGTACAGGGAGACAAAGATCTCGCCGTCGGAAAAAGTGCCCACCTCGGACTCGCCCAGCTTGGTCCCCATGAGCTTGCAGATCTCCTCCGCCAGCTTGGGGTTCGCGTTACCGGAAAATACCTTGATGTCCTTGCCATGAGAAATCATGTTCAACGCCCTCTTTCTCTATCCTGAATTTTTTGTTTATTTTAAATATTTTATTTACGCCTTTCCATACATCCGCCGGCGGCGGGCCGCCCAGCCCTCTTTATTCTCCTGCCGGGCACGGGCCACGGCCAGGGCGTCGGGGGGGACGTCCCGGGTGATGGTGGCTCCCGCGGCGATGTAGGCACCCTCGCCCACCGTCACCGGCGCCACCAGGTTGGTGTTGCAGCCGATGAAGGCATTGTCGCCGATGGTGCAGCGGTATTTTTTAAAGCCGTCGTAGTTGGTGGTGACGGTGCCGCAGCCGAAGTTGACACCGCTGCCTACGTCGGCGTCGCCCACATAGGTCAGATGGCTCATCTTGGTGCCCTTGCCCAGCACACAGTTTTTCAGCTGGACGAACGCGCCCACATGGCACTTGGCGCCCACGGTGCAGTTGGGGCGGATGTGGGCATAGGGCCCTACGTCGCAGCCGTCACCCAGGGTGCTCTCATTGACCTGGGAGGCGTTGACGGCCACATCGTCCCCCAGCACACAGCTGTTCACCAGAGCGTTGGGGCCGATGGTGCACCGGCGGCCAATGCGGCACGCGCCCTGCAAAATGGTGCCCGGCAACAGCACGGTGCCCTCGCCGATGGTCACCCGGGGATCGATATACACGGCGGCGGGGTCCAGAATGCGGACGCCGCTGCGGATATGGGCCTTCACGATGCGCTGCCGCAACAGTCCCTCCAGCTCGGCGATGGTGTCCGGTCCGTAAACGGGCAGCCAGCCGGGGACCAGCTCCGCGGCGCTGACCGCGTTGGTCATCTTCGTCTTCCAGACCTCCTGCAGCTCATAGCCCGGTGCGGCATAGGCAAAGCCCGCTCCGGCCTCCTCCATAGGCATGGCCGCCCGCGGCAGCACCAGGACCGGGTCCGGGCTGTTTAAAAACGCCAGCAGTTCACTGTGCTGCTCGGACACCGTCACATCCGCCTCCGCCGGGAAACAGGCCCGGGCCTCCGCCGCGAAGCGGGGGCTGCAGACGACAAAAAACCGCTGCACGCCATCGGCCAGCAACTTGTCACTCATCCATTGCAGGATCGGGCAGAACAACACGGCTTCCAGCATCAGCGGCTTGGAGTGCTCCGGGACGGAGGAGTCTTCTTCAAAAAAGAAAACAGCACTCTGGGGGCGAACCATGGTCAATCTCCTCCCTCACAAAAAGTAATCTCAAACAGTAATCGCTTGCTTTCGCGGGTCTATTATATCAAACTTTTGTGGGAAATCCAGTGTTTCCAGCGAATTTATTCAGGAAATTTTTCCGAAATCTCCCCTGTTTTTTGTCGTTTTTTTGTAACAGGCAACGGTTTTCCCTTTTTCATCGGCCGTTTTTTTGATTTTTTCGGCGTTTTGCAAAATTTCCGGGTCATTTGTCGTGATTTCTTCTGAAAATCCAGAATATTTTTCACATTACAGTTGAATTTGTACACGTAAAGGATTACAATGGTGTTCGCTTGTATAGAAAGGGGCGATTTTACCGAATTTATGCTCAATATTGTATTAGTGGAACCGGAAATCCCGCAGAATTGCGGAAATATCGCCCGAACCTGCGCGGCCACCGGCAGCCGTCTGCACCTGGTCCGGCCCCTGGGCTTCGATATTTCGGACCGGGCGGTGAAGCGGGCCGGTCTGGATTATTGGCATCTGGTGGAGGTCTTTGACTACGAGAGTCTGGAAGACCTGTTCCGCCGCCGCCCTGAGGCCGCCGGGGACGCCTGGCTCACCACCACCAAGGCCCCCCGCTCTTATGAGGAGGCCCGCTTCACCCCCGACAGCTGGCTTTTCTTCGGCAAGGAGACCGCGGGGCTGCCTCTGGCCTTCCGGGAGCGGTTCCGGGACCGGTGCGTCCGCCTGCCCATGGTCTCGGAGGCCCGCAGCCTCAATCTCAGCAACACCGTGGCCGTCTGCGTCTATGAGGCTTTGCGTCAGAACGGCTTTCCCGGTCTGCGGGGCACCGGCGAGATGGCTGCCCAGGAAAATTAGGAATTAGGAGTTAGGAATGAGGAATTGGCAAACATAGAGGCAGGTCATAAATTTCTGATTTTTCATTCCGAATTCCTAATTGAATAAAAATGGAGGAACCATATGAATTACAACAAAAAAACTGTTCGGGACGTGGACGTCTCTGGCAAGAAGGTCCTGCTGCGCTGCGACTTCAACGTGCCTCAGGACAAGGAGACCGGCGCCATCACCAGCGACAAGCGCATCGTGGCCGCCCTGCCCACCATCCAGTATCTGCTGGAGCATGACGCGGCTGTCATCGCCTGCTCTCACCTGGGCAAGCCCAAAAATGGCCCCGATCCCAAGCTGAGCCTGGCTCCCGTGGCCCAGCGTCTCAGCGAGCTGCTGGGCAAGCCCGTCCTCTTCGCCCACGACGTGGTGGGCGAGGACGCCCAGGCAAAGGCTGCCGCCCTGCAGCCCGGCCAGATCCTGCTGCTGGAGAATACCCGCTTTGAAAAGGGCGAGACCAAGAACGACCCTGAGCTGGCAAAGGCCATGGCCTCCATGGCGGACCTGTACGTGTCCGACGCCTTCGGCGCCGTGCACCGGGCCCACGCCTCCACCGCCGGCGTGGCTGCCTACCTGCCCGCCGTGTCCGGCTTCCTCATCCAGAAGGAGCTGGAGTTCCTGGGCGGCGCCATCGCCAATCCCAAGCGCCCCCTGGTGGCCATCCTGGGCGGCAGCAAGGTCAGTTCCAAGATCGGCGTCATTAACAATCTGCTGGAGATCGCCGACACCATTATCATCGGCGGCGGCATGGCCTATACCTTCTCCGCCGCCATAGGCGGCAAGGTGGGCAATAGCCTGCTGGAGGCCGACTGGATGGACTATTCCAAGGATATGATCGAGAAGGCCAAGGCCAAGGGCGTGAAGCTGCTGCTGCCTGTGGACACCGTCTGCGCCGACGCCTTCGCCGCCACAGCCCGCAGCCAGGTGGTCAAGGCCGGCGAGATCCCCGACGGCTGGGAGGGCCTGGACATCGGCCCCGAGACTGTGAAGCTGTACTGCGATGCCGTGGCCGATGCCGGCACCGTCATCTGGAACGGCCCCATGGGCGTGTTTGAGTTCCCCGCCTTCGCCAAGGGCACCGAGGCCGTGGCCGAGGCTCTCAGCAAGACCAGCGCCATCACCATCATCGGCGGCGGCGACAGCGCGGCGGCCGTGGAGCAGCTGGGTTACGCCGACAAGATGACCCACATCTCCACCGGCGGCGGCGCCAGCTTGGAGTTCCTGGAGGGTAAGGAGCTGCCGGGCGTTGCCTGCCTGTTGGACAAGTAAGATCCCTCAACCGGCAAACCAGCGAAGTGTTTGCCGGTTGAAGATGCGAAGCAGGGGAACAGGCTTTGCGGCGGCGCGAATAAGGGCGGAAAATCCCCTCTGTTCCCATCAAAAGGGTTGACAAATGTTCCGTTTTTTTGTATAAAATAATAGTTTGCGCATCACAGAGAGCCGGGTGTGGGTAATTTTTCTTCTCCCGCCTCTCTGAACGAAAATATCCCGCACCGTTTGACCATACGATACAGACATAAAGGAGATAGAAGAACATGAATCGCAGATATCGCAAGACCGTCATCGCCGGTAACTGGAAGATGAACATGACCGCCACCGAGACCAAGAAGTTCGCCGAAGACATCAAGAAGATCATGCCCCGCGCCAAGTGGTGCGAGACGCTGATCTGCGTCCCCGCCTGCAACATCCAGACCGCCGCCAAGGCCTTCAAGGACCTGCGCATCTCCGTGGGCGCCGAGAACGTCTACTTTGAGGAGAAGGGCGCCTACACCGGCGAGGTGTCCGCCGACATGCTGAAGGACCTGGGCGTGAAGTACGTCATCGTCGGCCACAGCGAGCGCCGCCAGTACTTCTGCGAGACCGACACCACCGTCAACAAGAAGGTCCACGCCGTGCTGAACGCCGGCATGAACCCCATCATCTGCGTGGGCGAGAGCCTGGAGCAGCGGGAGACCGGCGTCACCAATGAGTGGATCGCCCTCCAGGTGAAGAGCGCCCTGTACGGTGTGCCCGCCGATAAGCTGCGCCGCTGCATCATCGCCTATGAGCCCATCTGGGCCATCGGCACCGGCAAGACCGCCACCGCCGAGCAGGCCGGCGAGGTCTGCTCCAACATCCGCGCCACTATCCGCGCTCTGTACGGCGCCCGCGTGGCCCGCGCCGTCACCATTCAGTATGGCGGCTCCATGAATCCCAAGAACGCCGCTGAGCTGCTGGCCCAGCCCGACATTGACGGCGGCCTCATCGGCGGCGCCGCCCTGAAGCCCGAACAGTTTGTGGACATTATCAACGCCGCCAACCAGGAGTGATCCCGGAAGGAGGGACCCCCGGTCCCTCCCGGCCCCTTTTCCCATGGGCCGATCGGTCTGGCAAATGCCAGCGAAATGAGGAACGTATATTCTATGAATAAAACACCGACTACTCTCATTATTATGGACGGCTTCGGCCTGACCGGCGGCGTCACCGGCAATGCGGTCCGCACCGCCCGGACGCCCCGGCTGGACCAGTTTTTCCAGGAGTTCGCCAACACCACCCTGAAGGCCTCCGGCCTGGACGTGGGCCTGCCCGACGGGCAGATGGGCAACAGCGAAGTGGGCCACACCAACATCGGCGCCGGCCGGGTGGTGTTCCAGGACCTGCCCCGCATCACCAAGTCCATCGCCGACGGCGATTTCTTCCGGAACCCCGCCTATACCCATGCCATGGACGCCTGCAAGGCCAAGGGCACTGCTCTGCACCTGATGGGTCTTTTGTCCGACGGCGGCGTCCACTCCCACCTGGACCACCTGTTTGCCCTTTTGAAGCTGGCCAAGGAGAAAGGCCTGGAGAAGGTCTATATCCACGCCTTCCTGGACGGACGGGATGTATCCCCCACCTCCGGCGCCGACTTCGTGACCCGGACCGTGGAGGCCTGCCGGGCCATCGGCGTGGGCAAGATCGCCACCGTCATGGGCCGGTATTACGCCATGGACCGCGACAAACGCTGGGACCGGGTGGAGCAGGCCTATGACGCCATGGTCTACGGCGAAAGCGCCCACTTCAACCCCGTGCCCGTGGCCGCCGTGAAGGACTCCTACGCCGCCGGTGTCACCGACGAGTTCGTGGAGCCTGTGGTGTGCGACACCGAGGGCACCATCTCCGATAACGACAGTGTCATTTTCTTCAACTTCCGCCCCGACCGGGCCCGGGAGATCACCCGGACCCTGGTGGACCCCGCTTTCGACGGCTTCACCCGCCAGTATTTCCCCGTCACCTTCGTATGCAACACGGAGTATGACGCCACCATGCCCAACGTGGAGGTGGCCTTCCCCCGGAACACCGTCCGCAACGGTCTGGGCGAGTACCTCAGCCAGATGGGCATGACCCAGCTGCGCATCGCCGAAACGGAGAAGTACGCCCATGTGACCTTCTTCTTCAACGGCGGCAGCGAGACCGTGTTCCCCGGCGAGGACCGGGTTCTGGTGGCCTCTCCCAAGGTAGCCACCTATGATCTCCAGCCGGAGATGAGCGCCTACGAGGTGTGCGACAAGTGTGTGGAGCGCATCGAGTCCGGCGCCTATGACGTGATCATCCTCAACTATGCCAACTGCGACATGGTGGGCCACACCGGCGTGTTCGACGCCGCCGTGCGGGCCGTGGAGACCGTGGACACCTGCGTGGGCCGCGTGGTGGACGCCACCTTGAAAATGGGCGGCATCGCCATAATCACCGCCGACCACGGCAACGCCGAGCAGATGGTGGAGGCCGACGGCTCTCCCATGACCGCCCACACCACCAACCCTGTGCCCTTCGTTCTCTGCGGTGCCGGCACGGAGCTGCGCGGCGACGGCCGCCTGGCGGACATCGCCCCTACCATTCTGGACGTAATGGGCCTGGCCTGCCCCGCTGAAATGGACGGCAAGACGCTCATCGTGAAGTAAATTCACACCAAAACCGTAAAAACGGCGCCTATGAAGGCGCCGTTTTTTTATTTTTTGTATGAAATCAGGAAATTTTGTCCATACTTTCCTCAGACTTCATTTCAGGGAGGGAAGATCATGGCAAACAAACTCAAGGGCATTTTGTCCGGCGCCGGGTTTTACGCCGCGCTGGGCATCTGCCTGGTGACGGCGGCGGTGGCCGGCTGGTTTTTGCTGCTGGACGGCAGCAAATCCGGAGAGACGGAGACACCGCCCGTGGAGGCGGCCGCGCCGGCGGAGGTGCCGGCGGAGCTCTCCGAAGCTCCAGCGGAGCCTGAGATGCCGCCTGAGCCCGAGCCGGCCGCCGAGGTGCCTGCCGCCGCCATGCCGGAAGTAAGCGTGCCGGAGCCTGACGTGCCTGTGGTGGCGGAAGTGCCCCAGCTGGTGGTGTCGCCCCTCAGTGGAAAGGTGGTGACCGCCTTTTCCGTGGACCAGCTGGTGTACAGTGAGACTATGGGGGACTGGCGGACCCATGACGGCATCGACATCTCCGCCCAGGCGGGCACCAAGGTCCTGGCCGCCAGCGCCGGCACGGTCCTGGCCGTGGAGGATGACACCCTCATGGGCACTACTGTGACCCTGGGCCACGGCGACGGCTACCAGACCACCTATGCCTGCCTCCAGGCAACCCCCGCCGTGGAGCAGGGGGACACCGTCACCGCCGGACAGGTCATCGGCGCCGTAGGCACCACCGCCGCGGCGGAAAGCGCCCAGGGGCCCCATCTGCACTTCTCCGTCACTAAGGACGGCGACGCGGTGGACCCGGAGGAATATTTGAACAAATAAGCGCAAGCGCCCCGGAATGAAAATTCCGGGGCGCTTGCAATGCGGTTTGCTTCAGCCTGCCGCCTGATTCATCCGGGCGTTGGCGCCGCGGACGGTGCGCCGCAGGAAAATGGCGCTGAGGGTGACGGCAACGATCTCGGCAATGGGGAACGCCCACCACACCAGCTCCAGCCGCCCTGTCTGAGACAGAAGCCACGCCACCGGCAGCAGCACCACCAGCTGGCGGCATACGGAGACCACCATGCTGTACAGGGGGTTGCCCACGGCCTGGCACACGGACCCGGCGATGATGCAGAAGCCCGCCAGCAGGAAGGAGATGCTGATGGTCCGCAGGGCAGGGACGCCGATGGCCGTCATCTCGGCGGAGGCGTCGAACAGAGACAGCAGCAGGTCGGGGATGGTCTGGAAGGCCAAAAAGCCCAGGCACATGATGCTCACGGCTGTGAAAATGGTCAGCCGCACGGTCTTCCACACCCGCCCCGGCCGGGCGGCGCCGTAGTTATAGGAAATGATGGGCACCATTCCGTTGTTTAAGCCGAACACAGGCATGAAAATAAAGCTTTGGATCTTGAAGTAGGCGCCGAACACCGCTGTGGCGGTGGGGGTGAACACAAAGAGGATCTTGTTCATGCCAAAAGTCATAACAGAGCCGATAGACTGCATGACAATGGAGGGGACGCCCACCCGGTAGATCTCCCGGACCACCATCCTGTCCCAGCGGATGAGCTTGGGGCGGATGTGGATGTCGGGGTTTTTCTTCAGATTCAGGAAAACGGCCAGCACTGCCGCCACGACCTGGCCCAGCACCGTGGCCACCGCCGCGCCGGCCACCTCCAGCCGAGGCATGCCGCACAGGCCGAAGATAAAGATGGGGTCCAGCACGATGTTGATGAGGGCTCCCACCAGCTGGGTGGTCATGGCCAGAACGGTCCGTCCCGTGGACTGGAGCAGACGCTCAAAACAGAACTGGCTGAACAGGCCCACGGACAGCCCCAGGCAGATGCGGGTATAGGCGGTGCCCATCTCCACGATCTCCGGCACGCTCTTGGCCTGCGCCATGAAAAAGGCCCGGGAGAGGAAGACGCCGATACAGGCGAATGCCACAGCGCTGCACAGGGACAAAAAGATGCCGGCGCCGGCGGCACGGTCGGCCATATCCTGCCGCTTTTCGCCCAAGGACCGGGACAACAGGGCGTTGATGCCCACGGCGGTGCCGGCGCCCACGGCGATCATCAGGTTTTGAAGAGGGAAGGCCAGACTCACGGCGTTGAAGGCGTTCTCGCTGAGGCGGGAAACGAACACGCTGTCCACCACATTGTACATCGCCTGTACCAGCATGGAGATCATCATGGGGACCGCCATACTGGCCAGCAGCCGGCCCACAGGCAGAACGCCCATTTTGTTTTCCTGGGGTGCCGCACCGGCGGCGGGGGTCTGATCGTTCATGTTTGATGTTCCTTTCTCTTTATGATTCGAACCGGCAGAAAAAGGACGCGGCTCTTGCAGCCGCGCCTTTTTTACAGGTGCTTTTACTTTTTCAGCTCACCGGTGGCCAGTTGGGTCAGATAGGCATTTAAAAAGCCATCTAAGTCGCCGTCCATGACGCCGTCGACGTTGCTGGCGCGACCCCATGCGCCTCCGGCGCCCGGGGGCCCCGCATGGGACTCAAATGGCCGGGCAGAGCCCGCCCGTTTCAAGGTTTTGCTCCGCAAAACGCTTGGACGCCGCACTTGCGGCGGAGACCATCCACATCGACTTACTTTTTCAGCTCGCCGGTGGCCAGTTGGGTCAGATAGGCGTTCAAAAAGCCATCCAGGTCGCCATCCATGACGCCGTCGATGTTGCTGGTCTCATAGCCGGTGCGGGTGTCCTTCACCATTTGATAGGGCATGAACACGTAGGAGCGGATCTGGCTGCCCCACTCGATCTTCATCTGAACACCCTTGATGTCGGAAACTTTTTCCGCATGCTGCTGTGCCTTCAGCTCCAACAGCTTTGCCCGCAGCATCTTCATGCAGTTGTCCTTGTTCTGGAACTGGCTGCGCTCCTGCTGGGACGCCACCACGATGCCCGTGGGCTTGTGGATGAGGCGGACGGCGGAGGAGGTCTTGTTGACGTGCTGGCCGCCGGCGCCGGAGGCCCGGTAGACCTGCATCTCGATATCCTCCTCCCGGATCTCCACGGTGTCATCATCCTCCAGCTCCGGCATGACCTCGATGGCGGCAAAGGAGGTCTGGCGGCGGGCGTTGGCATCAAAGGGGGAGACACGGACCAGGCGGTGAACGCCGTTTTCGCTCTTCAAAAGGCCATAGGCGTTTTCCCCTTCAATGGAGATGGCGGCGGACTTGATGCCGGCCTCGTCGCCGTCCTCATAGTCCAGGATCTTGTAAACAAAGCCGTGGCGCTCGGCCCAGCGGGTGTACATGCGGTAGAGCATCTGGGCCCAGTCTTGAGCTTCGGTGCCGCCGGCGCCGGCATGGAACTGCAGGATCGCGTTGGAGTTGTCATACTCGCCGGAGAGCAGGGTGGTCATCCGGGTCTCCTCCACCTTCTCCTCCAGGGCCGCGAAGCCCTCCTTCAGCTCGGAGAGCAGCTCCTCGTCCTCGGCCTCCTGGCCCATCTCGCAAAGGGTGGCCAGGTCCTCCCACTCTCCGATGAGCTTTTCCTGCCGGGCCACCTTGTTTTGCAGCTGCTTCAAGCGCATCTGCACCTTTTGGGACCGCTCCAGATCATTCCAGAAGCCGTCCTGCGCGGTTTCCTCCTCCAGCCGGGCCGCCTCCTGCCGGGCGCTTTCAATGTCCAGCGCGGCGGACAGCTTGTCCAGCTCGGGTCCCAGGTCCCGGAGCTTCTGCTTGTATTCATCGTACTCGATCAAAGCCATGGCGATTCTCCATTCACTGAATTTCATTAGCCATAGTATTATAACGAAAGAAAGTTTTTTTGTAAAGAAAAACGTGCAAAACCACTGAAAATTCCGCACATTCTCCTTTTTTGCCCGCAGCGGCCGCCTGCCGGCGGGCTTTTTTCTCTGCCGACTTCTGGAAAAAAGCGGTTGTTCATAATTTGTTCATGATTTTAGGAGACTTTTCCGATATGGTACAAGTAGAAAGAAAGCAACAACTTCGCGACCATAAATGGAGGGAATCATGAAGAGTTATTGGAAGAAGAAACTATCGGCCTTCCTGCTGGCCCTGACGTTGATCGTCGGGCTGATGCCCACCGCTCTGGCGGCGGACTGCGGCCATAACAACTGGAGCACCTGGCAGAAGCTGAATGACCAGCAGCATCAGCGCACCTGCCTGACCAGCGGCTGCGACAATATCCAGACGGCTAACCACCAGTGGTCCTCCGTTTATGAAAAAAACGCCGCCTCCCACTGGAAGAAATGCACGGAATGCGGCGCCCAGACCACCCATAATGCCCATACGTACAGCGGCAGCATGAAGTATGACGCCAACAACCACTGGGACCAGTGCTCCGTCTGCGGCTATCAGGATAACCTGGGCGGTCACGTGGACCTGAACAACGACGGCAAGTGCGATACCTGCGGCTATACCATGGGCACCGCCACCATCACCGTCACCTTTGTGAACGGTACGAAGACCTTCAAGACCCAGAGCGTGAAAAAAGGCACCGCTCCTTCCGCGCCCGGCACTCCGTCCAAGTCCAGCAGCGGCAGCAAGACCTATACCTTTAAAGGCTGGACCACCAAGGACCCCGGCTCCTCCGCCCTGTATAACGGCCAGAGCTATCTGACCTCCTCCCAGGTGGCCAAGACGACTCTGAGCGCCAACACCACGTATTACGCCCTGTATACCGCTTCCAGCAGCAGCGGCGGCGATATCTCCTACAAGGTCTCCGCCGGAGAGGTCGTGACCTTTGACCGCTCTGATTTCAAGGATCTGTATGAAGACGCCTGCGGCGGAAAATTCGACTACGCGGTCTTTACCCCGGACAGCTCCTATAAGAGCGCCTACGGCTCCTTCTACTTCGACTACGACGGCAAGGAGGAGGAAAAGATCTCCAAGAGCGATCTGGAGGACTATGAGTTCGAATACGCCAAGAACAGCGCCTACCCCATCGGCAGCCTCAGCTTCGTGGCCGCTGAAGACGCTTCCGACCGCACCATCACCCTCAGCTGCACCCTCTACGGCGTCGATGATGACGTGGAGGCTTCCGTGACCGTGAAGATCGGCAAGGGCAGCGGCTCCTCCAGCAAGGCCGACCTGGTGCTGGAGGTGGAGCCCGATGACGAGGTGACCTTTGACCGCTCGGAGTTCAAGGAGCTCTTTGAGGACGAGTGGGACGATGACACCTTCCGCTCCGTCACCTTCACCGGCAGCGACAACCTCTCCTCCTCCGTGGGTCTCCTGTACTTCGATTACGACGGCAAGGAAGAAGAGAAGATCACAAAGAACAGCCTGGACGATTACGAGTTCGAGTACTCCAAGAGCGGTGACTATCCCATCAGCAAACTGTCCTTCCTGGCGGATGAAGACGCCGACGGCGAAGTGGTCACTTTGGAATTCACCCTGTACGGCGACGATGAGACCCTGGACGGCGTGCTGGAGATCCGCATCGGCGATGTGGAGGACAGCGAGGACGAGGGCGATATCAACTATACCGTCACCGCCGGCGACGAGGTGGCGTTCGACCGCTCCGATTTCAGCAAGTTCTTTAAGGAAGAGTATTCCAAGACCCTCCGCTGGGTCACCTTCTACCCCGACAACTCCTATAAATCCGCCGGCGCCATCTATTACGACTATGATGGCAAGAAGGAGGAGAAATTCTCCAAGACGGACCTCACCGACGAGGCCTTCTATTACAGCTCTGATGACTACGGCGACTACGCCCTGGGTGATTTGAGCTTTGTGGCGGATGACGATTTTGACGAGACCCTGCTTTTGGAGTTCCGGGCCTGGTACGATGAGGACACCTATGTGGACGGCGTGCTGGCCATTATCCCCGAGGAAGACGGCACCGAGACCTCCATTTCCGGCAAGGGCGCCGCCGATATCCGTTACTACACCACGTACAGCAACTCTGTGCAGCTGAACCTTAATGACTTCTCCCGGTTCCTGAAGCAATCCTATCCCAGCAGCACGCTGGAGTATGTGAAGATCACCGCCGTGCCCGCCTCCGGCAGCCTGTATTACAATTATTACGGTGCCAGCAAGTACGGCGAGTCCAAGGTCCGCCTGACCGCCGACAACTGCAAGGACTATAAGTTCTACTTCAGTCCCGACAGCACCAAGGACTGCGCCCTCAGCGAGCTGACCTTCATCCCCAACGGCTTCAACTACTGCCCCAGCATCTCCTTTACCGCCTATGGCAGCGGTTCCAAGTCCGTGTCCGGCAGCATCCTCATCGGCGTCACCCTGGACTCCATGTCCGAGGTCTACGGTGTCACCCCCAAGGGCACCTCCGTCAACTTCCCCGCCAGCTCCATCTCCAGCGCCGTGTCCAAGGGCACAGGGCTAAGCCTTGGCAGTATCCGCCTGCTGGCGCTGCCCGCCTCCAGTCAGGGCATCATCCAGCTGTCCAACGGCACCAAGGCTGACACTTCCACGCTGTATACGTACAGCGGCACCGGCACCAACAAGATCTCCAATCTGAGGTTTGTGCCCGCCAGCGGCTTCACCGGCTCTGTGGAGATCCCCTATGTGGCCTACAACACCAGCGGCAACGCCATCGCCATGGGCAAGTTCTCCCTGGGCGTGGTGAGCGCCATTTCCAAGTTCTCTGACGTGACCTCCTCCACCTGGTGCTATAAGTACGTGGTGGAAATGTGCGACGCAGATGTCATCGATGGTTATTCCAACGGCACCTTCCGCCCCAACAACACCGTCACCTATGGCCAGGCCCTGAAGCTCATCATGCTGGCCGCCGGATATCCCGCTCAGGAGAAGACCGGCACCCACTGGGCCAGCGGTTACCTGACCAAGGCCAAGGCCGATAAGCTCATCAGCGGCACTGTGGATCTGGATGAGCCCATCACCCGCCTGGCCGTGGCCCAGATCGCCGCCAAGGCCATGAAGCTGAAGACCTCCGGCCTCTCCAGCGTCAAGCCTTTCACCGACACCTCCGACGTGTATGTGCAGGCGCTGAGCGCCGCCGGCATCGTGGAGGGTTACTTCTCCAACGGTACCAGCACCTTCCGCCCCAGCAACACCCTGACCCGCGGCCAGGTGTCCGCCATCGTCTGGCGCATGAAGAATTACAACGGCTGAGCTTCCACGAAAACGCGCCGGAGCTCAGGGCGATATCCAAAAAACAGAGGAGTCTCCGTATGGTCCTATGACCATACGGAGACTCCTTTTTCGTACATGATACAGTCGCTGGTGGCAAAAAGCTCGCCAAAATTGTGTTCAGAACGGCTGGCCCACGGAGACATGTCTTTGGCCGCACAGGAAGGCGCGGCCGCCCTGTCGGGATGGCGCAGGACCCACGGCAGCCGAAACTCATTTGTGCAGTTCCTGGCTGAATCGCTGCCGCACTTTTTCCAAGTCCGTTTCACATAGCAGCGGTAAAAATTCCACCAGCTTTTCCTCGCCAAAATCCCACCATTTCAGCTCTAAAAGCAGTTCGATCAGCTCATCATGAAACCGCTTTTTTATAAAACGGGCAGGATCTCCTCCAACGACATGATAGGGCGCCACGTCTTTTGTGACCACGGAATACGCTCCAACGATCGCACCGTCGCCGATCTGAACGCCCGGCATGATCACACTTTCTCTTCCGATCCACACGTCATTGCCGATCACAATGTCTCCCTTAAACGGAAGCTGGGACATGTGCGGCGGCGTGCTTTGGCTCCAGGCGCCGCCAAAAACATGAAACGGATACGTGGAAACGCTGCTGATGCGATGATTGGCCGGCCCCATGATAAATTTTGTTCCGGCGGCTATCTGGCAAAACTTCCCTATCACCAGCCTGTCCCCAAACTCCGGGTAATTGAACAGAATATTCTTGCGTTCAAATGCGGCTGGGTTGTCGGCATCATCATAATACGTGTAGTCCCCGATAAAGACATTGGGGGCTGTAACGACATTTTTTATAAAGCAGGATGTCCCGAATTCATTCGGGAAAACATCATTTGGGTTTGGCAGATCCAACATTCACATTCCTCCATAAATTTCTGTGCATCACTTCCTTTCCATTTCATACGCCGTAGCCACCGCCCGCTTTTTTCTGATCTCTTTCATATGCTGTCCCTTCAAATCATCAGTTTTTGAGCAGCATAGGTGTTAAGTATGCCGATCCCTGTCACCCCCGCCACCCAGCCGCGGCCTCAGCGAAGCACCCGCAAGGGACACGCCGCATCCGTAAGGCGGCGAAGCCCCTCATCCCTCGTCTCCCTCCGCCGCGAGTCCAGTGGAGCGAGTCGCAGCGGAAAGCAAAAAATTCCCACAAGAGTGCAGTTTTCGGCGAAGCCGGAAACGGAACGGTGGTGGGAATCTCTGAGCTGTACCAAGGCGATAAACTTACTTTTTTGCCGCTTTGTCCGCCAGCCGCGAACCCAGAGAAGCGAATCGCGGTTGGAAGCGAAGAAATTCCCTGTCCGGCTAAGAAGCCTCGCCGCAAGGCGGGGATTCGTGCCAAGCAGGGAATTTCTGAGCTGGAGCGGCTAATGGGAGTCGAACCCACCTATGCAGCTTGGGAAGCTGCCGTTCTACCGATGAACTATAGCCGCATGTCTGGAAGTCATTATAACAGGCCTTTTGAAAAATTGCAACCCGAAAAATGTCGCGTACCGGCACGGCTTCATTTTATCACGCTTTCCTTGCGCCCTCTCACGGTCCTGTGTTATCATGGCTCCAGAGCCAAACTGAAAAATGGGAGGTATCCTTTATGATCACAGTCAAAGGCGGCATGGACAAGCGCATGGCCACCCTTTCCAACGGCAGCTGTACCTATTACGCGGATGTCCCGCTGGAGAGCGGCGGCACAGGCCTGTATCCCCGGCCGGGCGAATATCTGGTGTCCGCCTTCGCCGCCTGCATGAACATGACTGCCCGGGGACTTTTGAACGAGCGGTCCGTCTCCTATGAGGAAGTGGTCACCCATGTGGAGCTGGACCGCTCCGATTTGGACCATCTCACGTTTTTCTATCGGACGGAGATTCTCGGCGATGTGCCGGAGGAGATCCGGCAGCAGGTCCTGCGGGAAGTGGAAAACTGCGATGTCTGCCGGATGCTGCGGGCGGAAAAGACGTTTTTGCCCTTGGAAGCCCTGCACAAATAACGCTGTGAACGCCTTCGCGGGTCTCCGTATCCGCGGGGGCGTTTCCCGCACCCCCGCTTGTCATGACCGTCCCTTCTTTTTCATACAGTTTACCATCTGTTGATAAGGGGGATCACCATGAAGAAGTTCCTTGCCGCTTTGAGCGCGGCGCTAGTGCTGACCACCGGCGCGGGCGCTATCGAGGTGTCGGCGCCCTCGGCGCTGCTGATGGAAAAGGAAACGGGCACCGTGCTGTTTGCCAAGGACGAGCACGCCCGCCTGGAGCCCGCCAGCGTCACAAAGATCATGACGCTGCTGCTGGTGATGGAGGCTATCGACAGCGGCCAGCTCAGCTATGACACTGTGGTCACCGCCTCCGCCCACGCCTGCTCCATGGGCGGCAGCCAGATCTGGCTGAAGGAAAATGAGCAGATGTCCGTGGACGATATGCTCAAGGCCGTGTGTGTGGTATCCGCCAACGACTGCGCCGTGGCTCTGGCGGAGCAGGTGGCCGGCAGCGAGGAGGCCTTTGTGGAGCGGATGAACCAGCGGGCGGCGGAGCTGGGCATGGCGGACACCACCTTCCGAAACGCCACCGGCCTGCCGGCGGAGGGCCATCTCACCTCCGCCTACGACATCGCCCTCATGAGCCGGGAACTCATCTTAAAGCACCCGGACATCCGCCGCTACACCACTATCTGGATGGACACCCTGCGAAACGGCACCTCACAGCTGGTGAACACCAACAAGCTCATTCGCTTCTATGAGGGCGCCACGGGGCTGAAGACCGGCTCCACCGACAGCGCCTTGTACTGCCTGTCCGCCACAGCGGAGCGGGACGGCATGGAGCTCATTTCCGTCATCATGAAGGGCGCCACCTCCGCCCAGCGGTTTGAGGACGCCAAGGCCCTCCTCAGCCACGGCTTTTCCACCTACGCGCTGAAGACCATCGTGCCGGAGGAGGCCCTGCCGCCTGTTCCGGTGGAGCTGGGGACCCAGGCCACCGTGCAGCCGGTGCTGGGAGAGGGGAATGTACTGCTGCTGGAAAAGGCCCGGGCCAGCGACCTGACCCAGGCCGTGGAGCTGGTGGATTCCGCGGCGGCTCCGGTGGAGGCCGGGGACCGGCTGGGGACGCTTACCGTGACGGCCGGGGATGAGATCGCGGCGGAAATCCCTATCCTGGCGGGAGAGGCTGTGCCCCGCGTCACATTTTCCCAGATGCTGCGGCGGCTGCTGCGCACCGCGTTTCTGGCCGGATAAGGCGTTTTATCAAAATCCGACGGTTTTCTCTTGCTGTCTCCGCGGTTGAATGGTATACTTTTCCTAAGATATTCCATCCAGGCGGCCAGGCCGTCAAAACAAAAGAAAGGACTTGTTTCTATGCTGGATGTCAAGTTGTTCCATATGAAATCCTTCCTGCCCATGCCTTACGAGGAGGCGCTGGCTCCCCGCCTGAAGCACGCCCATGAAAAGCTCCAGAACGCCAGCGGCGCCGGCGGTGAGTTTACCGGCTGGGTCCATCTGCCCCGCAGCTATGACCGCGCCGAGTTCGCCCGCATCAAGCAGGTCGCCGCCAAGATCCAACACGACTCCCAGGCCCTGGTAGTCATCGGCATCGGCGGGTCCTACCTGGGTGCCCGGGGCGTCATCGACTGCCTGTGCTCCCCCAACTACAACCTGAAAAAGAAAGACACCCCCAATGTCTACTTCGCCGGCAACGGACTGTCCGCCGACGCCCTTCAGGAAATTCTGGAGCTGGTGGAGGGCGTGGATTTCTCCGTAAACGTCATCTCCAAGTCCGGCACCACCACGGAGCCCGCCGTGGCCTTCCGCTTCTTCCGGGAGGCGCTGGAGAAGAAATACGGCAAGGAGGGCGCCAAGGGCCGCATCTACGCCACCACCGACAAGAGCCGCGGCGCATTGAAATCCCTGGCGGACGCCGAAGGCTGGGAGACCTTTGTGGTGCCCGATGACGTAGGCGGCCGTTACAGTGTGCTGACCGCCGTGGGCCTGCTGCCCATCGCCGTCGCCGGTGTGGACATTGATGCCCTCATGCGGGGCGCCGCCCAGATGATGGACCGCTGCGCCGAGGCGTCTTATGACTGTCCCGCCTGGCGCTACGCCGCCATTCGTTACGAGCTGTACCGCTCCGGCCGCTCCGTGGAGCTGCTGGCCTGCTATGACCCCGCCTTCCGCTTCATGCTGGAGTGGTGGAAGCAGCTGTACGGCGAAAGCGAGGGCAAGGATGACAAGGGTCTGTTCCCCGCCAGTGTGGAGTTCACTGCGGACCTCCACTCCATGGGCCAGTACATTCAGGAGGGCAAGCGCCTGATGTTTGAGACCGTGGTGCGTCTGGGCGCCTCCGAACACCGTCTGGCCGTGCCCCGGGACGAGGCCGACGGCGACGGCCTGAACTTCCTGGCCGGCACCGACATGGACTTCATCCGGGACCGCGCCATGGAGGGCACGCTGCTGGCCCACACGGAGGGCGGCGTCCCCAACATCATCGTGGAGGCCGACGGCAAGACCGCCGAGGGCCTGGGCCAGCTGATCTACTTCTTTGAGTACGCCTGCGGCCTGTCCGGCTACCTGCTGGACGTGAACCCCTTCGACCAGCCTGGCGTGGAGGCCTACAAGAAAAACATGTTCGCCCTCCTGGGCAAGCCCGGTTATGAAGACCGAAAGGCGGACCTGGAGGCAAAGCTGGCGGAGTAACGGCGGCCTTTATCAAGCGCCGCTTGCCCAGGAGCCGCCGCGCAAGCGGCGTACGAGCGTTTTGGCCAAAGGCCAAAACCTCGGACCTGACGGGATTCACTCCCGGCAGGTCAAGTCCTATCCGAGGGATCCCCATGGGACCGGTCCCATGGGGAGGCAAGCCCGGTTACGAAGACCGGAAGGCGGACTTGGAGGCAAAGCTGGCGGAGTAACGGCCTGCTCTTCCCACAGGAATGGCGGACCGCTGTCAATATTACATTGTGAACAAAGTTTGAATTTGCTTTTTTGCATTGTCTTTTGCAAATTCTTATGGTATGCTGAACATAGCGATCTATCCCTTTCCCCCGGC
This sequence comes from Oscillospiraceae bacterium, assembly GCA_021771265.1. Classification (GTDB taxonomy): domain Bacteria; phylum Bacillota; class Clostridia; order Oscillospirales; family Oscillospiraceae; genus Oscillibacter. Next base: position 19,744 of record JAETPK010000005.1, read on the forward strand.
GATTCTATTAGTGAGACAGGAGTGATTTATTATGGTCAGACTGATTATGGGCGTCAAGGGTTCCGGCAAGACCAAGCAGCTCATCGAACTGATCAACAACGCGGCGAAGGATGAGCCCGGCAACGTGGTTTGCATTGAGGCTAACCGCAACATGATGTACGATATTCATTATCATATTCGCTTGATCGACGCTCAGGAATATCGGCTGAGCAGCTATGATCTGCTGCGCGGCTTTATCAGCGGCTTGTACGCTGGTAACTATGACATCTCCCATGTGTTTATCGACAATCTTTGCAAGATCGTTGGCGGGGAAGTGTGCAATGAAACGGAGACTTTCCTGAACTGGCTGGATGCCTTCGGTGAGCAGAACGGCATCAAGTTCACCACCACCATCAGCGCGGAGGAATCCGCCGCCACGGACGGAATGCAGAAGTATCTGTGAATCGGAAAAGAAAGAGGAGGGCGCTGCCCTCCTCTTTTTTGCCCTTTGCAAGCACTCCGGCGCGCCCCCGGGCACGCCGGAATTCTTTTACCGCAGTCCCTCCAGCACGTCAGCGGACATGGCATCCATATCGCTGAGGCAGATCTGGTCCACGCCGAAAAAGGCGCACATCTGCCGTCGAGCCTCCACCGCCTGGCGGTCCAGATACCACACTGTCACGGTGTTTCCCTGGACCTCCCGCACCAAATAGGCACAGGCGTAGCGGCTGGAATAATACGACTCCGTGTTCTTTTCATCCGCCAGCAGCTCCGCGATCTCGCCGCTGTCAAGGCTGGAGACCCGCTTTCCGTTTTTCCACTGACTGCCGACAGTGGTCAGCAGCAGTGAGAGCTTCCCCACCGGGACAGTGTCCTTCAGCTCCGCCAGGGCGTAGTATACCTCCTCCATGGGCTCCAGCGGCGCGATGGAAAAGCCGTTCTCCGTTTTCTGATACGGCGCCACCCGCAAAACCAGCTGGTCCACTGACGCCGCCAAGGCGGCATAGTCGTAAGCGCTGTACGTTTTGCCCTGCCAGACGGGAGCCTCCGCCGTCACATACAACAGCCTTTCACCCAGCTTTTCCCGCAGGCCCGCCACGATTTCCGTCAGGACAGTACGGCAATTGTCCGCCAACTGGGGAAGATCCAGATACAACCCGTCATAGCCGCCATCCTCCACCGCCCGGGCCAGCACCGCGGCGATCTCTGCGCTCTCTCCCCGCAGCGCGCTGGTGCTGCCGGTCACATAGAGCAAGGCCTTGGCGCCGGCCGAGCGGGCGGCGGACTGCATCATTTCCTGCCGCTCCGCGTCAGGAAGCGCCAGCTGGACCCGGCCCGAGGCAGCGGAAAGGCGCCCGCCGGTAATGGCCACCGCCGCACAGCCGCTCCAGTCTCCGGAGCCATCCACGGCGATGCCGGTCAAGGACGGCGCGGCGGCGCGGTACTTGTCGTACACCCGCATGAGCATGACCGCCGCCTGTTCCCGGGTGGCGGTACGGTCGGGAGAAAATGTGTCGGCAGAAGTGCCATTGACGATGCCCAGCTCATAGGCTATGGAGATATAGCCCACGTTGGTGCTCACATCTGTAAAGGGCATGGACAGGTCCTGGGCAAGGCCGGCGATGGTCCCCCATCCCAGCGCCCGCACCAGCATGACCGCCATCTCCTCCCGGGTGATGGGGTCCTGGGGGCAGAAATTCTCCGTCTGCCGGGTAATGGCGCCGTGGGCATAGGCGGTCTCCACCGCGCTGAAATACCAGGCGCCGGTATCCTGCACATCGGCGTAGGTGCCCGTCTCCGGCGTCTCCATGTCCCAGCCAAACAGGCGGCACAGCACCACGGTAAAGGCCGCCCGGGTCATCTGGTGCCCCATGCCGAAGCGGGTGGAGGTCTCTCCCTGGAAAAGGCCCAGGTCCACACAGCGGCGGATATCCGACGCTGCCCAGCTGTCCGACGGTACATCCGCAAATCCCGTGGACACGGCATCCGTGGGCACGGCACCCACCAGCAAGGCCGCCAGCAGGATGCAGGCCAGTGACCGGCCAATGAATCGTCTCATGTGTCGTTTCTCCTTTTTCGCGGAAATTTCACAACGGCATTGTATCAAAATTTGGCAGATCAGTCAAACAAAGCCTGTCGAAGCCTGGGCGTCCCTGCAATTTCGGCACTTTTGGAACACATTTTTTCTTTACCTGGCGCCGCCGGTCTGCTATAATAGAATAGTTATTGTGGATTCTTATACCCCAAAAATACTATTTGAAAGGAGGGAGCGCCTGTGAAATTCAAAAAATGGACCATCGGCACGCCGAAGGAGCAGGATGTCGCCCTCCTGCGCAGCGCCGGCTATCCGTATCTGCTGTCCACGGTGCTGGCCGCCCGGGGCATTTCCACCGCGGAGGATGCCGCTGAATTTTTGGACCGGGAGCGCGCTTTGACCGTGTCTCCCATGCTCATGCGGGATATGGACAAAGCCGTGGAGCGCATCCAGCGGGCCATCGCCGGCGGCGAGACCATCGCGGTGTTCGGCGACTATGACGTGGACGGCATCACCTCCACAGTGCTGCTGATGGACTATCTGAAAAGCTGCGGCGTAAAGTGCCTGCGGTACATCCCCCGCCGGATCGAGGACGGCTACGGCCTCTCACGCGACGCCATCCAGGGTCTCCACGACCAGGGTGCCACCTTGATGATCACCGTGGACTGCGGCATCACCGGCAACGAGGAAGTGGCTTTTGCCCGCTCTCTGGGCATGGATGTGGTGGTGACGGACCACCATGAGTGCAAGGAGACGCTGCCTGACGCCGTGGCGGTGGTGGACCCCCACCGCCCTGACTGCCCCTATCCCTTCAAGCACCTGGCCGGCGTGGGCGTGGCGCTGAAGCTGGTGCTGGCTCTGGGCGGCGAGAGCCGGGAGGACGCCCTGTTCGCCCGGTACTGCACGCTGGCGGCCATCGGCACCGTGGCCGATGTCATGCGCATGGAGGGGGAGAACCGCACCATCGTCTCCTGCGGCCTGGAGGCCCTGCCCCACACGGATTTTGTGGGCGTTCACGCCCTGCTGAAGGAAGCGGGCCTGCTGGGCAAGCCCATCACCTCCATTCAGATCGGCTTTGTTCTCTCTCCCCGCATCAATGCCGCCGGCCGCATGGGCAAGGCGGACCTGGCCGCCGACCTGCTGGAGACCTCCGACTCCGCCCGGGCGGAGGAGCTGGCCCGGCAGCTGTGCGATCTGAACCGGGAGCGTCAGGCGGTGGAACAGGCCATCTGCGTCGATGCCGTCAACAAGATCCAAAACCTGCGCAGCGAGGAACGCTCCGCCCTGGTCCTCTCCAGCGAGAACTGGCACCAGGGCGTGGTGGGCATCGTGGCCTCCCGCCTCAGCGAAAAATACTCCTGTCCCAGCTTTATGATCCACCTGAAGGATGGCACGGGCAAAGGCTCCTGTCGGTCCTACGGCGGCTTTAACCTCTTTGCGGCCCTGGAGTCCTGCGCCGACCTGCTGGACGGCTTCGGCGGCCATGAGCTGGCCGCCGGCTTCACCATTCCGGAAGCCAATATCGACGCCTTCCGCCAGCGGATGAACCGCTATGTCCGCTCCGCCTCCGGCGGGGAGCTGCCTGTCAGCTCCCTGGACATTGACGCGGCCATCACCTGTCCCGGCGATGTGTCGCTGTCGGAGGTGGAGCACCTGAGCCAGTTGGAGCCTTACGGCGCCGGAAATCCCCGGCCCACCTTTGCCCTGCTGGGCGCCACGGTGGACACCGTCCAGTCCGTGGGCCAGGGCAAGCATTTGAAGCTGCGGCTCTCCAAGGGCACCTGCCGGTTCGACGCCATTTTCTTCTCCGTGACGGAGACCGAGTGCGGCGTCGCCGCCGGCATGCGGGTGGACGCCGCCTTTTATCTCCAGGCCAACACGTTCCGGGGCAACACCACACTGCAATTGCAGCTCATCGACATCCGACCCTCCCTGACTCCCAGCCGCCATGAAGCGGCGGACCTGGAGCTTTTGGACCGGCTGGTGGACGGCGCCCCCATTACCGCCCAGGAGACCGCCCGTCTGAGCGCCTCCCGGGAGCAGTTCGGCGCGTACTGGGTGCTGCTGGAGCGGCGTCTCCGTCAGGGGAAGGCAGAGGAAGATCTGCTGCCCTTTTTGCGGCAGCTGGCAGCCCAGGCCGGCGGCGGGGAGAGCTTCCTGCGGGCGGGGCTGGCCTTGCTGGTCTTTGACGAGCGGGGACTTATGTCCGTGAACCGGGACGGTGGGCGGCTGACCCTTTGTCTCAATCCCATCCAGGGAAAGGTGGATCTGTTCGCCTCTCCTTATCTCTCCCGGCTGCGCGGCGGCGCGGCCAATCGGAACCGAGGTGACGTTGTATGACCATTCAGGAACAGTACGAAAATCTGGAAAAGACCATACGGATGTATAATCCCTCCGCGGACTTTGCCCAGATCCGGGCGGCCTTTGAGTACGCTGATCGGTGCCACGATGGTCAAAAGCGTAAGAGCGGCGAGCCCTATATCATCCATCCTCTGGCCGTGGCCCAGATCGTGGCGGAGCAAAACCTGGACTCCGAGTCCATTATGGCCGCTTTGCTCCACGATGTCATCGAGGATACTCCCGCCACCCATGAGGACGTGGAAAAGCTGTTCTCTCCCACCATCGCCAACCTGGTGGAGGGCGTCAGCAAGCTGACCCGTATCCAGTACGCCACCAAGGAAGACGAGCAGATGGAGAACCTGCGGAAAATGCTCATCGCCATGAGCAAGGACATCCGCGTCATCCTCATCAAGATCTCCGACCGGCTCCACAATATGCGGACCATGGAGTACCAGTCTCCGGCCAAGCAGAAGCAAAAGTCCCTGGAGACCATGGAGATCTACGCGCCCATTGCCCACCGGCTGGGTATGCAGCGCATCAAGTGGGAGCTGGAGGACCTGTCTTTAAAATACCTGGACCCCATCGGCTATGATGAGATCGTCTCCAAGCTGGATGAAAAGCACCAGGAATACGAGGCCTTCATGCAGCGGACCCAGATCCAGATCGACGACCGGCTCAACGAGCTGAATATCCAGCATATCGTCTACGGCCGTATGAAGCATCCCTACTCCATTTACCGGAAGATGTTCAACCAGAACAAATCTCTGGATGAGATCTTCGACCTGTTCGCCTTCCGGGTCATCGTGGAGAATGTGGGAGACTGCTATAACGTGCTGGGCGTCATCCACGACATTTACAAGCCTGTCCTGGGCCGGTTCAAGGATTATATCGGCACGCCCAAGCCCAACGGCTACCAGTCTCTCCACACCACCGTGGTAGGCGGTGACGGCATCCCCTTCGAGGTGCAGATCCGCACCCGGGAGATGCATGAGGTGGCTGAATACGGCGTGGCCGCCCACTGGAAATACAAGCAGGGGGGCCAGGGCGCCGGCACGGAGGGCCGCTATGAGTGGGTCCGGCGCCTGCTGGAAAACCAGGAGGGCGCCGACGCCGAGGAGTATATCCACTCCCTGAAGATCGACATGTTCTCCGACGAGGTGTTTGTGTTCACCCCCAACGGCGACGTGCAGAATCTGCCCGCCGGCGCCACCCCCATCGACTTTGCATACGCCATCCACTCCGCCGTGGGCAACCACATGGTGGGCGCCAAGGTCAATAACCGCATCGTCACCTTCGACTATGTGCTGAAAAACGGCGACATCGTGGAGATCCTCACCTCCAAGGCCGCCAAGGGCCCCAGCCGGGACTGGATGAACATCGCCAAGTCCAGCGAGGCCCGCAGCAAGATCCGCCAGTGGTTCAAAAAGGAGAAGCGGGACGAGAACATCGCCAATGGCCGCTCCGCCTTTGAGGCGGAGCTGAAGCACTGCGGCATCGCCATGCGGGATGTCATCTCCGCGGAGGCCCTGCCGCTGCTGTTGAAAAAAGTGTCTTATCCCACCTTGGATGACCTGTACGCCGCCATCGGCTATGGCGGCTTCACCGCCCAAAAGGCTGTCAGCCGGATGCAGGGCGAGCTGCAGCGCATCGCCAAGCAGCACCAGGCGGAAAAGCTGGCGCTGGAAGCCAGCGAGGCCAAGCCCGCCAAGCCGGAGGAGGTCCGATCCCCGGCACCCAAGCGGGTGAAAAGCGAGCAGGGCATCATTGTGGAGGGGCTGGACAACTGCCTGGTGAAGTTCTCCAAGTGCTGCACCCCCGTCCCCGGTGACGAGATCATCGGCTTCATCACCCGGGGCTACGGCGTATCCGTCCACCGGGCGGACTGCCCCAACGCCACCCTGGCCAAACGCACCGCCCCCGGCCAGGAGGGCCGCTGGATCAAGGTCTCCTGGGGCTCTGACACCAACGAGAGCTATCCCACCACCCTGGACGTCATCTGCAAGGACCGGGCCAACCTGCTGCTGGATATCTCCGCCGCCCTGTCCACCACCAACACCTTCGTGCTGGGCATCAACACCCGCAGCACCGAGGATGGCTTTGCCATCTGCCGGCTGGAGGTCCGCATCCGGGACGGCGTGCAGCTCCACGCCATCATGAACAAGCTGAACCAGATCTCCGGCGTCTTGAAAGTCACGCGGCCCGCGGGCTGATACTGTCAAGAGGGGGCAGGCCTCTTCTTGGAGATCTCTCCCCAGTCCGCCGCACCGCACTCGTTTCACGCGCACACTTGCGAACTGCAAAGAATCGTTTGTCAGGCACATGTCCTGCCAAACGATCATGGAACATTTATTCACTTTTGGTTGATTAAGAAAAAGGAGAACGACCATGCGCGCTGTTGTCACCCGTGTGCACCACGCCTCCGTCACCATTGACGGCCAGATCCACGGTCAGATCGGCCAGGGCTTTCTGGTGCTGCTGGGCGTCGGCCCCAACGACACCCACGAAACCGCCGTGAAGCTGGCGGACAAGATCTGCAACCTGCGGGTATTTGAGGACGAAAACGACAAGATGAACCTGAATCTGGAGCAGGTGGGAGGCGGTCTTTTGGTCATCTCCCAGTTCACCCTGTACGCCGACACCTCCTCCCGCCGCCCCGGCTTTTCCGGCGCTGCCAAGCCCGACCTGGCCATTCCCCTGTACGAGGACTTCATGGCCCGCTGCCGGGAGCGGGGCTTCCCTGTGGAGCACGGGGAGTTCGGCGCCAAAATGGAAGTGGATTCCCTGAATCACGGTCCCGTCACCATCCTGTTTGACACGGACCGGCCCTGAGTTTTTTCGGAGGTCATTATGGAAATCAAGACTCTGCAGGTGGGTCCCATCGGGACCAACTGCTATCTTCTCTGCGATGAAACAGCACAGCGCTGCGCCGTCATCGACCCCGGCGGAGACCCCCTGACGGTGGCCGCCGCCGTGAAGGACACCGGCTGCGCCCCCGCCGCTATTTTGCTGACCCACGGCCATTACGACCACACCGGCGCCGTGGCGGAGCTTCAGGCCAAGTGGCCCCAGGTGCCTGTGTACCTGAACCGCCGGGACCAGTACGAGGGCGACGCCTACCTCCAGCAGCTGTTCCCCCCGGTGGCAGGCACCCGGAGCTACGACGAGGGCGACACCATCACCGTGGGCAGCCTGACCCTTTCCGTCCTGGCCACGCCCGGCCACAGCGAGGGCGGCGTCACCCTCCGGTGCGGAGACGTCCTTTTCTGCGGGGACACCCTGTTTGCCGGCTCCTGCGGCCGGACGGATTTCCCCGGCGGCAGCGTGAAAAAGATCATGGCCTCCCTGAAGCGGCTGGGAAGCCTGGAGGGGGACCTGAAGGTGTACCCCGGCCATATGGAGCCCAGCACCCTGGAGCGGGAGCGGGCCTGGAACCCCTATCTCATCCAGGCCATGAACGGATAAGGAACAGATATGAAACTGGAATTGAGAGGCCACGATGAGCGGTACGTGGTGGAACAGAGCCTCATGAACCTGTTCCCCGGAGAAAAGCCCGTCTATGCGCCCATTTTGCCCGGGGATGACACCTGGGCCATTGTGTCCCTGGGGGAGGAGGCCGGGCGGTGCCATGTGACCGTGGAACTGTGCTTCCACGGCCAGGCGCTGCCGTACAGCTATGACTGCCCCCTCTCCGGCACGAACTTTGAAAAAGAGGGCCAGCGGCGCCACGCCATCGGAGCCGCCTTTTTCCTGGCGGCCCGGACCCTCACCGGCGTGACGCCTCCCTGGGGCATGCTCACCGGCGTCCGGCCTGATAAGCCCGTCACCTGGGCCCTTTCGCAGGGCAAAAGCCCTGCCCAGGCCCGGGCCATGCTGGAGAGCGAATATTTTGTCACCCCCGACCGGGCCGCCCTGGCGGTGGAGACCGGCGCCCAGGCGTTCCGGGCCGCCCGGGGACTGGCGCCCCGGGACATCGCCGTGTACGTGGGCATTCCCTTCTGTCCCACCCGCTGTGCCTACTGCTCCTTTGTGAGCCAGTCGGTGGAAAGGAGCTTTTCCCTGGTGCCGCCCTATGTGGACGCCCTGGTGGAGGAGATCCGCTCCGGCGGGCGGATGGTGCGGGAGCAGGGCCTGCGGTGCCGGGCCTTCTACATGGGCGGCGGCACTCCCACCACGCTGACGGCGGAGCAGATGGACCGGGTGCTGACGGCCTTTGAGGAGGCCTTTGACCGCTCCGCCTGTGATGAGGTCACTGTGGAGGCCGGCCGGCCCGACACCATCACCGCCGAAAAGCTGGCGGTTTTAAAAGCCCACGGGGTGGACCGGGTGTCCGTGAATCCCCAGACCATGGAGGACCATGTCCTTCGGGCTATCGGCCGCCGCCACACCGCCGCGGAGCTGTCCGCCGCCATGGAGCTGGTGGGAAAATACGACTTTCCCCATGTGAACATGGATCTGATCGCGGGCCTGCCGGAGGACACGCCCGAGGGCTTCCGCCGGTCCCTGGACGCCTGCATCGCCTTTGGCACGGACAATGTCACCGTCCACACCCTGGCGCTGAAAAAGGGCAGCCGCATCCTGCTGGAGGGGCTGCGCATCCCCGCCCCCGAGGCGGTGGCGGACATGCTGGACTACGCCGCCCCCACCCTCCGCACCGCCGGCTTTTCCCCCTACTACCTGTACCGGCAGAAATACATGTCCGGCAGCTTTGAGAACATCGGCTGGAGCCGCGCCGGCGCCCAGTGCCTGTACAACATCTATATCATGTCGGAGCTGTGCTCCATTTTGTCCTTCGGCGCCGGTGGGTCCACGAAAATGGTGGAGCCGGGCACCAACCACATCGAGCGGGCATTCAACCTGAAATATCCCAAGGAGTACACGGAACGGCCGGAAAAGAGCCTTGCCAACCAGGCGGCCTTCGCCGCGTTCTACAACAATCTGGACCTTTGAAAGGAGCGTTTTCCATGGCGTATTCTCTGAAGCAGCTGAATGAAGGCATTCGCAGCGACCCCCAGGCCTTTGTGGACGAGTGCGACGCCGCTTTCCACAAAAAGGTGGAGACCGCGGCCCAGAAGATCGCCGACCACCGGGCCGAATCCCGCATCATCCTGCTGTCCGGCCCCTCTGGGTCCGGCAAGACCACCACGGCGTTGAAGATCGAGGAGCAGCTGGAAAAAATGGGCATTGAGACCCATACGGTGTCCATGGACAACTATTTCAACACCATCGACCCGGAGACGGCTCCCCGAAACCGGGAGGGCGCCATTGACTATGAGTCCCCCTTCTGCCTGGATGTGGATCTTTTAAACCGCCACTTCGCCATGCTGGACCGGGGCGAGACCATCCACGTGCCCAAATACGAGTTCTCCCGGCAGATGCGCTCGGACATCCTGTCCCAGCCCATGCGTCTGGGGTCTGACGAGCTGGCCATTTTCGAGGGCATCCACGCCCTGAACGACATCATCGTGGGCAAGAATCCCCGGGCCTTCAAGCTGTATATCGCCGCCCGCAGCAGTCTGCGGGACGAGGACGGCTCCGTGGTGTTTGACCACGCCTGGCTGCGGCTGTGCCGCCGCATCGTCCGGGATTATCAGTTCCGGGGCAGCGACGCCGCGTTCACTCTGAAGATGTGGTCCAATGTCCGCCGGGGCGAAAAGCTGTACATCTCTCCCTACAAGGAGAACGCCAATTTGATGTTTGATTCCTCTCTGGCCTTTGAGTTCGCCGTCCTCAAGCCCATGGTGGTGCCGCTGCTGGAGGCCATCCCCGCCGGGAAGTACAGCGTGGTGGACGACATGCTGCGGGGCTTTGAGAAAATCGAACCCCTGGAGGCCAAGTACGTGGCCTCCGATTCCCTGGCCCGGGAATTCATCGGCGGCTCCATTTACGACAATCACTGAGCGCTCCCACCTTTGATCTTATGGGCAGTCCGCCCGCCATGTCAGGAGGTTTTTCATGAACGAAACGTTGCAGGAACTGCTGCGCACCATCCAGCGTACCGCCGGCCAGGTCAGTGACACCGCTGCCGACGCCGCCTATGGCGTGGGCAAAAAGGCGGAGGCACTGCTGTCCACCGCCAAGCTGAACATCCGGGCGGCGGACCTGAAGTCTCAGATCGGCGCCCAGATGAAAACCGTGGGCGAGATGATCTACGCCACCCACACCGGCACCCCCACGGATTCCGATGTCCTGCTGGACAAGCTCCAGGAGATCGATGACCTCAATGCCCGTCTGGCGGAGGTAAACGCCCTGCTGGGCCGCCGGGAAGAAGCCGCCCGGTGCTCCGTCTGCGGCGCCGTGAACCGGGAGGGCGACCAGTTCTGCCGGGAATGCGGCGCGAAGCTGTAAAGGAGGCCCTGTATGGAACTGTATACCTATGCGCAGTATGAGGCCAGCGCCCAGGCGCTGCGGCAGCGGCTGGGCGACTTTCGCCCCCAGGTACTGCTGATCCTGGGCTCCGGCCTGGGTGCTTTGGGTGACGCCGTGGAGGACCCCATCGTGGTCCCTTACGACGAGGTGCCCCATATGAAGTTTTCCACCGCTCCCGGCCACAAGGGACGCTTTCTGTTCGGCCAGCTGTCCGGTAAGCGGGTAGCCGTCATGCAGGGCCGCCTTCATACCTATGAGGGCTGGTCTTTCGCGGATGTGGCCTATCCCGTGCGGGTGCTGCGGCTGCTGGGCGCGGAGACCCTGGTGGTCACCAACGCCGCCGGCGCCGTGAACCAGACGTTCTCCGTGGGAGACATCATGCTCATCACGGACCATATCAAGCTCTTCGGCGTCAGCCCCCTGTGCGGCGCCAATGTGGACGAGTTCGGCCCCCGCTTCCCGGACATGAGCCGGGTATACACCCCCGCTTTGCGGGATGTAGCCCGGCAGGCCGCCAAGGCCCTGGACATTCCCCTGCGGGAGGGCGTCTACATGTATTTCCCCGGTCCTCAGTACGAGACTCCCGCCGAGGTCCGGGCCGCCCAGCTGCTGGGTGCCGACGCCGTGGGCATGTCCACGGTGCCGGAGGCCATCGTGGCTGGCCACTGCGGCATGCGGGTGCTGGGCTTCACCCTGTGCACCAACATGGCCGCCGGCGTGCTGAACCAGCCCCTCTCCGGCGAAGAGGTCATCGCCGCCGGTCAGGCGGCGGGCCCCCGGTTCTCCGCGTTGGTAAAGGCGTGTCTGGCCCGGTTATAAGGCGCCGCCTTTTTCCATAGAGTAATTGAGAACCCATCCAGCGCATCTTTCTGTGATTTCGAGGTAAATTTTTCATGTCCAATCAAAAAAAGCAGTCCTTTTTAGGCGGCGCCGCCATTTTGGCCTCCGCCGTGGCCATTGTGAAGATCATCGGCGCGTTTTACAAGCTGCCGCTGAACAACATTCTGGGCGATATCGGCAAGACCTATTTCAACACCGCCTATGAGATCTACAACGTTTTGCTGACCATTTCCACGGCGGGCCTTCCCCTGGCCATCTCCAAGCTGACCAGCCAGGCCCACGCCCAGGGCAGGGAGAACCAGAAGCAGAAGATCTTCCGCACCGCCATCTGGCTGTTTTTCGCGCTGGGCCTGGCGGGCTCGCTGCTGATGTTCTTCGGGGCGGAGCAGCTGGCGGCCTTCCAGAACAACGAGATGGCCAGCCAGCCCATCCGGGCCCTGGCCCCCGCCGTGTTCTGCGTGTGCCTGCTGGCCTGCATGCGGGGCTACACCCAGGGGCAGGGCAACATGACGCCCACCGCCATCTCCCAGGTGCTGGAGGCCCTGTGCAAGGTGGGCATCGGCCTGCCGCTGGCGTGGTATGTACTGCAGTTGGGCTCCGGCCTGGACATCGGCGCCGCCGGCGCGATCCTGGGCGTCACTGTGGGGACCATCATCTCCATGTGCTTCCTGGTGGCCTATCTGCTGACCCACCGGAGCCGTGAGAAGGCGCTGGACGTGCCCGGCAGCAGCGGCGCCATCATGAAGAGCATCCTGGCCATCGGCATCCCCATCACCCTCAGCAACTCCGCCATGAGCATCATCACCATGATCGACACCAAGATCATTCTTGGGCGGCTGCAAAGTGGCCTGGGCCTGACGGAGGTGGCGGCGTCCGCCCTGAAGGGCCAGTACTCCTACGCCATGGACATGGTGAACATGGTGGCCTCCTTCGTCTATCCCGTCACCATGAGCCTGATCCCCTTCGCGGCGGCGGCGCTGGCGAAAAAGGACTACGCGGGCGCGAACCGCACCATCTCCACCTCCTTCCGCATCATCGCCATGCTGGCTCTGCCGGCGGGCGTGGGCCTCAGCGCCCTGGCCACCCCAATTATGGTGCTGGTGCTGCCCGCCCAGTACGAGGGGGCCCTGGCGGCGGGACCCCATCTGCGGGTCCTGGGCATCGCGGGCATTTTTGTCTGCCTGATGATCCTGACCAACGCTATTTTGCAGACCTACGGCAAGGAGAAGTTGCCCATCTTCACCGTCGTCCTCGGCGGCCTCACCAAGATCGTCATGAATTATATCCTGGTGGGGAACCCTGATATCAACATCCACGGCGCGCCGATTTCTACCCTTTGCTGCTATATGGTGATCGTGGTGCTGAACCTGTTCTTCGTCTGGAAATACTCGCCGGAGAAGCCGAAATATCTCCAACTCTTCGCCAAGCCCATTCTGGCTTCCCTGTTGATGGGCGGCGCGGCCTGGGCGGTGTACGGCTTTGCGTCCCGGGCCCTCAGCGGCCATTCCGCCTATATGGCCAACGCGGCTGCAACGCTGTGTGGCATTCTGGCTGGCGTAGTGGTATACGCTGTGCTGATCATTGCCCTGCGCATCCTGCGGGCAGATGACGTGCGCTCCATCCCCAAGGGGGAGATGCTTATTAAACTTCTGCACTTGAAATGAGAGATTTTTGGGAAAATTCCCTTCCTTCAATGAATTATCTTGCAAAGGCAGGCAATGTATGGTAGATTTTCAATGTAAGCACCGCTATGACTGGGCGGATTTTCTCCAGATCATGCGGCTTCTTCGGTCTCCTGGGGGCTGCCCCTGGGACGCCGAGCAGACCCACCAGTCCATCCGCCGGAATTTTCTGGAGGAGACCTATGAGGCGCTGGACGCCTTGGACCGGGACGACCCGGTGGATATGTGCGAGGAGCTGGGGGACGTTTTGATGCAGGTGGTGTTCCACGCCACCATTGAGGAAGAGCGGGGCCGCTTCACCATGGCGGACGTGGTGGACGGCGTGGCCCAGAAAATGGTGTACCGCCATCCACATGTATTCGGCACCGTCCACGTGGATAATTCCGACCAGGTGCTGGTAAACTGGGAAAAGCTGAAGCGCACGGAAAAGGGCCAGTCCTCCACGGCTGACGCCATCGAAGCCGTGCCTCACACCCTGCCCGCCCTGTGGCGGGCGGAAAAGGTCCAGAAAAAAGCCGCCAAGGCGGGCTTTGACTGGGAGGATCCCCTCCAGGCTCTGGACAAGCTGGAGGAGGAGGTGCGGGAGCTCCGCGCCGCCATGGAGTCCGGAACGGCGGCAGACGCTCCCCACGGCCTCCGGGAGGAGCTGGGCGATGTCCTGTTCATGGCCGCCAAAATCGGTCAGATGAGCGGCACAGACCCGGAGGATGCCCTCCACCGCTCCTGCGACAAGTTTGACAGCCGTTTCCGCTTTGTAGAGGAAGCAGCGGACAAGCCCCTCTCCGGCTGCGGCGAGGCGGAGCTGCTGGCGCTGTGGCGGGAGGCCAAAACAAAAGAGAAGTCTTAATCGCGCGTTCCGCGTTAAGAAATAAAACAAGAAGTTAAAATTTCAGGAGGATATGTTCCATGAACAAAGCTGAACTCATCAATGCCGTTGCCGCTTCCGCGGATGTTTCCAAAAAGGAAGCCGAGGCAGTCGTCTCCGCCACTCTGGACACCATCACCGCCGCTTTGAAGGAAGGTGAGAAGGTCCAGCTGGTGGGCTTTGGTTCTTTCGAGGTGAAGAAGCGCGCCGCCCGTATCGGCCGCAACCCCAAGACCAAGGAGTCCATCGAGATCCCCGCTTCCGTGGTGCCCGTGTTCAAGGCCGGCAAGGCTCTGAAGGACAGCATCTCCAAGTAATTCAGGAAATCATCTGGATCAAAAAGCTGCCGGCACAGTGTGCCGGCAGTCCCTGTTTGGAGGTCATTTCATGCGTTTGGACAAGTATTTGAAGGTCTCCCGTCTCATCAAGCGGCGGACCGTGGCCAATGAGGCCTGTGACAACGGTCTGGTCACTGTCAACGGCAAGCCCGCCCGGGCCAGCTATGACGTGAAGGTGGGGGACCAGATCTCCCTGCGCTTCGGCCAGCGGACGCTGTGCGTGGAGGTGGTATCCGTCCAGGAGACCGTGAAGCAGGCCGACGCGGTAACGCTGTACCGGGAGATCGGCCGGTAATATTTCGTCCCGTCCGCCCATATCATGGGGACAGGGGAGGGACGATGAAATGAACGATTTTACTGGCGTACCCGCCGCCGGCCACCGCCTGGAGCTGGTGGGCCGGGAAAGGCTCACCGTCTCCGGGGTGGAGGACGTGGAGCGGTTCGACGAAAACGGCATCGTCATGTCCACCTCCGCCGGCGTTCTGGTGGTCACCGGAGAGGATCTGCACATCGGCAAGCTGTCCCTGGATGGGGGAGAGCTCCATGTGGACGGCCGCATCGACTCTGTTGCCTATGAGGAGGGCGGCAGGGAGCAGGGCGGCTTCCTCCGGCGCCTGTTCGGGTAAGGCCATGGAGATCCAGATCTCCAGGCAGCTGGCCCTGTTCGGCCAGTCGGTGCTGCTGGGCCTGGCGGCGGGGCTGCTTTATGACCTGCTGCGGGCCTTCCGGCTGCGCCTGCCCCGCTCCGCCGCCCTGTGGGACACCCTGTACTGTCTGGCTGTGGGCATCGGCCTGTTTTTCTTCACTCTCCGCCAGGCGGCGGGTCTGCTGCGGGGATACGTGGTGCTGGGGGCTCTGGGTGGCGCGGTGCTGTTTTTTTGCCTGCTGTCCTCGCTGCTGCGGCCCCTGTGGGATTTTTGGGTGGATACTCTGGCATTTTTTCTGCGCTTGATGTCCCTTCCTCTCCGGTGGCTGAAAAATTTTTGCAAAAAAGTGGCCCGCCGCGGAAAAAATCTCTTTTATTTTGCAGGAAAATGCTATACAATAATAAAAAATAGCTGTAAAGTATTTCATGGCAGAGGAGGCGGACCACATGGCAAAGGCGGCAAAGCAAAAAAAGCAGCGGGTCCGCTCCAGTTTTCTGACAAAGCTGCTGGTGCTGCTCCTGGTGGGCGGCATCGGCTGGCAGCTGTTCCACCTGCAGGAGCAGGTCCGCGCCGCCGAGGCGGAAAAGGACGCTCTGGCCGCCCAGGTCCAAGCAAGGCAGCAGGAAAATGACGCCCTGGCCGCGGATATCGCCCAGGGCAACACCCAGGAAAAGATGGAGGAAATGGCTCGGGAGGAGCTGGGCCTTGTCTATCCTGGAGAGCGGGTGTTTTACGATACGAGCAATTGACCGGTGCCGGGCGGCGAGGGTGGCGTTCCGCTCCCCCGCTTGTGCCAGCACCGGCCCTTTATTTTCATTTCGTGCCCGGTTCGACGGTCGCGGAAAATCACCGGAAGGAGAAACAATATACCATATGGAGCCTCAGGTTGGGAGCATTGTAGAAGGCAAGGTGACCTCGATCACCAAATTCGGCGCGTTTGTCGCCCTGGACAATGGGAAGTCCGGTTTGGTACATATTTCCGAGATCGCCAACAGTTTTGTCAACGATGTACATGATTTTCTGCAGGAGGGTCAGGCCGTCAAGGTGCTGGTCCTGTCCACAGAGAACGGAAAGATCAATCTTTCCATTAAAAAAGCGCTGCCGCCTCAGGAGCGGCCTCTTTCCCGGGGTTCCCGCCCCGGCATGAATGGCGGTCCACGCCCCGCCGGCGGTGCGCCCCGGCCCGCCCAGCAGCAGAGCCGTCCGGCTTTCGCCTCCCGGCAGCAGCCGCTGCCTCCCTCCGGCGACCAGTCGTTTGAGGACAAGCTCAAACAGTTTTTGAGCTCCTCCGAGGGGAAAATGGCCGACCTGAACCGTAGCATCGACGGCAAGCGGGGCGGCGGCCGCAGACGCAAATAACCGCACAGCGCACCGGAAACTCTCCGGTGCGCTGTTTTGCTTTTCCAAATTTATTGCCACTCCTCCGCGTTTCCGTGGGATTTTTCCGCTCCGGCCGCATATACTGGCAGGTAAGCAACTGCAAAGGAGGACACAGCGATGATCGACAAACGGGACGTGGACGACCTGATCTTTCAGGATATTTGGCAGATCAGTGAACGATAGAGTCTTTCAGGGCGCCGCTTTCGCGGCGCCCTTTTTCCACCCGCATTATTCGATGATGCCGCCGCCCACCACGGCCTCGCCGTCGTAAAACACCACGGCCTGCCCGGCGGTGACGGCCCGCTGGGGCTCCTCAAACACCGCCCGGACCCTTCCGCCGGGCAGCGGTTCAATGACGGCGGCGGCTTCCCCTTGGCTGTACCGGGTCTTGGCGGTGACCGCCATGGGTCCCTCCAGGGAGGGGATGGCGATCCAGTTGACCCGAGCCGCCGTCAGGGTTCGGGTATAGAGGGCGCTGTCCGGCCCCAGCACCACAGTGCCCCGCTCCAGGTCCTTTCGCAGCACATACAGCGGCACCCCGGCGCTGACACCCAGCCCCTTCCGCTGGCCGGTGGTATATCGCTCCAGTCCCCGGTGGCGGCCCAGCACCCGGCCGCTCTCATCCACAAAGTCGCCGGGGGTCAGCTCCACCCCTTGACCCTTCAAAAAAGCGGCATAGTCCCCGCCGGGGACGAAGCAGATGTCCTGGCTGTCGGGCCTTTGGGCGTTGCGAAGACCGTGGGCCTCCGCCAGCGCCCGGATGGCGGGCTTTTCATAGCCGCCCACCGGCAGCAGCAGGCGGCTCAGCTGGAACTGGGTCAGCTGAAAGAGAAAATAGCTCTGGTCTTTGCGCCGGTCCACGCCCCGCAGCAGCCGCCAGCGGCCGCTGGCCCTGTCGTGCTCCACCCGGGCGTAATGCCCGGTGGCCAAGCCATCGGCTCCATGATCCAGCGCCCAGTCCAGCAGGGCACCGAATTTGATCTCCCGGTTGCAGTCCACGCAGGGATTAGGCGTCCGGCCAGCCGCATATTCGGAAACAAAACGGGCCATGACCGTGTCCCGGAACAACCCGCACAGGTCCACCACCGTATGGGAGATCCCCATGGACGCCGCCACGGACCGGGCCAAGTCGATGTCGTCGCCGGCACCACAGATGCCGGGGCGGTCTGTTTCCCGGTGGAGCCGCAGCGTGACGGCGGACACGTCATAACCCGCCTGCCGCAGCAGCAGCGCCGCTGCGGCACTGTCCACGCCGCCGCTCATGGCCAGGATAATGCGCTTTTGGGACATGGGGATCCCTCCGTTCAAAAAGTGTTCGCTCTTATTGTAGCGTATTATTCCCGAAAAGAAAACAATGGGCCGCGGCTTTCACCGCGGCCCGTGGGATTCAATCTTCATTGCGCAGCAAAAAGGCCTTTGCCGGCAAGGCATCCGCCAGCGCCAGCAGCGTTTTGTTGAAGCCGCCGCCGTATTCCAGGGGGATGTCGGACACATCGCCGCTGTCCGCCCGCCGGTCCGGCAGGGAGACTGTAAACCGGCTTCCCTGTTCCGGCCGGGACTCCGCCATGATGCTGCCACCGTGGCCCTCCACAATGCGGCGGCACAGGGACAGGCCCAATCCCAGGCCATGGGGCCGGGGGTCCATCAGTCCTTCATGAAGGTAGCGGTCAAACAGCGTCTCCAGCTTATCCTCCGCCATGCCGCAGCCGGTATCCGCCACGGACAGCCGCAAAAAGCCTCCGCTTCTGCGCAGCTCCACCGTGACCGTGCCGCCGGCGGGGGTGAATTTAAACGCATTGGACAACAGCTGATAAACCAGCTGCTCCAGATGGTAGGGCGACACGGCGCAGATGTGCCGCTCCAGGGGAGAGACAAAGCGCAGCGTCAATCCCAACTCTCCCGCCAGAGGCTCCGCTCGCAGGCACAACTCCTTCACCAAAGCCGCCACATCCGCATCCTTCAGAGGCAGCTGCTGGCCACTGGTCAGCAGGGAAGCGTCGGTGAGATTCACTGCCAGCCGCAGCAAGCTGTAACAGCTTTGGTCCAGCAGCGCTGCCTTCGCATCCAGATCCGGGTCTTGCTCCCGCGCCGCCGCCGGAGCCAGCTGGGCCGCTGCCAGCTGTAAAGTACTGAGCGTATTGCGCAGCTGCGCTGCGATACCGGGAAACAATTTGGCTTGCTCTTTGGACTCCTGTTCCATGGTGGACTTCCTTTCTGGTGCCCTGGGCACTGAATGTAGCATTTGCGCGCCCGGGGGCGGTCAACCGTGGAAAACCCTGGCTGCAATACTAATAGCATAACAAAAGCCGCCGCGAAAAACAAGAAGTTTGTCGAATAACTTCGTTTTTTGTCGAACAAACTTCCTTGCGGCAACGCTCCCGCCGGCGGGCACAAAAAAAGGACAGCATGGATGATCCACGCCGTCCCTTTTTCAGGTCACGCCTCTTCCGTTTTTTCCGCCGTCTTTCTCCGGTGGCCTCCCCGGCGAACGCGGGTTGGCTTTGCGGGATGTTCCGGCTCTGCTGCCGGCTCCGGTCCCTGAAAGATCTCCTTGAGATGGTTGTACAGGGCATTGCCCTGGATGGCACCGTATTCCTT
The DNA here is from genome assembly GCA_021771265.1 of Oscillospiraceae bacterium. Lineage (GTDB taxonomy): Bacteria > Bacillota > Clostridia > Oscillospirales > Oscillospiraceae > Oscillibacter. The sequence continues at coordinate 38,814 of JAETPK010000005.1, forward strand.
CACTAGGGCGTTGCACAGTTGTCCCCGGTCAGCGGCCCGCCGCACAAAAGGCAGGCACAAGCACTCCTCAATGGAGGGCCGCAGGGCCACCTCCCGGAAGGCAGTGCCGTACCGGGCCCGCAAGGCATCAATGGAGGCCTCGTATCCCTTGTCCTGGCTGATCACGTAGGCATAATCCGCCTCGCCCTTACCCACCAGCACGCCCAGCTCCGTGATGATCTGGAAGTCGATGGAGTTTTTGCCGCCCCGGACGCTCTCGATATACTGCACCTCCGCCTTCGTATCGGCACACAGCTTTTGCAGCCGGCTGAGGGCCAAGCCGGTCTTTTGGTAAAACACCAGAACGGCGTCCTGCTCGGAGAGCATGTCAATGCCCTTCAGTCCGGTGCCGATGTTGTTGTCGCCGTCCACTAAAAATATCGTCTTCATGAAAATAGTTCTTTCTTTTTTGAATTTTTGCCCGTTTTCACGGGGAAGTCTCTTGTAGTATACCAGGTATCTTCTGTTCGCGCAAGGCAAAAAAGGGAGGACCGCTACGCGGTCCTCCCGAATCGGTGAAGTTATTCCTCCTCGTCGGTGACGATGAGGCCATAGCCGCCGTTTTTGCGCTGGTAGACGATGCACAGGCTGTCATCCTCGCTGCTGCGGAAGACGAAGAAGTCATGGTCCAACAAATTCATCTGCAAAATAGCCTCCTCCGTGCTCATGGGCTTGACGGAGAAACGCTTGGTGCGGACGATGTTGAACTCCTTTTCCTCAGCTACTTCAAAATCATCCGCAGGGGCGGGAGGCGGAAAGCCCTCGCTGCGCAGGCGCTTGGCCAGGCGGGTCTTGTTTTTCAGGATCTGGCGCTCGATATATCCCACCGCGGCGTCAATGGCCCCGCGCATATCCCCATCCGGCGCCTCTGTCTGGGCACGCAGCAGCGTGCCGCCGCCACGGATGGTGAGCTCCACCGTGCACAAGTGGTCCTTCTCCACGGAGAACGTCACAAATGCGGTGGTGTCCTCCCGGAAATAGCGCTCCAGCTTGGAGATCTTCTTCTCGGCGTACTCCTTGATGGAATCGTTCAGGGAGACTTTCTTGCAGGCGTAGGTGTACTTCATCGAGATCGCTCCTTTCGTGTGAAAGAGAGAAGTCGTCCTCTCTTATGTGTAGTATAACACAAACATCTGTCCTTGCAAAGAGGAAGTCTCAAGATTCACAAATTGTTTCCAACTGCGCTTTTCGGCAAAAGAAGTGCCTTTTCGGCAAAGGCTCCCATTTACAAATAGGCAGAAAGGATGTATCATAATCATCGGAAGCTTTCCAATATCCCACCCGTTTGGGCCGCGCGGCGCAGTGCCGGGCGGCTCCTTTTTAACCTGACAGCCCTCAAAATCCGACGGATTCCGCCGCTGTCGAATCCCCCCGAAAGATTTTTCAAAGTTTTTTGCGCAAGACCTTGACACTGTGCAGGCAAATGTGGTATTCTAATTAATGCCGACAAGCTGCCGGTGTGGTGGAATGGTAGACACAGGAGACTTAAAATCTCCCGGTAGCGATACTGTACCGGTTCGAGTCCGGTCACCGGCACCACTTTTTAAATATCGCGGAGTAGAGCAGTTGGTAGCTCGTCGGGCTCATAACCCGGAGGTCGCAGGTTCAAGTCCTGTCTCCGCAACCATAAAACACCTGATTTCATATGAAATCAGGTGTTTTTTTGCACTTTAGGCTCCGAATAGATTAGGTGAAAAATTAAGGTCAGCGGTCTGACCCAAGCCGTGACCCAAACGCGGATAGATTCGGAAAGCACCAGCCGGACTATTTAGCACGTCCGGCTGGTTTTTTTGCTCTTTTCTATCATTTTTTTGTAGAGCATGAGTCAAATTATTTGTCCAGTTTTCGGGGTTTCAGCTATTTGCCGCCACTCTCAGAACTCCTCCCATGGTATTGGCTGCTTCTTTCTGTGCCGCAGTGGTGACATGGGCGTAGGTGTCCAGGGTGAATCCCGCCGAGAAGTGGCCCAGCATCCCGGAGACGGTCTTGATATCTACGCCGTTCTGGAGCGCCAGCGTGGCGAAGGTGTGTCGAAGGTCGTGGAAACGGACTTTTGGCAGACCTGCCCGCTTCAGCACCCGGTGGAGCATATGGAGGACACTGTCCGGAGAGATGGGGCCACCTGTGGGGGATGGAAATACGTATTGGCTGTTGCCGCATTTTTTCTTCTGTGCTTTCAGGACGTCTGTTGCATCCGCCGACAGCGGTAGGGTGCGGTAGGCGTTTTTCGTTTTCAGTGGGGCTTCCACGATCTCACCGTCGATGCGGGCGATTTGCCGCTGTACCCGGAGACTGCCATGTTCCAAATCAATGTCGCTCCATTTCAGCCCAAGCAGTTCTCCCCGGCGCAGGCCGGTAGCCAGTTCGATATAGTACATCTCGAATACACCACTCTCTTTTGCCTCCCGCAGGAAAGATGTCAGCTGCTCGACGGGAAGCGTTTTCATCTCCCGGTGTTCGAGCTTTGGGAGAGCACAAGCGTTGGCGGGGTTGGTCAGGATGAGTCTATGCTCGATTGCCAGATTCAAGGCAGAGGCGATAATCTGGTTGATATTCCGCACTGTCTTGGCGCTGAGGCCCTTGGGCTGCTTCTTGGATTCGATACGCTCCACTCTCCCATTTCCCAACAGCTTTTTGTAGAGCTTCTGCAATTCCAAAGAAGTGAGTTTATTCAACGGAATGCTGCCGATGTTGGGTTTGATGTGATTCTCGATGTAACCCCGATAGGTCTGGTGAGAGGATGGCCGCACTTTGATTTTGGCGTAGTTTTCAAACCAGATGTCCATCCATTGTCCTACGGTGTACTGACCCATTTTGCTCATATCCAGCTTCGCAGAATCCTCGATAGCCCGTTTCAGCTTTTCTTTGACTTCTGCCTGGGTCCTGCCAAGGACATTTTTGTAGATGGTCTTGCCTGTTACCGGGTCATGTCCTGCTGTGTAGCGGCCCTCCCAGCGGCCATCCTTGCGCTTGCGGATACTACCCTCACCGTTGGCTCGTTTCTTTGCCATAGTCACAGCCCTCCTCTCTTGCGATCTCGCAGGCTTGCCGCTCATCTTCGTCTTCGAAGTTGTAGGGCGGCTGGTCTGCCAGCAATTCCTGCTGGATACCCTGGGCCAGACGGTAACCGGACATAAAGCTGTTCAGGCAAGTCTGGTCCCGCAGGGCAGCTTCCAGGTCTACAAGGCGCAGGAGCATTTTTCTCTCTGGCTTAGCCAATCTGTTGGCCAGCAGCCTGTGGGTCTTGTTTGCCGCCTTTTCCAGAGCAGTCATTCGCTCCGATGGAGTCTCAAATCTGTGATAAAGTGCTTTCATATAGTCGTACATGGTGTGCCACCTCCTATTCAGCAACACACCATACCCGAAAGGAGCGGCAATAGCCAGCCCAAAAGCGGAGAGTTATCAGAAAGTTAAGAGTTTCATTATCGAGAGAGCCTATTCTTTGGTGTCTTCGTTTTGTTCATATATTTCCTCCCCATCTGGTGCAGCGAGGGTGGTGCAAATGCTGGAGGCAGAAAAGTTCCTGTTCTTTGTCTACTGCGACGCAATTCTTGAGCGTGTTCGTCTGCAAAAAAGACATCTCCCACTCTGACGTTCGGCAGAGCGGAAGATGTCTTTTTGCCTACGATAGCATCTTTTCTGGGGCATGACCCCCATTATTTTCTTACAGGAGTAGGCTTTGGGGGATAACGACCGCAGAAGTAATATCATTCTTTCAATTTTGACCCCATTTGGGTACACCCTGAAAACCCCCATAACTGCCCGCACTGCGGGCAGAAGTGACCGAACAGAGCGTCGCACTTGACGCCTGTTCTTTATCCTGCCTCAGCTTTCGTCCTCCGTCGGCTCCCGGAAACCGGCCCAAATCCGTCCTCACAGCCCTGGCCGGTGTCTGTTCCCGATTCTCCCGGCAAAGTCGCACACAACGGCTCACAAGGCCAACCAAGGTGTGAATGGACACTCATCGTTCCCTCCTGTGCCAATAAGTTCTTCTTTGATTACAGCGGTGCATTTTTTGCACCAGCGTTCCGCTGCGTTCATGCACCTTTCTCAGCACTCCGAATCCGAGCTGTACAGACTTTTGTACAAGCCTGTGCTCTATTATGTTTTCGCAAAAGCGATTTAAAATCGTAATCTCAGAAACCAACGTTGGCCCAAAAACCGCATGAATCGGAGGGGATACTTCCATGGGGGAAGAATTGATGCGCAAAGTCTGGAGTATCTGCGCAGACCGCTATGGTGCTGCTTTGCCGGATGTCATTTTCAACAGACTGCAGCAGGAACTTCAAAATATTACCGTAAATGTCTTTTCCGAAGACTACTTGTCCACAAGCGGCATCTGCCTGGAGCTCCAGCACTGCAACGCATTACAGATCTGTCTTGGCACGGTTGGCAACTCATTTGTCGCCTACTTATTAGGTATCACAGAGATCAATCCCCTCCCGCCACATTACCGCTGTCCTCACTGCAAGCGGGTAATCTTTGTATCGGACGTTTTGGATGGATTTGATTTACCGCCGCAGGATTGCCCCCTCTGCCGCACTCCCATGGAAGGTGACGGACATCATTTACATGTTGCATGGTTCACCGGGTGGGATGGAACTTGCCCACCAGCCTTTGGGGAGTTTAGGATGACTCCGAAGGGAATCCAAATAACAGAGCAGGCTTTGAAAAAATATTCTCCTCTTACACCGCTTGCATTCAGCGATGGTCGGTTTGCAGGCTGGTATCTTTGCAATTCAGAAACCCTGAGTCATGCAGAGTGGATGCAACTCACATACCCCGGGCATCCAAACTATATTGTACCGGGAGTGAAATACGACTGCGATCTGCCTGCGCCGCGTATTCTTGTCCATGACAGTGTTTTTCTAAGAAAGCTGGAATGGCTGTCGGACGTTACCGGCGTTGAGCTATCCTCGATTCCGATGAATAACCCGGCTATATATAACGCATTTTGCAGAGCAATTGAGTATGATACCGCTGACGCAGGTAATCTGCTCTGCACAACTGGTCTTTGCGCTTCGGAGGAACTGCTCAGTGACAGATTTACTTTTTGGAGACGGGCTTCCAAGAGCGGATTATCTTTTTCCAGACTTGTCTCGCTGTATGGCGTTATGCATATGAGCGTTCGCCATTCGAGTGCATTGGATTTGTCCACAGCGTTGACATTCAGTGACCGCGATTCCGTAATGGAGTATCTGATCCGTCAGGGTCTGCCTCCAAAGGACGCTTTCCAAACAGCCGACAATATGCGGTGCGGGAGATTTGCCCGCATGCCAGCAGATGCATACCCCGTTTTTACACAGGGAATAAACGATGGCGGCTTCTTTTTTCATGCGGCGCAAAACACGGAGTATCTGTTTCCCAGAGCGCATAATTCATCTGTCGTTATGAATGCTGTGCGGCTGGCCTGGTTTTCCATTTATGAACCAAGTGCTTTTCGGGAAGTGCAGGACATTGCCCACACTCCATGAGAAATCTTCCGTCCAACTTTGATGCGAAATCATCGGGGCGCTGGTAAACGGTAGCCGCCTATGCTTCTCCGCTCGCAGGCGTTGGACAAATTTACACACATATGTTAAGATACAGGCAACAATCAGGCTGGGAGTGGATGTCATGATGACGGATCGGGCCAACGCCATCTGCCTTCTTCAGATTTTGAAAGAATATTCTGATGAGAACCATATCCTGTCCATGCGGGAGATCATTGGCAAACTGTCTGCTTTGTATGATATGGAACTGGACCGCCGCACCGTATACAGCGCCATAGATCTTCTGTGCAATCTGGGGTATGACATTTCTGTTTACGATGAAAACAAGAAGGGCTATTATCTGCGCAGCCGCGAATTTGAGGCTGCGGAAGTGCGTCTCCTGATGGATGCGGTCTATTCCTTCGATTATATTCCGGCCAAGCAAACACAATATTTGATTCAAAAGCTGCAAGGCTTTCTCAGTGTTCATGAACGAAAGCAGTATAAAAATCTGACAGTTGTAAGGCAGGAGCGAAAAACGCAGAATGCGGAGGTCTTTCTGAATATTGAGCTTTTGGATGAGGCCATCTCAAAAAAGCAAAAAGTCTCATTTACATATCTGGAATATGGGTTGGACAAGCAGCTTCACCCCCGGAGGGAAAAGCCCTATACCGTCAGCCCTTATGGAATGGTATGTGAGAACGAGCATTACTATTTGATCAACATCAAAGATGGTTTTTCAACGCCCAGCCTGTACCGAATCGATTTGATGAGGGACATCTTCCTTCTGAATGAACCTGTTGCCATCGATGCCAAAAACGCCTGTTTGGACTCCGTACAAAAGGTGACCTATGCGTTTGTGGGAAAGCAGGAAGAAATCAAACTGCGCTGTGAGAATTTCACACTTCGGTATGTGCTGGACCGGTTTGGGACGGATGTTCGGATCACGAATAACCATGACGGCACCTTTACCGCCAGTTTCTCCGCTTCTCCGAATGGCGTCAAGTTTTGGGCGCTGCAGTACCTCCCTTATATAGAGGTTCTGTCCCCGCAGTCCTTGCGGGATTCCATCATTGACAGCATCAAAAGCAACAAGTATCTGGAGGTGTAACCATGTATAGCGGCAGTCCAAGCACATCAAACGAGATCTCAGATAAAGAGGCGCTGCAGAACTTGTTGCTGGATATTCAGTGCCTGGATAGATTGTCAAAATGGAGCAATCGCTTTAATCTTTTTGACGTTCTGAAAATATCCGGCACCGAGATCCGCCACAGCAACGTGCTGGCATGGCTCCTTGATCCTAATGAGAACCACGGTCTCGGGGATGCTGTCCTGCGGAGGCTTTTGCAAACACTGGTGATCAATTCGCCCCAGGCAGATGTTTTCCATTCCCTCCTGATGGACTTGTATGGATTTACCGTTTTGCGGGAGTGGGAGCATATCGATCTGCTTGCAGTCTCTCATGAAGAAAGATTCCTGCTTTGCATAGAAAACAAGGTTTTCTCCGGGGAACACGATCATCAGTTGGCCCGATATCAAGAGCTTCTGGAAAAAGAGTACCCGCAATATCACAAAATTTTTGTATTTCTCACGCCGGGCGGTACAGAGCCAGAGGAGGAAACCGCCTGTGGCACTTGGCAGTCGATCAGCTATGAGCAGATCATAGAGGTGGTAGAGGCTGCCAAGTCCGAAAAGACGCTGTCCGCAGAAGTCTCATTTTTTATTGACCAATATTTGGATGCAGTCAGGAGGCATATTGTGGGAGACCGTGAGCTTGAAAAAATTTGCAGAGAGATCTATGCCAAACACCGTCAGGCGCTGGATTTGATTTATGAAAATCGCCCGGATACTGCTTCGCAGATTTCATCCATCGTGCAGGAATGGTGCGAGGAGAAATCCCACACAGGCGGGATCAGTTTTGATCCCCAATATTCTGGAAAAGCGTACATTCGATTCACTACACCGTACATGACGGAACTCTTGCCTGAACTTGAAGAGGAAAAGAGTGGTTGGAACTCAAAAAGCATGTACTACTATGAGGTAGTCAACTATGGAAATTCTATCAAAGTTGTTTTGACCGTCGGGCGTGACAATCTCTCCGCACACCAACTGTACTGCTGTGAACAGCTGAGCACACTCTTAAATCAGCCGGACAAAAAAGAGACGTGGCGTTGGAAACGGTTGTTTGCTACACGTCGGCACAGCATAAAAGCTGATCCTTTAACGGACGATTTGCATAAGGAACTCTTTCAGGCTATGGATCAATATTGGGAACAAATCGCTGATTTTGAGCATAAAACTTGTACAGCGATTGAACAATCTTCCCAAACGCTTGATGGGAACCTTCCCGTTTGATCATGGGAGATTCCTGTCTTCACCGCCACTCTATGGCCTGACCCAAACCGTGACCCAGACTGGGATCGGAGCAGGCAGCAGACAACGGAACCAACGGAGCGGACAGCAAACAATTTTGACCAAATAGGCCCGGAAAGGTCTCAAAAGCAGCCGACAGCAGCCTCGGCCGCAGCTCATAACCCGGAGGTCGCAGGTTCAAGTCCTGTCTCCGCAACCATAACCCCCTGAAACCGCAACGGTTTCAGGGGTTTCTCTTTTTCCGGTCAAAGGGGAAAATTGGCGCTTTCTAACATTTTTCTAACACTTGCTTAGATTTTTCAGCAAAAAGCAACTTATTCCACACTCTTATTACTATCTATATTTTAATAATGCTCTATATGGAACAAATGTTCTAATCGCCCTTGACATAATGGAAAAGCTATGATAGTGTAATAAATAATTGCGCCTTATCATAGGGGAAAGTATGGGTGTGATATGAGTAAGAACATTTACGAAATTAGGGATGTCGTTTATGGTTTCGTTCAGCTCGATGAGCAAGAATGGGAAATAATAAATAATCCAGTCTATCAAAGGCTACGAAGGATCAAGCAACTCTCATTAACTGACATGGCATATCCCGGAGCCACACATACACGCCTTGAACATTCTATTGGCGTGATGCAAATGGCTACTGACATATATAATAGTATTACCAATAAAGATAGAGCCCGTGCCCTTCTTGCAGATCAATATCATCTTACCGATGGCGGTATTGATCGATATCGTAAAATTATCCGGCTGGCAGCGTTACTGCACGATATTGGCCATGCTCCCTTTTCGCATACCGGAGAAAACTTGATGCCAATCAAAGTCCCCGGGACAAATAAACGCTACGATCACGAAGAGTATAGTATAGCCATTATTAAAAAGTATTTCCGAGATATTATTGAGGAGCACCCAATTAATGCCAATTATCAAATTAAAGCGGAAGAAGTAACAGCTCTTCTTGGTGATTCGACAAAATGTGCGTTTCAGGGCATTCTTCTCTTATTTAAGGGTATTATTTCCGGCCAGTTGGATGCAGATCGAGCAGATTACCTTCTTAGGGACTCCATTCATACAGGGGTCAACTATGGATTATACGATAAAAACAGGCTTATTAATTGCATTGACATCGGTCAAATGCAAGATACTGATGCTCTGGTATTGGCAGTACAAGATGGTGGATGGCACATTGCCGAAAGTCTTGTACTGGCCCGCTACCAAATGTTTTCCCAAGTTTATTTCCATAAGACTCGGAGAGCATACGACCACCACGTTAGTTGTGCTGTAAAAGAAATTTTAGATAAAGCTTATCCTGACTTTGGTGGATACTATCCAACACCAGAAAATCTTGATAAGTACATTGGCCTTGATGATTGGTCGATGTACGGAAAAACGAAAGATGGATACGGTGGAAAGCACGGACAAATTATTCTAGAACGCCGGCATTATCGGAAAGTCTATGAGACCAGCCTATTGCCTAAACCTGAGGAAGAAGAGGAACTTAATCGGTTGAGGACGGAAATTCAGCAAAAAGGTGACATGGACTTCTTTGAAGACGAAGCCAAAACCAAATGGTACAAACTCGATAAAGATATATTAATCTGTGACGAAACTTCTGGTTATGTGAAAGAGCTGAGTAGAATATCACCAATTGTTCGACACATGGTTGATGCTCCAAGAATGAAACGTCTTTATGTTGAGAAAAAGTGAAGGAGATAGCAATGAAAACACAAGAAAGGCTGGCTTTCATAACAGAGATAGCAAAAAGGGACGCAAATATTGGAAAAACCGGGATGATGAAATTTTTATATCTGCTACAAGCGATATATAAAGTTCCTTTGGGATATGATTTTGAAATTTATACATACGGCCCATATTGTCAAGCTGTTATGAGTGATATCGAGTATGCAGAGTTTGCAGATTATATTCAGGTAGCCCCTATTACTTATTCAAATGGAATAAGTGGCTATCAAATTACTGCTAAAGATGGGAGTAAAGAGATTTTAGAAGAAAAGTCAGAAATTCTTTCCAAATACAGCAAGGAAATTAGTGAAGTAATTAGCTCTTTTGGGAAAAAAAATGCTAAGGAGCTGGAACTGTACTCCACTATTGTTTTTGTCGCATTCTCTTTTTCTGATAATGATTGGGGAAAATCTAAAGGCGAGATTTGCAACGCTGTTAAAAAGATAAAACCACACTTTACAATTGAAACAATATCCGAAGCATATGATGATTTAAATCATAAGCATCTTTTAGAAATTGATAAAACACAAGACCGATAATTCGCTCGTTGTAATTTCCTATTTCCAAAAGTTGCCTTTCGTATCTATAACAAAAGTCCCTGAAGCCCAATGGGCACACCGTATAAGGACAACAACAAAAAACGTTCATGAGCATGAATTAAGGCCGCCAGATATTCTGGCGGCCTTGATTTCTATCTTTTTTTATAAGGGTCTAAGACGAAGAATGGTGCTTTCCCTTTCCGCTAATAAAGCGAACATAATGCCGTTTTTTGCCCGCTTTTTTGCTTTTTACAAAAAATTATTCGGCAGGACGATTGGTGTTTCTGCTAAACACCCTATGGTTGATTTGCAAAAATGGGCGAAAAAACCGCAGAGATTTTTGAAAATCTCTGCGGCTTGGTATGGCTTGCATTTCGTTTTTCGTTCTTATAGTAAGGAGTGAGCGCCAATATTTTAGGCTGTTGCTCTCTGTCCGTTTCCGCGGTTGACTGGATGTCTTGAGGTTTTCAATAACTTCTTCTAACTCTTTGACCTTATCCCGCAATTCTCGTTTACTTTTCTCAACCAGTGCAAATGCCTGGTTAATAGCCTCAAAAATTGCTGCAAGAATCAGCGAGAAAGTGATTAAAGCGCGAAAAGGATGGTTGTTTTCAAACAACGATCCAATCCCGCTGACCGACATCAGCAAAAAAGACAGTGCCAACCCAAAAGCATATCTCAAAAGAGTTTTTACGGTATGATTTTTTTGTTTGCCGTGCTTTACTCAAAGACGGCCTTGGAAATGTCCACGCTCTGCCCGCAGCGGTTGTCGATGTCGGTGCCGTTGCCGTCAAACAGACACTCATCAAAGAACAGCGTGGAATCGCCGGGCACACTCTCCAGCAAAACGGCGGTGCCATTGTCCACGAACTCATTGCCCGTGTAGGAGTAGTTGCTTACGACGCCGCTGACGGCGTTGAAGTGGAAGCCGGTGGTGTTGTTCTCAAACCGGCATTCCTGGGCGTTGACCCAGGTCTCCCCGTAGGCCAGCACGCCGGTCTTCCAACCGTAGATATTGCAGTTTCTCAGATGGACGCGGGCTTCCGCGGAGATGCCCACGCCGGTGCGGTTACCGGCAAAATCCACATTGTCAAAATAAGAAATTGAACCGCCCTCATAGGTGACCTGAAGATTGCCGGTGAAGGTGGTGCGGCCCTCCCCCTCGGTGCTGCCGTAGAGGTTGATGGCCCGCTCCCCGATCACCAGCCCGCCCTCATAGGTGACGGCGGGCAGATGGAGGTACACCACGGCGTCAGATTCCACCGTTTCGGGCACCTGATCGATCAGCGCCTGCACCTGCTCCACGGTGTCCATAGGCGTCTCCTCCGGGTAATAGTGGCAGGCCGGGATGGGGTGGAGGAAGATGGGCATGCGCATGGTAATGGTATCCCCGTTTTTCATGCGGATGGACCAGACCTGCTCCGTGTCACCGCTGGCGGCGGTGAAATCGTTCAGGGTGAGCAACGCCACATCCGGGAGGCCGTCATGGGGCGCCGGCTGGGTGCAGATCCAGGGGCTGGGATTGTCCGCGTCCTGCATAAATTCGGCGGTGGCACTCTCCACCTTCTGCAAAAACACACCGGAGGCGTCGGCGCCGCTGTCCTTGTGGTTGATGTACAGCCGCAGGGGAAAGCGGTAGTCCATCTCCTCCTCCGGGTTCTGATCCACCTGGGTGATGGGTTCATAGCGGCCGCTTGAGCTCTTCAGCACCAGCTGATAGGTGCCGTCCTCGTCGGTGTAGATCACCTCGCCCACGCCCTCATAGGTCCTGGGCCGGTTTATAAGCCACGCTCCCAAGGCGACGGCTGCGATCACCACGACGGCGATCACCCCGTACAGAATTTTCCGGGGAAGGGGCCTGGGCGGGGTTGGTTCGGTACGATCATTGATGCTTTGGGCGCAATGGGGGCAGAAGGACGCGCCTTCCGGCAGCTCCGAGCCGCAGTGGGGACATAGTTTCATGGTTTCATTCTCTCTCATTCATCAAAGGTGGCCCCGGACACATCCAGGCTCTGGCCGCAGCGGTTGTCGATGTCGATGTCGTTGCCCGAGAACAGGCAGTCTCCGAAGGTCATGGCCACATCGGTGGGCACACTCTCCAGCAGGACGGCGGTGCCGTTATTCACGAACTCGTTGCCCGTGTATAGGGTGTGGGACACCTGAGCGCCGTCGGCGTTAAAGTGAAAACCCACCGTATTATTCTCAAAATGGCTGGTCTGGACGTTGACCCAGGTGTAGCCGTAGGCCAGCACCCCGGTCTTCCAACCGGTAATACTGCAGTTGGTCAGGTGGAGCCGGGCGGAGGCGGAGACACCCACGCCGGAGCCGCTGCCTGCAAAGTCGATATTGTCAAAAAAGGAGACATAGGACCCGCCGCTGGTTACCCGGACGCTGCCGGTAAAGACGGTGCGCCCCTCACCTTCCGTATTGCCACAGAGGTTGATAGGGCGGTCCTGGATCACCAGGCTGCCTCCGTAGGTAACAGCGGGCAGATGGAGGTAGACAACGGCGTTTTCCTCCACTGTGCCGGAGATCTGGTCGATCAGCGCCTGAAGGTCCTCCGTGGTATCCATGGGTGCATTCTCGGGGTAGTAGTGGTAGGTCGGGATCGGATGGACATAGATGGTCACCCGAAGGCGAATGGTGTCTCCGTTCTTCATGTGGATGGTCCACACCTGCTCCGTGTCGCCGCTGGCGGCGGTAAAATCGTTCAGCGTGATCAGTGTGGCGTCTGGCATGGCGTCGTGTGGCGCGGGTTCGGAGCATTTCCAGGGACTGGGGTTGTCCCCAGCCTGGATAAACTCAGCGGTGACGCTGTCCACCTTTTGAAGGAAGAGCTGCCCCGCATCGGCGCCGCTGTCCTTATGGCTGATATACAGCCGGATGGGGAAGCGGCCATTTTCACCCTCTTCCATGTTCTGATGGATCTCTGTAATGGGCTGATAGCGGTCACTGGGCCAGGCAAGCACCAGCTGATAGGTGCCGTCATCATCGGCATAGATCACCTCGCCCAGGCCCTCATAGGTTTTGGGCCGGTTCATGAGCCATACCCCCAGGGCGACGGCGGCGGCCACCACCACGGCGATGATGGCGTACACCGCTTTCCGGGGGAAGGGCTTGGGCGGGACCGGTTCGGTACGGTCGTTGATGCTCTGGGCGCAGTGGGGGCAGAAAGAGGCACCTTCCGGCAGCTCCGCGCCGCAGTTGGGACATTTCTTTTCCATCCCTCTTATCCTCCATCCGGTCACAGCGCTTCCACCAGGCGCAGGACGGTTTTGTAGCGCTTGGCGGGATTCACCCGGGTGCAGTGCTCCACCACCCGGCCCAGATGGCCGGGAGCCAGCTTTTTGGACGGATGCTCCCCGGTCAGCATCACGTTGATGAGCACGCCGACAGAATAGATGTCCGCCCGGCTGTCGGACTGGGACATGCCGTACTGCTCCGGTGCGGCGAAGCCGGTGGTGCCCAGGATCTGCGTATCGGCCGCCTGCTCCGTTTTATAAACGCGGGCGGCGTCAAAGTCGATGAGGACGGCGGTATCTCCCCGCAGGATGACGTTGTCCGGTTTGACGTCCCGGTGGACGGCCCCCAGGTCATGGAGCACCCACAGGGCCCGGCACAGCTGCATCACGATCTTCCGGGTCTCCTCCGGGGAGAACAGCGCCTCCCGCAGGAGAAAGTCCAGGGTGTCCCCCTCCACGAACTCCTCTAAAACGAGATTTTCGCCGTTCTTTTCCGCCACTTCATAGATCGTCGGCAGGTTGGGACAGGAGCAGCCCAGCAGCTTGCGGTAGACCTCCGCGTTTCCGGTAAACTGCCGCAGAATGAACTTCTGCCCCGTGGCCTTGTGCCGTATGAGGCGGACGCTGCCCCGGGAACTCTCCTTCAACAGGCGGACTTCCCCGTACTCCTCCTGTAAAATATTGGACAGCCAGTTATAAATGAGAATCACCCCAAAACATGGAAACAATATGCTCCTGGCATATTGTTTCGACTGAAAAAGTGTTATAAATTAATACATAATATATCTCCTTTCCACCGGAAAGTAAAGAAGGTACAGAGTGTGAAAAGCAAATCCACCAACGATTTGAATGAAGAATTGATGCAGGAATCCAACATCGACGCCTACATCAACGACAACCGGCAGTTCTTTTCCGATCAGAGCATTTCGGAGCTTTTGACGGAACTCTATGAGAAAAAGTCCATCTCCAAGGCGGCGCTGGCCAGAAAGGCCGGCATCAGTGAGGTCTACCTCCACCAGGTGTTTGCTGGCCGGCGGAACCCCTCCCGGGACCGGCTGCTGTGCATCTGCGTAGGGCTGGGGGTGACGCTGGAGGAGACCCAGCGGCTGCTGACCCAGGCCTCCTACGCCCAGCTCTATCCCAAGATCAAGCGGGATGCCATCATCAGCCATGGCATCGTCCACCATACCGAATTGAACGAGATCAACGACAAGCTGTTCGCGGAGGGGGAAAAGGCCCTGTTCTGACCTGGCGGACGGATGTCCCTGCGGTCCGGACCCTTGCGGGAGGACCCTTCGCAGTTCCGACCGAAAAGGGGCGTCACTTCACCGTGCCGCCCCTTTTTTGCGCCCATAGACTGCCTATTTCAGAGAGAAACGGAGCGATACCGGATGCCCACACTGACCAAATATCTTTGCTACAACTGCTTCCAGGAGCGGGAGACGCCGGAGGGGGCGTGTCCCTACTGCGGGTTTGACCTGGCGGAAAACCGGGAGAAGTACCCAGTGGCCCTGCCGGCGGGGACGGTGCTGAACGGCCGCTATATCGTGGGCCGGGTGCTGGGCCAGGGCGGCTTCGGCGTTACCTACCTGGCCCTGGACACCCAACTGAACGCCCGGGTGGCCATCAAGGAGTTCCTCCCCGGTGAGATCGCCACCCGCATCGGCACCACCGTGTCCGTCATGTCCGGCGACAAGACCACTGATTTTACATATGGCGCGGAGCGGTTCCAGGAGGAGGCCCGGACCCTGGCCAAGTTCATCGGCCACCCCAATATCGCCGGCGTTTCCAGCTACTTCAACGAAAATGATACCTCGTATTTCGTCATGGACTACATCGAGGGCATCAGCTTCAAGAGCTACATCGCAAACCAAGGCGGAAAGGTCAGCGTGGACGAGGCCCTGAACGTGATGATCCCGGTGCTGCGGGCCCTGACGGCGGTCCACGCCGA
>JAETPK010000006.1 GCA_021771265.1 Oscillospiraceae bacterium
CCCCCGGAGCGGGCAGCCCTCCGCCGCTGGAAGGCCGCCACAGCGGCGCTGGCAGGATTGCTGTGCCTGACGCTGGCGGTGGGGTGGGTCCTGTGGCCCCGGACAGCGGAGCCGGAGCCGCAGGAGCCGTCATATGTGGACACCTCGTATATGTTCCCCAAGGCCCTTCCTCTCACCGCCGAACCGGTGGAGGACTTCGGCAGCTGGCCCCTGGACGTTGGCGATCTTGCCGCCGTGTCGGAGGAAAAGGAACTCAGCGGAGAGGCGGAGACCGTGTTTATCGACCAGTTTCCCGCCTCCTCCTGGCTGAAGATCCTGCGGGCGGATCCGATGCCGGAGAACCACACCACCTTTTACGACGTCTACGCCCAGTACATCCTCCATATTACCGGCGACGTGGGGACAGAACCGGTGCTGCTGGGCCGCCTGACGGGGTACAACCACTACGTGGGCAGCGGCCTGGACGGCGCGGAGTATTTTACCAATGTGCTGGGCTACGACGGCTGGAAGATCACCCTGTCAGAGGGGGCGGCCTGCGTCACCAGCTGGTACTTCTGCTTGGAGGAGGACGGCGTGCCCTATGTGCTGCTGGAGGCCTCCGGCAGCGGCACGCCGGTGGAGTGCGACGTGGACGGCGATGGAGAAAAAGAGGTGGTCACCTCCTTCGGCCTGCCCATGGGGTGGACGGTGTATGACACAAAGCCGGATGGCCGGTGCGTGGCCTATACCCTGGACCAGAACGGCTATGGCCAGACGCCGGTGTCCTTCTCGGCGGAGGAGGGGTTCGCGGTGGTAGATTCCGCCGGCACCGTCATGGCCCGGTATCTGCTATCGGAAAACCAGATGGTGCTCCAGCCGCAGACGGACTTCGCCCTGGCGGACTACGCCGACGTGACTGGAACGGAGCTGACCTTTCCGGACGGCGATCCGGACCGGGTACTGTATAACGGACGCATCCGCATCACGACCCGGCAGCAGGCGTATATCGCCCTTCAGGAGCTGTACGACCTCACCGGGCTGACGGTAGACCGGGCGTATTGTACGGCGGAGAACGGCGTGGTCTCCTTCTCCCTGGACCCGGCGGGAGAGCAGGTGTTCTTCCAGTTGGCGTGGGGCGCCGCTCTCTGCGGCGCGGCGGAGCAGCCTGGCTGCGCCATCGCTTGGCAGTCGGAAGCGGCATGGTCACCCCTGGAGGACCGCCTTGCCGCCCGGTCGGAGACGGGCAGCGCCTGGTCGGAGCCGGAGCAGGCCCTTGTCTGGATGTATGGACGGCTGGACCGCCTTCAGGGCGGCGAGCTCATCACGGTGCTCCCGGGGAATGGGGAGGAATACCGACTCTTCCTGTCCGACGGCAGCTTTTTCCAGGCGGAGCTGTCCGGCAGCGGACTGCTGCGCAGCTTGTCCGGTCCCTATCCAACGAAAGAAGCTCCGTAAGGTCCATGGATGTGGCTGCGTATTTTCACAAAAAACATCCGTCTGTTTGATGCCGGCGTATCAGTCAACCCACAGGGCCTCACTCGCTCAGCATCAAACAGACGGATATGATTTTTATGTAGTACGGACTTTGACCCATTGCACCGCAACGGGCCCAGTTATCTCACTTCTGCGTGGGGTCTTCTTCGGTGGGGCTGGGGATGGGGTGCTCCTTTTGCGCCACCATGGTCTGGATGAGCTCCACAGTGCCGCCGAGGCCCAAATAGCTGGAATCGATGCAGAAATCGTAGCTCTCCACAGCGCCCCACTTCTGAGAGGAATAGTACTCATAGTAAGAGGCGCGGCGCTTGTCGGTCTTGATAATGAGCTTGCGGGCCTCCTCCGGAGAGATGTTCTGCCGCTTGGCCACCCGCTGGATGCGCACATTCATAGGGGCGTGGATGAAAATGCTCAGATGGTTGGGATCGTCAGCCAGCGCATAATCCGCGCAGCGTCCGATCATGACACAGGGTCCCTGGGAGGCGATGTGCCGGATGGTGTCGAAGGTGGCCAGGTATACCTGCTGCTCCAGGGAATCCCCGGCGCCGGTGCCGGGCAGGGCGAACATATAAGAGTCCATGGCAATGGAATACAGCAGGCTCTTGGGCCGCTCGTCAAAGTTCTCGAAGATCTTCTCGCACAAGCCGCTCTTTTTGGCGGCCTCCTGCAAAAGCTCCTTATCATAAAATGGAATACCCAGCTCCTTAGCCACGCGGATACCCACTTCCTTGCCGCCGCTGCCGAACTGACGTCCAATGGTAATGATGGTCTTCATCGAGATCACTCCTCTCTTTGATATTTTTATTATAGCGCATTTTGACCAAATCGTCAAACGAAAGCGCGATGCAGGGTGACAGATCTCAAAAAATGTGGTATCATACCCCATATTTCGGCAAAGGAGCGATGCTCATGACACAATTGGAAAAGGCGATGGCCTACCTGGACCAGTACCAGGGAGAAATGATGACCCTTTGGGAAAACCTGGTGCGGCTGGAATCTCCCAGCAGCGACCCCGCCGCCGTAGACAAGCTGGCCAGCCATCTGGACACCTACTGCCGGGCCCTGGGGATGGAGACGGAGAAATTCCGCCCGGAGGGCGCCGGCACCTGCCTGGCCGCGCGGACGGCTCCCGGCGACCTCTCCCCCGTGCTGCTGCTGGGCCATATCGACACCGTCCACCCCATAGGCAGCTTCCCCGGCGGTCTCTGGACCGTAAAGGACGACGGCTTTGTCTATGGCCCCGGCGCCCACGACTGCAAGGGCGGCCTGGTCATTGCCCTGTATGTCATCCGCGCGCTCCAACACGCCGGCTTTGACCGCCGCCAGCTGAAGCTGGCCGTGGTCAGCGACGAGGAGACCGGTCACGCCCTGTCCCAGATGCAGTCCGTGGATTTTCTCCGCCGCCACGCGGAGGGCTGCGGCGCCGCCTTCACCTTTGAAAGCGGTCTCATGAACGGCGACATCGTGACCCGCCGCAAGGGCGCCGTTGTGTTCAAGCTGACCGTGGACGGCATCGCCAGCCACTGCGGCACCGCTCCGGAAAAAGGCGCCAACGCCATTCGGGAAGCCGCCAAAAAGATCATCGCCATTGAGGATCTGACGGATATGGAGCACATCATTTGCAACTGCGGCAAGATCAGCGGCGGTACCACCGTCAACACCATCCCCGCCAAATGTGTGGTGGACGTTACCTTCCGCTTCCACACCAACCAGGACCGGGAGGATACCATCGCCAAGATCCAGGATATCTGCGCCAAAGTGGAAACCCCCAAGACCCACTGCACACTGGGCACCTTCACAGGCTTCCCCGCCATGGAGGAGATCGGCGGTACGGCGGAATTGGTGAGGATCTATCAGGACGCAAGCGAGTCCCTGGGCCTGCCCAGGCCCGGCACCGTGGGCACCTCCGGCTGCTCCGACAGCGCCTACACCACCTCCATGGGCATTCCCACCCTCTGCGCCGTGGGCGTTCGGGGAGAGGGGCAGCACTCCCCCAACGAGCATGCCGACCCCGCTTCCCTGCTGACCCAGGCCAAGCGGCTGGCCGCCTCCATCCTCTCCCTGCCGGAATCCTTCTGAGGAGGCGGTTTTCATGATGAGCCAATTGGATGAGGCCCTGGCCTATCTGGACCGGTGCCAGCAGGAGATGCTGCGCCTGTGGGAGACCATCGTGCGGCTGGAGACGCCCAGCATGGACCCGGAGGCCGTGGACAAACTGGCCAGCCACCTGGATACCTATTGCAACGCCCTGGGTATGGAGACAGAAAAGTTCCGGCCGGAGGGCGCCGGCACCTGTCTTTCCGCCTGGACGGCGGAGCGGGCGCTCTCTCCCGTGCTGCTGCTGGGGCACATGGACACCGTCCACCCCGCAGGCAGCTTCCCCGGCGGTGCCTGGACCGAAAAGGGTGACGGCTGGGTCTGCGGTCCCGGCGTCCACGACTGCAAGGGCGGTCTGGTCATCGCCCTGTACGTCATCCGGGCCCTGCAGTACGCCGGCTACGACCGCCGCCAGCTGCGTCTGGCGCTGGCCAGCGACGAGGAGACGGCCCACACCCTCTCCAAGTGGAAGGTGGTGGAGCACCTCCAAAAAACCGCCCGCGGCTGCGGCGCCGCCTTTACATTTGAAAGCGGCCTCCTGAGCGGCGACGTGGTGACCCGCCGCAAGGGCGGCGGCATCATGAAGCTGACGGTGGAGGGCATCGCCAGCCACGCCGGCACCGCCCCGGAAAAGGGTGCCAGCGCCGTGCTGGAGGCCGCCAGGAAGATCGTGGCCATCCACGCCCTGTCGGACCCCGCCCACGTCACTTACAACTGCGGCATCATCCACGGCGGCACCAGCGCCAACGTAGTGCCAGACCACTGCGAGGTGTCCGTGGCCATCCGCTTCCACACCAACCAGGACTGTGAGGATGCCATGGAGAAGCTGGGCGCCATCTGCGGCATGGTGGAGACCCCCGGCACCCGCTGCACCCTGGGTCCCCTGGTGGGTTTCCCCGCCATGGAGGAAACACCGCGGACCGGGGAGCTGTTTGAGGTCTACCGCTCCGCCAGTGAAGCCCTGGGTCTGGGCAGCCCCGGCACCGTGTACAGTGCCGGCTGCTCCGACAGCGCCTATACCACTGCCCTTGGCATCCCCACCCTCTGCGCCGTGGGCGTTCTGGGGGAGGGCCAGCACTCCATCCATGAGCACGCCCAAACCGCTTCCCTGCTGACCCAGGCCAAGCGGCTGACGGCGGCGATCCTGGCACTGCCGGATACGTTTTAACAAAAAGAGACCCACTGTCATGACAGCGGGTCTCTTTTTGTTTGCTCAATCCTTCGGCATCTCTTTCCCCAGACGCTGATACATGGTCTTTTTCACCGCCCGTAGGATATTCTCATATCCGGTACAGCGGCACAGGTGGCCGGAGAGGAGCTTGCGCAGTTCTTCGTCCGTATACTCCCTGCCGCTCTCCAGGATCTCCTCGGCGGTGAGGATGAAGCCGGGGGTGCAGAAGCCGCACTGAATGGCCGCCTCCTCCACAAAAGCCTGCTGGATGTCGGAAAGCTCGCCGTTGGGCCCCAGCAGCCCCTCCAAAGTGCGGACGCGCTTGCCCTCCGCCCAGACCGCCAAGTAGATGCAGGAGTTGAAGGCCTCTCCGTCAATGAGGACGGTGCAGGCGCCACACTCCCCCACCTCGCAGCCTTTTTTCACGGAGGTCAGGCGGTAATCGTTACGGAGCATGTCAGTGAGGCTGGCCCGCACATCCACGGTGCGCTCCACATCCTTGCCGTTGAGATTGAAATGGACCGTCTGCATCTGGGCCATCACAGCTCACCTCCCGCTTTTTTCACAGATTCGATAAAGGCCCGCTTGGTGCTCTCCACCGCGATGTGCATCCGGAAATCCCTGGCGGCCCGCCAGGAGTCCCGGGGGTTGATGTCTTCCTTCACCGCCTGAGCGAACCGTTCCGCCAGGTCCATGGAGAGGGACTGTCCGACGGCCAGGGCCTCGGCGGTCCCGGCCCGCAGGGGCACAGGGCCCGCCACGCCAAAGGCCACCCGAACCCGCTCCACCGTCTTTTTGTCGGCGGAGAGGCGGACGTTCACAGAGGTGCCCAGGGTGGCGATGTCCATGGCATTGCGCATGGCGTACTTGATATAATGGCCGAAAGTATTTTCGTAGCTCTCCTTCGGAATGAGGATGGCGGTCTGGATCTCCCCCGCCCGGATGTCCACCTTGCCCGCTTTGATATAGAAATCGTGGATCGGCTGGCGGCGGACGCCGTCGGGGCCCGTCAGCTCCACGATGGCGTCATAGGCGTGGAGAGTGGAGGCGGAGTCGGCGGAGGTGACGCCGTTGCAGGTGTTGCCGCCGATGGTGCCGATGTTGCGGATCTGGGGTCCGCCCACCTGATCCACCGCCTCGCCCAGCACGTTCACGTATTTTTGAATGAGAGGGTCCTGGGTGATGTGGGAAAAGCTGGTGAGAGAACCGATGCGCAGGGTGCCGTCCTCCTCCAGGGACACGCCCCGCAGTTCGTCCAGGCCATAAATGGAGATCAGCTCCGCGCCGGCCCGCTTCCCCTCCCGCATCTGCACCAGCAC
Organism: Oscillospiraceae bacterium; assembly: GCA_021771265.1. Classification (GTDB taxonomy): domain Bacteria; phylum Bacillota; class Clostridia; order Oscillospirales; family Oscillospiraceae; genus Oscillibacter. Next base: position 6,061 of record JAETPK010000006.1, read on the forward strand.
GTCGGAGCCTCCGGCGATGATCTGGGCCTCGGGATGGGCAAGGCGGAGGGCCACGGCGTCAGCCACATCCGCGGCCTGATACAAGGCTTTCATATCATACATAACGGGTCCCTCCCTTAATCGTTGATAAGGCCGGCCTCTTTGAACGCCCTGTAAAGGACATGAGGCGTTATGGGGCAGCAGTCGATGGCCACGCCGGTGGCGTTCAAAATGGCGTTGCGGATGGCGGGCGCGCCGGAGCAGGCCGGCGGCTCGCCCAGGGACTTGGTGCCATAGGGCGACGTGGGCTCCGGATTCTCCACAAATGCCGCCTGAAGATGGGGGTGGTCCATAAAGGTGGAGAGCTTATAGTCCAGCAGGTTGTTGTTCAGAGGCCTGCCGGTCTTCTCATCGAATTTCAGCTCTTCGGAAAGGCCATAGCCAATGGCCATGGACATGCCGCCGTGGACCTGTGCCTCCGCCAGGGCGGGATTGATGAGGGTGCCGCAGTCGTGGACATTGACGATGTTCAGCAGCTTCACCTTGCACATGGGGATATCCACCTCCACCTCGGCAAAAGAACAGCCGAAGGAGTAGGCGTTGCTCTTGATCTGGGCCGTGGTCTCGGCGGTGATGTGCTGGCTGTGCTCCAGGGAATACAGGCTCTCGGTAGCCAGGTCGCCAAGGGACTTCAGCACCCGGCCGTCGGACTTGCGGACGATTTGGCCGTCCACCAAATCCAGGTTGCTGACGGGCATCCGGGTCTGCTCATGGGCGATGGCCAAAATACGCTCCCGGAGGGCCATGGCGGTCTGCATGATGGAGAAGCCGCCGATATAGGTCTGGCGGGAAGCGTAGGCGCCGGTGCCGAAGGGCGTGATATCCGTATCCTGGGTGGAGACCACATGCACATCCTCCAGGGGGATGCCCACGGCGTCCGCCACCATCTGGGAGTAAGCGGTGTCACAGCCTTGGCCGATTTCCGTCTCGCCGGTCTGGAACTGGAGGGAGCCATCCTGGTTGAGCACCATGCGGCAAGAGGAGGACTCCAGGGAAATGGGCCAGACGGCGGTGTTGTACCAAAACACCGCAAGGCCCACGCCTCTGCGGACAGGGCCGGTCTGGTTCTGGTATTCCCGGAATTTCCGGGCATAGTCCAAAGCGGCCATGCCCTTGTCCATGCACTGGTTGAAGGTGTCGGAATACAGCTCATTCTTGGAGAAGCCGTCCACGTAACCCACAGGCATCAAATTTTTCCGCCGGAATTCCAGCGGCTCCATGCCGAGGCGCAAGCAGATGTCGTCGATATGGCTCTCTCCGGCGAACATGGCCTGGGGGATGCCGTAGCCCCGCATGGCGCCGGCGGCGGGGCGGTTGGTGAACACGCTCCAGCAGTCGCACTCCAGATTGTCGCAGGGGTACAGCTGGGGGAAGGCGCCCATGCCCTTGGCCACCACGCCGTGGCCGTGGGAGGCGTAAGCACCCTGGTTGGAGAAGGCCTCGAACTTCCGTGCCACCAGGGTGCCGTCCGGCCGGACATAGGAGATGATATGGGTGCGGATGGCGTGCCGGACACGGTTAGAGACGAACGTCTCCTCCCGGCTGCACTCCAACTTCACCAGATGTCCGCCCACCTGAGTGGTGCACCAGGCACAAAGCGGCTCATACAGGGCGTCCTGCTTGTTGCCGAAGCCGCCGCCGATGTAGGGCTTAATGAGCCGGACCTTGCCCCAGGGGAGCCCCAGGGCCTGCCCCACGACCCGGCGGACAATGTGGGGGATCTGGGTGGAGCTGACCACCACCACCCGGCCAGCCTCCATATAGGCAAAGCAGCCGTGGTTTTCAATGTGGCAGTGCTGGACCGTGGGGGTATCATACCAGCCCTCCACACGGATCAGTCCCGGTTCTTTCCGGGCCTCTTCATAATTGCCCTTGCGGATATCCGTGTGCTTGAGCACGTTGCCGGGAAACTCCTCGTGGATCTGGGGCGCGTCCGGCTCCATGGCCTTCTGCACATCCAGCACGAAGGGCAGCTCCTCATACTCCACCTCCAGTGCCCGGACGGCCTGGGCGGCGGACACCTCGTCCTCCGCGATGACCACTGCCACCTCGTCGCCGTAATAGCGGACATGGCGGTTCAGCAGCAGCCGGTCCGCCACGTCCTGATGCGCGGGGTCTGTGGACCAGGGATGGCCCGCCGTGGGGAAGGGAATGTTGGGCACGTCAAAGCACGTCAGGACCCGGACCACGCCGGGAATGCGCTCCGCCGCGGAGGTATCGATGGACTTGACAAAGCCATGGGCGATGGCGGCGTGGCAGATCTTGGCCACATAGGCGCTCCGGTCGCACAGATCGTCCGTGTACTTGGCCCGGCCTGTGGCCTTTTCATAGGCGTCTACACGAATGACGCTTTTGCCGACACTTTTGTTCATAGGGCATGCCTCCTTATGGAATGAAGTCCCGCCTCCGGATTGACTTACGGAGCGGAAAGCGGATATACTAACGTCAGATAGGAGATGGGAACATGGATGCTTTGAAAATCGGATGTGTGGTCATGGCCGCCGGAAATGCCCGCCGTTTCGGGGAAAACAAGCTGGCGGCGCGGCTGAAAGGCCGAAGTCTCATTTCACGGGCGCTGGACACGGTCCCGGCGGAACAGCTCCACGCCGTGGTCGTTGTGAGTCAATACCCGGAGGTCATGGACCTGGCGGGAACACTTCACTTCGCCGCCCTCCACAACCCCCATCCGGACTGGGGCATCAGCCACACCATCGCTCTGGGCCTGACCGCGCTGCGGGACTGTGACGGCGTGTTGTTTTTGGTGTCCGACCAGCCGCTGCTGCGCCGGGAGAGCGTGGCAAAACTGGTGGCGCTGTGGCGCTCCCAGCCGGACAAGATCGCGGCCCTGGGCCACGGCGGCGTCCGGGGCAACCCCTGCCTGTTCCCCGCCCGGTTCTTCCCGGAGCTGATGGCCCTGACAGAGGACCACGGCGGCAGCAGCGTCATCCGGCGCCACGAAGAGGCTCTTGTGCTGCTGGAAGTGGATGCGCGCGAACTGTACGACGTGGATACCGTCCAAGCGCTGGAGGCACTTACCCATGCATGAAGAAGTCTATGCCTTCGAAGCCGTCATCCGCAAGGTCCCCGATATCGACGGTGCTTATGTAGAGGTGCCTTTCGACGTGCGGAAAATATTCGGCAAGGGCCGGGTGAAGGTCCACGCCACATTTGACGGGATGGAGTACAACGGCAGTCTGGTGCGGATGGGCACGCCCGGGCATATCATCGGTATTCGTAAGGATATCCGGGCAGCCATCGGCAAGCAGCCGGGCGACACGGTCCATGTGACCATCCGGGAGCGGGCATAACCGGCGGGGCGGGAGCCCCGCCGTATTTCGCTATTTGCGGCTGTATGGCGTGCCCTCCAGGGGCAGGCTGGCGCGGAGACGGCCGTCATAGCGGTAATAGGCATCAGCAATGGCGGGCGCCGTGGGAATAGAGGTGATCTCCCCGATGCCGATGGCGCCGCAGGCCACGTTCAAGCCCTGCTTTTCCACGATGATGGGGGTGATCTCCGGGATCTGGTTGGCCCGGAACAAGCCCAGGGTGCCGTATTTGGCGGTGGGCTTGCAGTTATCAAGCGGATACCGCTCCGTCAGGGCAAAGCCCATGGACATGACCACGCCGCCTTCGATCTGTCCCTCGATGGAGGTGGGATTCACCGCCTTGCCCACATCGTGGGCGGCCACGATCTGCCGGACCCTGCCTTCCTCGTCCAGAATGCACACTTGGGTGGCGTAGCCATAAGCGATGTGGCTGACAGGGTTGGGCACATCGGCCCCCAGAGGGTCTGTTTTGCCCAGGTATTCCCCGTAAAACTCCTGTCCCTCAAGCTCCGTCAAGGTATTTTCCTTGAGAGCTGCCCCCAGGTCCTGACAGGCCCGGCGGCAGGCCTCGCCGGTGAACAGCGTCTGACGGGAGCCGGAGGTGGTGCCGGAGTCCGGTGCACAGTATGTATTGGACCGCTCATAGACAATGCTTTCCCGGGGAATTTTCGTCTGGTCATAGACCATCTGCGTCAAAACCGTGCCCAGTCCCTGGCCGATGCAGGAGGCGCCGGCAAAAATATGGACCTTGCCGCCCTCCACCACCAGACGGACCCGGCCGGTATCCGGGATGCCCACGCCCACACCGGCATTCTTCATGGCGCAGGCAAGACCCACATATTTGTTGGCGTCCACGTAGGGCTTCACCGCCTCCAGTGTCTCCACCAGGCCGGTGGAATCGTCCACGATCTGGCCGTTGGGAAGCTCCTGGCCGGGGCGGATGGCATTGCGGTAGCGGATCTCCCAGGGGGTGATGCCCACAAGGTCCGCCATCTGGTTCAAAAGCGTTTCAATGCAGAAGCAGGTCTGGGTGACGCCGAACCCCCGGAAGGCGCCGGCGGGGGGATTGTTGGTGTAATAGGCCCAGCCGTCGATCTCAAAGTTCTGATAGTTATAGGGTCCGGCGGCGTGGGTGCAGGCACGCTCCAGCACCGGGCCGCCCAGGGAGGCATATGCGCCGGTGTCGGCGATAACCTCGGCGGCCACGCCCTGGATGATGCCGTTTTCATCGCAGCCCAGAGAGAACTCCATCTCCATGGGATGGCGCTTGGGGTGGATGAGGATGCTCTCCGCCCGGGTGAGCTTCACCTTGACGGGCCGCTTGGCAAGATAGGCGATGAGGGCGGCGTGGTGCTGGACCGTCACGTCCTCCTTGCCGCCGAAGCCGCCGCCCACCAGGCAGTTGCGGACCTTCACCTGCTCCGCCGGAAGGCCCAGCATCCCCATGATCTCATGCTGGGTGTCATAAGCGCCCTGATCCGTGGAAAGGACCATGACTCCCTCCCCCTCGGGATAGGCCACGGCGCACTCCGGTTCCAGAAAGGCGTGCTCCGTCCAGGGAGTGGAGAAGCGCTGGGTGAGAATGTGCTTGGACTTGGCGATGGCCTCCGCCGGGTTCCCCCGCTGGATGTGCTTATGAGCCAGCAGATTGCCGTTCCGGTGGACCAGGGGCGCGTCCGGTAGCATGGCCTCCCGGGGAGAGCGGACCATGGGCAGCTCCTCATAGTCCACCTTCACCAGAGTCTTGGCCTGGGCCAGGATTTCCGGCGTCTCAGCGGCCACCAGGCAGATGGCATCGCCTAAATAATGGGTGATATCCCCCACGGCGATCATGGTGTCCCAATCCTTCACCAAGTGGCCCACCTTGTTCTTCCCGGGGATGTCGGCAGCAGTATAGACGCCCACCACGCCAGGCAGCGCTCTGGCCTCCTCCGTATGGATGGCCAGCACCCGGGCCCGGGGATAGGCGCTGCGGACGGCGGAGCCGTAGATCATGCCCTCCAGATAAATATCGTCGGGATAGACACCGGTGCCGGTGACCTTCTCCCGCACATCCACCCGGGGCACCCGGGTCCCCAGGGACCAGTCCTTGGGCGCCTCCGGCACCGCACCGGCGCGGAATACCTCCGCCGCCAGCAAAATGGCGTCGATGATCTTCACATACCCGGTGCAGCGGCAGATATTGCTGCGGATGGCAAATGCCGCCTCCTCCCGGGTGGGGTTCAAATTTTTGTCCAGCAGCCCCTTGGCGCACATGACCATGCCCGGGATGCAAAAGCCGCACTGGACCGCGCCGGCGGTGCCGAAGGCGTATGTATAGACATCTCTTTCAAAGTCCGTCAACCCCTCCACCGTGACGATGGTCTTGCCCTCCAGCTTGTCGGTCTGGGGGATGCAGGCCCGGGTGGGCTTGCCGTCGATGAGAACGGTGCAGGTGCCGCAGGCGCCCTCGCTGCACCCGTCCTTCACGCTGGTCAAACGCAGCTCATCCCGCAAAAAGCGCAGAAGTTTTTGGTTTTTCTCCACGGTCACGGCCTGGCCGTTCACGGTAAAAGTCGCCATGAATAAACCTCCTTGCCGTGCCCAACCCTGGTCCCACGGACTGTTTTTCATATTTTCCAGGAAAGGTTGACCTTTCCCTTTGCCTTATTATACAATAACGGCCGCCGGCACGCAATCTCTGTTTGTGGAAACCGTTGTTCTATCTTCAGGATAGCGCCGGAAGCTGCCAGCCCACCGCCAGGGCGCCCTTTCGGATCGTAATGGTAGCAGCAGGCTCCAGGATGTGGTTGCTGACGCCCAGGGGGAATTCCGGGGTCAGTACGGCGTCCCTCAGGGGATACTGAAAGCCCACCTCGTCGATCCCCTCCGCCCGGTCTCCCAGGCAGAAGGCGGAAAACAATCCCCATTCCACCGTCTTTTCAATGGTGAGGGATTCGTTCTCCACTGCGGTCCAGACAAAATCGTCATCATAGAGGTAGCCTCTGGCGCCCCGCCGCCGGATGAACAGCAGCGCCTGGAGGTTTGCCAGCGTGTGGTCCAGCCGCTTGCCGCCGGTGCCGCCGTAAATATAGATCGTATCACAGCCCCGCTCCAACGCGGTCTTTACCGCCAGCATGGTGTCCGTGTCGTCCTTTTCCACGGGAGAGCGGTGGATGTTGGCAAAGTCCTCCGGCTGGTCCATGGAGTCAAAATCCCCCAGCAGCAGGTCCGGCACGATGCCGGCCTGGCGGCAGACGCGGTAGCCCGCGTCCGCGGCAATGACAAAGTCACCGGGAGCAGGACGCTCCCGCAAGCCGTAAAATGTCCCGGCGGCAAAAATAAAGCTTCGCTTCATAGATCATCACTCCCAAACGTACCTAGGAACCGCCAACATCGCTCCCTGGTTTCCGTGTTGTTTGTTCAGTATAGCATATTTCCCCGCCGCTGGCAAATGGGCAAAGGAAGCGGCCCGCCGGATATTTCCGGCGGGCCTGGGGTCTTATTCGATGTGCTCCTCGCAGAAATTGTCCAGCACCCGGTATCCCATCTCTTCCGGCTCCGCCACCGGGAATTCAGCGATGCTCACCGGGTCAAACAGCGGACAAAGCCGCTTCTCCGGCGCCAGCCGCAATACCGGCATCCGGTCGCGGCGGTCGTTTTCTCCGCGCTTCATGCAGATCACCCCGTCCGCAGTATGTGCAGAACGGGAACAAATTATGACAAGCTTCGCGCTGTTATTCTTTTTCCATCAACCGCAGGCCTGCGTCCTTGTCGCCGGCGATAATCAGATGGGCGTCCGGCTGAAAGCGGTACTCCGGGTCCAGCAGCGGCACGATCTCGTCTCCGGTCTTCAGGCCCAGAATGTTCACGTTATACCGGCGGCGGACATCCACCTGGGCCACGGTCTTTCCCTCCCACTCCCCGGGGGTCTCGATCTCCAGAATGGCGTATTTCGGCGTTAATTCGATGTAGTCAAAGGCATTGTCCGCGGAAAAGCGCATGGCTACCCGGTGGGCCATGTCCATCTCCGTGTGGATAACGAAATCGGCGCCGATCTTTTTCAGAAACTTGATCTGCTTTTCCCGGTCTGCCCGGGCCACCACGCAGCGGGCACCCAGGTCCTTCAGCGTGGCGGTGACCTCCAGAGAAGTCTGGAAGTCATCACTGACGCAGACAAAGCACACATCAAAGTTCCGCACCCCCAGGGAGGCCAGCACCTGTTCATCCTGACAGTCCCCCACGCAGGCGGCCGTGGCCACGGGAGCCATCTTTGCCACCCGCTCCTCGTCCTGGTCCACCACCATGACCTCGTTGCCCAGTTCCATGAGCTTATGGGTCAGATGGATACCGAATCGGCCCAAGCCGATCACCAAAAAGGATTTCATATCATCCCCGCTCCTTTCAACCGATCAGGATCTTCTCCGGCACGTTCCGCAGATGGGCCCGGGGCCGGTCCCGGGTGATGGCCATGGCCACGGACATGCTGCCCACTCGTCCGGCAAACATCATCAGTATCACCGTGATCTTGGAAAACGCCGGCAGTGTGGCGGTGATGCCCCGGGTCAGGCCCACAGTGCCCATGGCGGAAATGGACTCAAACAGCGCGTCATCCAGCGCGATGCCCTGGAGGCACAAAATCATACATCCGGCGATGCAGACCATGAAATACATACTGACAGAGGAAAACGCCTTGTGAATATCCGCCTCGTCCAGACGGCGGCCGAACAGGTCCACATCCTCCCGCCGGCGCACACGGGCTAGAGCGCTGAGTGCCAGCACGGCGAAGGTGTTCACCTTGATGCCGCCGCCGGTGGAGCCGGAGCCGGCGCCGATAAACATGAGGACCATGGTCAGCAGGGTCCCGCTGGCACTGAGGGAACGCAGATCCACGGTGTTGAAGCCGGCGGTACGGGGCGTCACCGCCTGGAAGGCCGCCATCAGCAGCTGCTCTCCGGCGGAGGCTCCGGCAAAGGCGTGATCCCCTTCCAGAATATAAAAGGCCCCCGCGCTCAAAAAGAATACCAGCAGCGTGCCGGTAAAGGCGATCTTGCTGTGAAGCCTCCACCGACGGAAACGGGGCCCGTGGGTGAGGATGTCATCCCACACCAAAAAGCCCAGACCGCCGGCAATGATAAGGAGGATGAGCACGATGTTCAAATAGGCCTCTCCCGCCGCCGAGGTCAGGGATGAGCCGGTCCCCAGCAGATCGAACCCGGCGTTGCAGAACGCGGAGACCGCGTGGAACACCGCCATCCAAGCGCCCCGCGGTCCGTACCGGGGGCAAAACCACGCCAGCAGCGCCACCGCGCCAAGGCTTTCGCAGGCTACCGTCACCTTCAGCGCCCGGCGGGTCAGGCGCACCACGCCGCCCATCTGCAGCGCTCCCACGGAATCCATGAGAACGGAGCGCTGGTGGAGCCCGATGCGCCGCCCCAGGAAAATGGACACCAGGGCGGACACCGTCATGAAGCTGAGGCCGCCGATCTGGATGAGCACCAGAAGCACCGCCTGGCCAAACAGCGTGAACTGGGTCCAGGTATCGTACAACACCAGCCCCGTGACGCAGGAGGCGGAGGCGGAGGTGAACAGAGCGTCCAGAAACGGTAGACTCCCCCGGTCCCGGGACGCCCAGGGCAGCATCAGCAGCAAGGCTCCCAGCAAAATGAGACACGCGAAGCTCAGCGCCAGGCTCTGAACGGCATTGAGCGTAAAATGACGACGGTCCATGGGTCCCTCCTCCTGCAAAAATGGATCATAATGTGGCTATTATACCCCGCTCTCTCCCATTTTTCAACCCGGACCGCTGGAAGCAAGGACAGACCCAGACGCGGGGCGGCGGAGAAATAGAACTGCTGTTGGGAGAGCCGGACGGGTGTGTGCCCTCTCCCCGGCGCACTGACATGGTTGCAAAATAAAAGTGTGAAATATGATAAGGCGGCAATTCTCTAAAGAACGGGAACTGCCGTCTATTTTACGCATGGAAAAATTATGTACTTTGTGTAAATGCTCATGTGTCGTAAAATAACACACATGTATTTGAAAAGCAGCCGCCCACTCCCATAATTCATACTATCAGGTCTTGCATCTTCCGTCCATGTTTCCGGATTACTGTCATCTGGGATAAACCCGGACAAGATCTGCTCATAATGCTTTACTTTTTCCTCCATATAAGCCGCCGTTGCTTTGGCTTCCTCTATCCGCTTATATGCCTGTTCCCGTTGCCGGAGAATAACCTGATACCTTGCATAAAGCGTTTCTCTGGATTCCGGCAAGCGGCACAATTCACAGTATTCTTTAATATTTTCAATGGACGCGCCGCAGCCTTTCAAACAGGAGATCCCCCGCATCCAGTTGACGGATTCTTCATTAAAAATCCGGCGGTTTCCTCTGTCGCGCTGGCAGAGCAAACGGTTGACGTCGGTATAATACTGGAGGGTATATTACACCATCCACGTCAAGACGTGGCAACTGCTATGATAACGCTATGGCAGAAAGCTTCTTTTCGCGCATTAAGTCAGAATGCATTTACCGTCAGAAAGTCCAGACGATTCAGCAGGTGAAACCCCTTGTGGCCGAATATATTTGGTTTTATAGCAACAAGCGTATTCAGTAAAGGCAAGCCTGACGCCGCTCAAAAAGCGCTCATGCCTCTTTTGTCCCCCGGAAGGGCAGGCAGCTTCCGTAAAATTTCCCTGTTTTCTGTGGACAAATGTGTGCTTTTGGCGTATACTTGCTCTAATCAAAGTCATCATTTTCAATTATGTTCGGTATAAGCAAATTTGATATTGCAGAAAAGGAGTGGTCACATGTCTGAGAGCTACGCCGGCAAGATCAACCGAAAACTGCTGAAAAAGCGGCGCATCATCGATGCCGCCGCCGGACGGGAACCGGCGGACCTGGTTTTGAAAAACGCCACTTATGTAAACGTGTTCTCCAACGAGCTGTGTACGGCGGACATCGCCGTGGCAGAGGGCCTCATCGTGGGCATGGGACAATACTCCGGAACGGTGGAGACCGACTGCTCCGGCAAGATCGTACTGCCGGGCTTTCTGGATGCCCACATCCATCTGGAAAGCTCCCTGGTCTCCCCCAAGGAATTCGTGAAGGCGGTGCTGCCCCACGGCACCACCACCGTCGTCACGGACCCCCATGAGATTGCCAACGTCATGGGCACCGACGGCATCGAGTATATGCTCCAGGCCACGGAGGACCTGCCGGTGGATGTGCGGTTCATGCTGCCCTCCTGCGTGCCGGCCACGCCGCTGGATGAATCCGGCGCCGTGCTGGACTACCGCTGTCTGGACAGCTTCTACGACCACCCAAGGGTCCAGGGCCTGGCGGAGATGATGAACTTCGTGGGCATCATCGCCGGGGATGACCAGCCGGTGGAGAAGATCGTGGCGGCCCAGGCCCACCACAAAAAAATCGACGGCCACGCCCCGGACCTGGTGGGCAATGACCTCAACGCCTACATTGCCGCCGGCGTGTATTCCGATCACGAGTGCCACGACCTTCAGGATGCCATCGCTAAGCTGGAACGGGGCCAGTTCATCATGATCCGGGAGGGCACCGCCGCCCGGAACCTGGAGGCGCTGCTTCCCCTCCTGTGTGACAAATACTCCGAGCGGTGCATGTTCTGTACCGACGATAAGCACCCCAGCGACCTGCTGGAAAAAGGGCACATCGACTACATTGTGAAAAAGGCCATCTCCCTGGGCGTGGACCCCATCACCGCCGTGAAGGTGGCCTGCCACAATGCCGCCCGGTACTTCCTGCTGAACAACCGGGGCGCCATAGCACCGGGATATCTGGGAGACTTCGTCATCATCGATGATTTCCAGAAGTTCAACATCGAAAAAGTCTACAAAAAAGGCGAGCTGATGGTGGAGAACGGCGTGCTGCGGGACTTCCCCGCGCCGCCCATTGAGCCGTACCTGGTGGAACGGGCCCACAGCACCTTCCACGTGGGCGCCCTCACCGCCGATGACTTCACAGAGCGCCGCCCCCGGGGCATCATCGGCATGGTGGGCGGTGAGATCACCACCGTGGACGCCGGCTACTCCGACCGCATCGACGTGGAGTACGATGTGCTGAAAATCGCCGTGGTGGAGCGCCACAAAAACACACGGCACATCGGCATCGGCTTTCTCCAGGGATACGGACTGAAGTCCGGCGCCGTGGCCACCTCCATCTCTCACGATTCCCACAACATCATTGTGGTAGGCACCAACGAGGCCGACATGGCCGCCGCCGTCAACCGGGTGGTGGCGCTGAACGGCGGCATCGTGGTGTGGGACGGCGGTGCTCCGGCGGCGGAGGTGCCCCTGGCCATTGCCGGCATCATGAGCGATGAGCCCCTGGCGGCGGTGAACGAAAAGCTGGAATCCGCCAAGGAACGTGCCTTTGCGCTGGGCGTCTCCCGGAGCATCGACCCCTTCATGACCCTCAGCTTCATGGCCCTGCCGGTGATCCCCACTCTGCGCATCACCACCCGGGGCGTGTTCGATGTGTCCCAGCAAACGTATGTGTAAGCGCTCCGCCGCCCCGGCCGCCCGCCGGGGCGGCATCTTGTCAACGGAGCGTTGTTTGCCTTTTCTCCGGGGCTTTGCTATTCTGAACGGGAGATGAGCGGTATGAATACACAAGAGACCGGCAGGCTGCTTTCCCGCCTGCGGAAGGAACACGGCCTGACCCAGCGGCAGGTGGCGGAGGCTCTGCATGTCAGCGCTCAGGCCGTCAGCAAATGGGAGCGGGGACTGGGCTGTCCGGATGTCAGTCTGCTGGCACCGCTGGCCGGAATATTCGGGGTCAGTGCAGAGCGCCTGCTGGCAGGAAGCCTGTCCCCCAACGATCTGGAGGTCGGCAATTTGAAAAAACTGAAAATTTATGTATGTCCGGACTGCGGCAACATCGTCACCGCCGCCGCGGCGGGCGAATTCCACTGCTGCGGCCGGAAACTGGAGCCTCTGCCGTCCCGTCCCACGGACGAGGCCCACGGGGCTGTGGTCCAGCCGGTGGAGGAGGACCTGTACGTCACCTTTTCCCACCCCATGGAAAAAGGCCACTTCATCCGCTTTGCCCTGTGGCTTGGCATGGACCGGATGCTGCTGGTGCGGCTGTATCCGGAGCAGGGCGGCGAGTTCCGCATCCCCAACCTGCGCCGCGGTGGGAAGCTGTACCTTTGCTGTAGCCGGGACGGCCTGTTCGAGGTGCCCCTGTGAGCGCCATCGCTCACACCGACCGGGCTGAGGGAGCGGACCGCCGTCTCCGGCGCGGTGCAAACGGTGGATGGATACATAAAAACACGCCTGGCGTCTGCCAGGCGTGTTTTTTTATTCAGCTCTTGGGCAGCAGGCCTACCACCAGGATCACCAGGATCAAAGCCGGCAGCACGAACTGAAAATAGGGCTTCAGCCGGGGAGACATTTTCAATCCCGCGCCGTTGTTGGTCTCCGCCAGATATTTGTCAAAGCCCCAGCCCCACTTGCTCACGCAGAACAGCAGGTACACCAGGGAACCAATGGGCAGCAGCAGGTTGCTGACCAGGAAATCCTCCGTATCCAGCACATCTTTGCCCGGCAGGGGGTGGAAGCCGCTCCAGACATTGTAGCCCAGAACGCAGGGCAGGCTCGCCGCGAGAATAAACACGCAGTTGAACACGGCGGCCTTCTTCCGGCTCCAGCCGAAATTGTCGATGCAGGAGGCCAGGAGGTTTTCAAACACAGCAATGACCGTGGAAAAGCTGGCAAACGTCATAAACAGGAAAAACAGCGTGCCCCACAGACGGCCGCCGGCCATGTTTGCGAACACTTTCGGCAGCGTCATGAAAATCAGGGGCGGACCCTGGTCCGGCTGCACGCCGTAGCTGAAGCAGGCAGGGAAAATGATGAGGCCGGACATGAGGGCCACAAAGGTATCCAGGCCGCAGATGCGAACGGCCTCGCCGGTGAGGGTGTGTTCCCTGCTCATGTAACTGCCGAAGATCTCCATGGCGGCAATGCCCAGGCTCAAGGTGAAAAACGCCTGGTTCATGGCGGCCACGACGACGCTGCCGAGGCCCACCTCCATGGCACGCCCAAAGTCCGGCAGCAGGTAGAACTTCACGCCCTCGGCGGCTCCCTCCAGCGTCAGGCTGTGGACGGCCAGCACCATGATCAGGCCCAGCAGACCCAGCATCATGGCTTTTGTAATGCGCTCCAGGCCCTTTTGCAATCCGAAGCTCACCACCAAAAAGCCCGCCAGCACCGTCAGCACCATCCAGGCGGTCATCTCACCGGGACTGCCCAGCATGGCGCCGAACACGCCGTCGATGGCGTCCCCCTGGAGACCCGTAAAGGTGCCGGCGGCAAATTTGAAGAAATAACCCAGCATCCAGCCGGAAACTGTGGTATAATACATCATCAGCAGGTAGCAGCCCGCCACGCAGAACCAGCCGTGAATGTGCCAGCGGCTGCCGGCAGGCTCCAGCGCGCGGTAGCCCAGCACAGCGCTTTTGCGGCTGGCACGGCCCACCGCCAGCTCCATGGTCAGCACGGGCACGCCCATGGTGATGAGGAACAGCAGGTAAAACAGCACAAACACACCGCCGCCGTTGACTCCGGTCACATAGGGAAATTTCCACACATTGCCGATGCCGATGGCACAGCCGGCACTTACCAGAAGAAAGCCCAGCCGGGATTGGAAATTTTCGCGTTTCATCATTACGGTTTCTCCTCTTTTTTTCTCATGCCCACGGCAGATGGATGGCAGCTGTGATTCTCCCCCCGCTCCCGCCTTCACACCGCAGGTATTTCATATAGTATCGGACTGCATTGTGAAAGTCAACCGATTTTCCGTTGAATCCGCAGAAAAAGCGACATTTTAGTTCTTTAAAGTGATATTCGGAGGTAAAACATGAATGTCTTGATCGTTGTGGACATGCAGAATGATTTTGTCACCGGGGCCCTGGGCACCCAGGAAGCCGTGAACATCGTGCCCCGTGTGGCCGCCCGGGTGGCGGCCGGCGCGGACCGGGGAGAGACCATCCTGTTCACCCGGGATACCCACGAGGAAAACTACCTGGAGACCCGGGAGGGCCGCGCCCTGCCGGTGCTCCACTGCGTCCGGGGCACTGAAGGCTGGGAGATCATCCCCCAGCTGCGGGTATACGTGACGGGCTTTGCCCCGGTGGACAAGCCCACCTTCGGCAGCACCGCCCTGGCCCAGATGCTCTCCGCCATCAACCAGGGCACCCCTGTGGAAAAGATCACCCTCATCGGCCTCTGCACCGACATCTGCGTCATCTCCAACGCCCTGCTGCTGAAGGCCTTTCTGCCGGAGACAGAGATCGTTGTGGACGCCTCCTGCTGCGCCGGTGTCACCCCGGAGAGCCATCAAAACGCCCTGGCGGCCATGAAGGTCTGCCAGATCACCGTGGAAGGAGAAGCCTGACCGGCGCGGGGCCCCCGGAAAGGGGCCTCCGTATTTGTCACAGGCGGACAGATGTCCATTGGTATTTGTCACCGCTTCCCGGCTCCGGCGGGGCGGATTCTTGGTGAGAATCCCAAATTTGCAAGTTAAAGTGTCTTTTCCTGCAAATCCGCTTTTCATTCCTTCGAATCTGTGCTATATTGTTTTGCAAGAAATTTCCGGACGCTTCCGGAACAGGAGGTCCTGTACATGATCACTCTCCACCCCAGCGGCGTTTTTCTGGCGGACGGCGTTCCCTGTGAGGCCGCGCCCATCTCTCCGGAAGAGGGCCGCAGGCAGACCATGGCCTGGCGCATCCTCCAGGCCCACAACACCTCCGGCGATCCTGACCGCCTGCAGATCCGCTTTGATGCCATGGTCTCCCATGACATCACCTATGTCGGCATCATCCAGCAGGCCAGGGCCTCCGGTATGCGGGAATTTCCCATTCCCTACGCCCTGACCAACTGCCACAACAGCCTTTGCGCCGTGGGCGGCACCATCAACGAGGATGACCACGTCTTCGGCCTGTCCGCCGCCAGGAAATACGGCGGCATCTATGTGCCCGCCAACCAGAGCGTCATCCACTCTTATGCAAGAGAGCAACTGGCAGGCTGCGGAAATATGATCTTAGGCTCCGACTCCCACACCCGCTACGGCGCCTTGGGCACTATGGCCGTGGGCGAGGGCGGCCCGGAGCTTTGCAAGCAGCTTTTGAAAAACACCTGGGATATCCGTTACCCCGAGGTGGTGCTGGTATATCTCACCGGCACGCCGAGGCGGGGCGTCGGCCCCCATGACGTGGCCATCGCCCTGGTGAAGGCCACGTTCGCCAGCGGTTTTGTCAACAACCGGGTGCTGGAATTCGCCGGTCCCGGTATCGCAGGCCTCCCCATCGACTTCCGCAACGGCATCGATGTCATGACCACGGAAACCACCTGCCTGTCCTCCATCTGGGAGACAGACGAGGTGACGGAGGACTTCTACCGGACCCACCAGCGGCCTGAGGCTTTCCAGTCCCTCCACCCCGGCAAGTACGCCTACTACAACCGCATGGTGACCATCGACCTTGGCAAGGTGGAACCCATGATTGCCCTGCCCTTCCATCCCTCCAACGCCTGGACCATCCGGGAATTTCTGGACAACGCGGCGGACATCCTCGCCAAGGTGGAGGCCGACGCCCAGTCCCGCTATCCCAAGGCCCACGTGAAGCTCACCGACAAGATCCACGATGGCGGCGTGTGGGCGGACCAGGGCGTCATCGCCGGCTGTGCCGGCGGTCTGTTCGACAATATCACCGAGGCGGCGGATATCCTCCGGGGCGGCAGCTGCGGCAACGGCTACTTCACGCTGGACGTATACCCCACCAGCGTCCCTGTCAGTCTGGAGCTGACAAAGGTGGGCGCCACCGCCGACCTGCTGCGGTCCGGCGCCGTCATAAAGCCCAGCTTCTGCGGCCCCTGCTTCGGCGCCGGCGACGTGCCTGCCAACAACGGCCTCTCCCTGCGGCACACCACCCGCAACTTCCCCAACCGGGAGGGCTCCAAGCCCGCCGAGGGCCAGTTTGCCGGCGTGTGCCTCATGGACGCCCGCTCCATCGCCGCCACCGCCCTGAACGGCGGCAGGATCACCCCCGCCACAGACATTGACTATACCCCCGTCCATTTGGACTACCACTTTGACCAGGGCGTTTACGACCGCCGGGTGTACAACGGCTTCGGCAAGGCAGACCCCGGCGAGACGCTGATCATGGGCCCCAACATCACCGACTGGCCCAAAATGGAACCGCTGGCGGAGAATCTGCTGGTGGAACTGGCGGCAGTGCTCCACGACCCTGTCACCACCACGGATGAGCTCATCCCCTCCGGCGAGACGTCCTCTTATCGCTCCAATCCCCTGCGGCTGGCGGAGTTCACCCTTTCCCGCCGGGAGCCCGCCTATGTGGGTCGGGCCAAGGCCGCGGCGGCCCAGGAGGCGGCACGCCGGGACGGCAAGGCACCGGAACAGCTGAAGGTCCTTTTGGACCGTGTGGGCGACGGCGGCGCCCTGCTGAAAAACACCCAGTTTGGCTCCTGCGTATTCGCCAACAAGCCCGGCGACGGCTCCGCCCGGGAGCAGGCGGCCTCCTGTCAGAAGGTGCTGGGCGGCTTTGCCAACATCTGTTACGAATTCGCCACCAAGCGCTACCGCTCCAACTGCATCAACTGGGGCATTCTGCCCTTTACTCTGGACAGGGATACACCTTTTGACTATCAGCCGGGTGACTGCGTGTTCGTTCCCGGTATCCGGCAGGCCATTGAAAGCGGCTGTGAGGACATTCCCGCCAAGGTCATCAAAGCCGCCGGCGGCGTGGAGGATATTCTGCTTCACGTGAAGGGGCTTACCCCTGACGAGCAGGAGATCATCCTGGACGGCTGCCTGATGAACTACTACGCCAAACGGGCATAAAAAAGATTGAAGATTGGAGAGTGAAGAGTTGAGATATTGTGTTCCGCCTCCGGCGGAACGGATTTGAGATCGTCCCGTTGCGCCGGACACCAGATCTTCACTCTCAACTCTTCACTCTGAAAGCGAGGCAATGTTATGGATAAGATCCGCATGACCACCCCTCTGGTGGAGATGGACGGCGACGAGATGACCCGGGTCCTGTGGGCCATGATCAAGGAAAAGCTGATTTTGCCCTTTGTGGACCTGAAAACGGAGTATTATGACCTGGGACTTCTGCACCGCAACGAGACGAAGGACCAGGTGACCATCGATGCCGCCAACGCCACCCGGCGGCTGGGCGTGGCCGTCAAATGCGCCACCATCACCCCCAACAAGCAGCGGATGGAGGAATATCCCCAGCTGACGGAGATGTGGAAGTCCCCCAACGGCACCATCCGGGCCATTCTGGACGGCACCGCCTTCCGGGCTCCCATCCTGCTGCCCTTCATTCATCCGGTGGTAAAGACCTGGGAGGCTCCCATCACCATCGCCCGCCACGCCTACGGCGACATGTACAAGGCGGTGGACATGACCACCGACGAGCCCGGCACCGCCAAGCTGGTCTTCCAGGGAGCCAGCGGCGGGGAGAAAACGCTGACGGTCCAGACGGTCGAGGGCCCCGCCGTCTGGCAGGCCCAGCACAACACGGAGAAGAGCATCCGGGCCTTTGCCCGCAGCTGCTTCCAGTACGCCATCAACCGCAAACAGGACCTGTGGTTCTCCACCAAGGACACCATTTCCAAGGTGTACGACGGAGAGTTCAAGCGCATTTTCGAGGAGGAATACGAAACTACCTACAAGGCGGAGTTTGAAAAGCTGGGCCTGACCTACTTTTACACCCTCATCGACGACGCCGTGGCCCGTGTCATCCGCTCCAAGGGCGGCTTCATCTGGGCACTGAAAAACTACGACGGCGACGTGATGAGCGACATGGTAGCAACGGCCTTCGGCTCCCTCGCCATGATGACCTCCGTGCTGGTGTCCCCCGACGGCACCATGGAGTTCGAGGCCAGCCATGGCACCGTCACCCGCCACTATTACCGCTATTTGAAGGGTGAAAAGACCTCCACCAACCCCGTCGCCACCATCTTCGCCTGGTCCGGCGCCTTCAAGCGCCGGGGCGAGCTGGATGGTCTGGGAGACCTTGTGAAGTTCGGTCAGGCCATGGAGGACGCCTCTCTGGAGACCCTCTCCGACGGCATTATGACCGGCGATCTTCTTCCCCTGGTGGAGCCTGGGTTCCAGGCCCGCAGTGTCAACAGCGAGGAATTTTTGGACGAGATCGCCAAACGCCTGACGAACAAGCTGGCATAACCGCGCAGATCGCAAGCCCGCGCACCCGATGGGGTGCGCGGGCTTTTTCAAAACTGATTGGAAAACACTGGACGGATGGAATAATAATAACCTGAGGTCAGCAGCGGCACATAAAATTCATCGGTGGCGATGATGGTGCCATCCTCCAGCCTGCATCCGAAGGACTCCATGCTCTCCGTGATATACAGCATCCGCTCCACCCCCAGGGCGAGGAACTCACCGGGCCGGGAAAACAGAATATCCTGAGCCCCTGGCCACATGGCATCCCAGCGGATGCGGGCGGTGGTGTCTTCCCGGCAGGTGGGCTCCACGCAGTCAATGGCGAACCGGCCCACATAGGACCTCTCTCCCAGAACTTGTACGGTGCCGTCGATACTGACGATGGTCTCCCCCACGGCCTCGCCCTCCTGATCGTATACGACGGCCGGGACCTCCAGCGACACCTCCCAGAGGAACGCGCCGGAACGGTCCAGGATCCCGAACAGTACAAAACCTGCCATCAGCAGCGCCAGCGTTCCGCCCAGGAGCTGGCTCCAACGCCGCCGTGTCCTCTCCCGCGTCTGCCGGATCAGCAGGGGAATGAGCTGCCGCGCCGTTCCCTCCGGCTCCGTCTCAGCTTCCCGCGCCCCTCGCAGCAGGTCCAGCACCTGCAAGTCCAGGGCGTCCGCCAGGGGTTCCAGCAGTCCCACATCCGGAAATCCCGCGCCTCGCTCCCATTTGGAGACGGCCCGGTCCGAGACATGGAGCCGCTGGGCCAGCTCCTTTTGCGTCAGGTTTTTCTCTTTCCGGGCGGCGGCGATCAGCACGCCTGTCTTGCTCCTATCCATATGCATCACCAGTGCTGAGTATAGCAGAACCGGCCCGCTCCCGCAACAAACGCTGCGTAGAGCGGGGCCGGTTATTCCTATTTTTACCGCAAGGCTGACAGGTCGGCGGCAGCTGTGTCTCCGGCGGCGGTGTTCTGGTCCAGTCTCTGGAGCGCCGCCAGGACGGACAGGGTGGTACCAAGCTGGGTAAAGACCAGCGCCGCCCGGGTCAGTTCCCCCGGCGGCAGGCTCTTTGCCATGGTCACTGCCAGGGCGTACACACTGCCGGTCTGTTCAATGGCATCCATGGGCTCCCTCCTCCCCCACCATTGTATGCGGCGGAAGAGTGGTTGTTTACGCCTTCATGGCGGCGGCTGCCGCCGCGATACTGTCCGTCAGGTCCGTCGGAAAGTCCAGCCACAGGGCGTAGACTACCTTCCCCGACCGGGCCAAGAACAGCCGCTCCGTCCCTGCGGTCAACAGTACCGCCTGGTCAAAGGCCTCATGTTCCACCTCTGCCGCCACGGCATCCGGATGGTCCCTGTAAAAATCCGACGCCCGCTCCCGGTACAGCGCCTTGGCCAAAAGCTCGAACCGCAGGCGGTCGGCGGCGTTGCGGACGACCTCACCCTGTTCCCCCCGGTACTGGACGCCGAATCGGGCAGGTGCCAGAACCGTGCTCCGGTAAACGTAGTTGCTGACCGAAAAATTCCAGTATTCCTTGTCTGTGCCCTCTGCCAGAGCCGTGGGAGCAGTGTAGGGCAGGCTAGCGATATCCGGCTCCCTTTGCCACAGAGGGGCTGCGCTGCCGGCCAGCCACAGTCCCCAGCACACCAGACACAGCAGCAGTACTGTTCTCTGCCACCGGCGGTCCCGCCGCCAGTTCCCCGAATCGGGCACCAGGCCCGCCGCCAGCTGCCGCCGCATCCGCCGGAGATACCACAGCCGCCGGAGCATGACAACGCCCAGAAAGCACAGTCCCGCCAGCCATAGTAGCCAGAACATGCCTTTATTCAGCAGGTAGTCCAGGGCCGACTGATCGGAGAGCGCTGTCAGCAGCACCGGCAGTGCCGCCAGCAGTCCCAGCACCGCCCAGGCCACCCACCAGCTATGGCGCAGGGGTTTTTCCCAGGCCCAGCTGCGGGCCACCGAATCAGTGTCCAGCTCCGGGGCCGACGGGTCGCCGCAATAAAACACCTCGCAGTCGTAATCGTCGTCGCCAGTGATCACAGCAGTGCAGTCCCAGCCCAGCTCCCGGCAGATCTCCCCCCGCTCCCGGCGGGCCTCTGGCGTTTCCGGCCGCTGGGGCTGGAGCCGCACCCGGTACGTCCCCGGCTCCACGGCCCGAAAAGTGGCCAGCACCCGGCCACAGTCCGCCAACTGCCAGCCCTTGGCAGCCTCGTCCTCCAGCCACTTCTCAATGGCGCCGGGATTCCACAGCTCCAGGGGCCGCAGGGCCCTTTTTCGCTTTTTCACGGTCCGACCTCCTCTCTGTCGCCGTCGGCGACGCACAGCTTCAGGCGGCCCAGCTCCTGCCGGAACAGGGCGCGGCCCCGGTCTGTGACGGCGTAGGTCCGCTTCCGGCCCTCCACCGCCGTCTCCCGGATGAGACCTTCCTCCTGAAATTTTGCCAGAATGGTGTACAGTGTCCCCGGGCCCAGAGGCACCCGGCCCGCCGTGGTGTCATCCACGAACTGCACGATCTCCGTGCCGCACCGCTCCTGCCGCAGCAAGCTCAGCAGAACGTAAAACATGCTCTCCGTCAGGACTTTCAAAGACTCTCTCGCCATGGTCCTTCCTCCAATATCGAAATACGATATTATCTTGTCCCCAGTATAATATCGTTTTACGATATTGTCAAGACGCCATGAAAAATCTGGGGACTTGCCCAGGTTTTGAGGGTTGCTTCCTTCCATTGGGATTGGGTATGATGGAAATCAACCAAAGAAAGGAAGGTCTGTTATGAAAAAACTACTGTGTTCCTTGCTGCTGGCTGCCTGTCTGGTCACGCCCGCCCGGGCCGCCCGGACAGTACCCGTCCAGGTGGACGGCCAGCTGCTGACGGTGCAGGGCACGCTGGAAAGCGGCGTCACCTACATCCCTCTGCGGACCCTGCTGGACACCCTGGGGGACTGGTCCGTGTGGTGGGACAGCGGCGAAAAGACCGCCGTGGCTGTCTCAGGCGATACGCGTCTTACGGCAAACCCGGATGCAAACACGGTCACCGTGAATGGGCAGACCTACGACGGCCAGGTATATGTGAAAAGCGGCCGGACCTACGTGCCGCTGCGTCTGACCATGAACCTGCTGGGGGGCAGCGCCGCCTGGGACCCCTGGCTGGGGGGCGCTGCCGTCACCTCCGGGGACGCTGCCCACGACGCCGCCGACCTGTATTGGCTCAGCCGCATCATCAGCGCCGAAAGCCGGGGGGAAAACCTGCACGGCCAGATCGCCGTGGGCAATGTGGTGCTGAACCGGGTGGAAAGCCCGGAATTTCCGGACACCATCCCCGGCGTCATCTTTGACCGGGTGGACGGCGTTCAGTTCGAGCCGGTGAAAAACGGCACCGTGTACGACACGCCCACAGTCCAGTCCGTGGAGGCCGCCTACCGGGCTCTGGACGGGGAAAACGTCATCGGTGAAGCCCTGTATTTCTACGCCCCCGCCCTGTCCCAGGGCGTGTGGATCAACGCCAACCGTACTTACATCCAGACCATTGGCTGCCACCGCTTTTACCTGTGAATTGACTTTTCCGGACCGGGGGACTACAATAATGACATCATGTTGAAAAGGAGCATGCCACATGCTGTTTTCCGGTCATCCCCGCACGCGGTACCGCAGTGCCCCGGCCCACGAGGTCATCTGCCAGCTGCGCTTTCCCACCATTCTCACCATCAACACCGTGGAGCCCGCCGATTTTCAGGAGGCCATCCGGGCGGAGTTCCCCAACTATGCCCGCCGGCAGGATGTGACGCCTCCCAAGATCACTCTGGTCAGCGGCGGCGCCCCGAAGGTCGAACAGCAGCCTCCTGTCATCAACTATCATTTTCTCTCCGCCGACAGCCAGTGGAAGCTGAATCTGACCAAGGACTTTGTCGCTCTGTCTACTCTGCATTATGCCGGCTGGGAGGATTTTGCCCGCCATCTGGACAAGCCCCTGGCGGCATTCATCAAGCTGTACAAGCCGGCCTATTTCCGGCGGGTGGGCCTCCGGTACGTGAACATTTTCTCCCGGTCCAAGCTTGGCATTGAAGACGCCAAGTGGTCCGATCTCATCGCGCCTGCTTATGCCGGCCCCCTGTATGAGCCGGATGTGATCGAGGAAAACTTTCTCAACTGCGCCAGCGACCTGCTGTTCCAGTTGGATTCCAGCTGCCGGGCCAAGATCCACGCCGGTCCCGGCCGGGTGAAAAACAGCGCCCAGGGCGCTCCCCAGGACCCGGAGGTGAAGTTTATTTTCGACATGGACCTGTCCATGGGCGGCAATGTGCCCTGCACACTGTCCGCCGCCGGGTTGGAGACCTTGCACGGACACGCCACCCGTATTTTTGAGGGCGCTGTCACGGACCGGCTCCGCGCCGCCATGGACCCCGTTTGAGCGTTTTTTTCAGAAAAACAAACACAGGCACCCATGTCCGCAAGCGGATATGGGTGCCTGTTGTTTTGTAAAAAATGCAGGAAAACATTTATAATTGTGTTTTGATTTTAGGGATTTTCAATCTTGTGCAAAATACCCATTATCCGCTATTCTTAAATGTGTAAATTTAGCACGTTAAACCGTGCGAAAAAGAGGGGCAATTGTGTATGTTGAAAAGTGAGTACCTGCAGCGGGTCTATTCCCAGGTCGTCACCCGCGATCCCGACCAAAAGGAGTTTCACCAGGCCGTTCTGGAGGTCCTGGAGAGCCTGGATCTGATCGTGGAGAAACATCCCGAGTATGAGGCCAATGGCGTCATTGAATCCTTTGTGGAGCCGGAGCGCGTGGTGTCCTTCCGCGTGCCTTGGGTGGACGATGCGGGCCATGTCCAGGTGAACCGCGGCTATCGTGTCCAGTTCAACTCCGCCATCGGCCCTTATAAGGGCGGTCTGCGCTTCCACCCCACTGTGAACCTGTCCATTCTGAAGTTCCTGGGCTTTGAGCAGATCCTGAAAAACAGCCTCACCGGCCTGCCCATCGGCGGCGCCAAGGGCGGCAGTGACTTCAACCCCAAGGGCAAGAGCGACGCCGAGGTCATGCGCTTCTGCCAGAGCTTCATGACGGAGCTGTCCCGCCACATCGGCCAGTTCGTGGACGTTCCCGCCGGCGACATTGGCGTGGGCGCCCGTGAGATCGGCTATCTGTTCGGCCAGTACCGCCGCATCCGCGACGCCCACGAGGCCGGCATCCTCACCGGCAAGGGCCTGACCTATGGCGGCTCCCTGGCCCGTACCGAGGCCACCGGCTTCGGTCTCTGCTACCTGACCCAGGAGATGCTCAAATGCATGAAGGGCGACAGCTTCGCCGGCAAGACCGTCATCATCTCCGGCAGCGGCAACGTGGCCATTTTCGCCTGCCAGAAGGCCACGGAGCTGGGCGCCAAGGTGGTGGCCATGAGCGACTCCAACGGCTATATCCATGACCCCAACGGCATCGACCTGGATGTGGTGAAGGACATCAAGCTGGGCCACCGGGGCCGTATCAAGGAGTATGCCGACCGGGTGCCCGGCAGCACCTACGCCGATGGATTCCGGGGCATCTGGACCATCCCCTGCGACATCGCCCTGCCCTGCGCCACTCAGAATGAGATCGACGGCGACATCGCCAAGACCATCGTGAAAAACGGCGCCATGGCCGTGGCGGAAGGCGCCAACATGCCCTCCCGTCCCGAGGCCATCCACGTGTTCCAGGACGCCGGCTTGCTGTTTGCCCCCGCCAAGGCGGCCAACGCCGGCGGCGTGGCCACCAGCGCGCTGGAGATGAGCCAAAACAGCATGCGCTACTCCTGGACTTTCCAGGAAGTGGACGCCAAGCTCCAGGAGATCATGGCCAACATCTTCCACAATGCCTACGACGCCTCCGTGGAGTGCGGTGTGGAGGGCGACCTGGTGGTGGGCGCCAACATTGCCGGCTTCAAGAAGGTTGTGGACGCCATGTTGGCCCAGGGTATCGTGTAACCTCTCTATCCCCCCGCTTTGAAAAGAAAGCCAGGGCGCGGGACCGTGATCGGTCCCGCGCCCTGGTCTTTTTCATTGCTCCTGGAACATGGGTGTGGAGAGATATCGCTCGCCGCTGTCCGGCAGCAGCGCCACGATGACCTTGCCCCGGTTTTCCGGACGCCGGGCCAGCTCTGCCGCCGCCCACACGGCGGCGCCGGAGGTGATGCCCACCAGGATGCCCTCCCGCCGGGCCAGCTCCCGGCCGGCGGCGTAGGCGTCCTCGTCCGTCACAGGGATGATCTCGTCCAGTACGGAGCGGTCCAGATTGGCGGGGATGAAATTGGCGCCGATGCCCTGGAGACCGTGGGGACCTGCGCGGCCCTCGGTCAGCAGGGGCGAGGAGGCCGGCTCCACCGCCACCACTTTTATCTCCGGATTCCGCGCCTTCAGATACCGGCCAGTGCCGGTGAGGGTCCCGCCGGTGCCGGCGCCCGCCACAAAAATGTCCACTTTCCCATCCGTATCCGCCCAGATCTCCGGGCCGGTGGTGGCTTCATGGGCGGCAGGGTTGGCTGGGTTTTCAAACTGTCCGGCAATGATGCTGCCGGGGGTCTCCCTCTGCAGCTCCTCAGCCTTGGCCACGGCGCCGGACATGCCCTCCGCCCCGGGAGTCAGCACGATCTGGGCACCGTAGGCGGCGATCAGGTTCCGCCGCTCCACGCTCATGGTGTCCGGCATGGTGAGAATGACCCGGTAGCCCTTGGCGGCGCCGACGGCGGCCAGGCCGATGCCGGTATTGCCGGAGGTGGGCTCAATGATGGTGCCGCCGGGGGAAAGCCGTCCCTCCGCCTCGGCGCAGGCGATCATATGGGCCGCCACCCGGTCCTTGGCACTGCCGGCGGGATTGGCCCGCTCCAGCTTGACAAGGACGGTGGCAGGCAGGTCATGGGCCTTCTCGTACCGCTCCAGCTCCAGCAGAGGCGTATGGCCGATGAGATCTGTGATGCTGTGGGCAATGTTCATAACAGAGTCCCTCCATGATTTCAGATTGGAATTATCATACACCCCTTCCGCTCCGTTTGCAACGGGTCCCTCCCAACGAAAGACGCCGCCCTGCCGGGCGGCGTCTTTCCCTTGTCAAACGATCTCGAACTCCACGGTGCCCAGGGCGCCGATGGCCACGGTGTAGGGCGGGAACACCACCACAGGGTTGCCGCTTTCATTGATATAAAAGCTGGTGGCCTCGTCTACGGTGGCAAAGCCACCCGCGCTTTCGTCAAAGTACACGGTGGGGTCCTCCGCCGCTGCCATCTGGGCGCGGATGGCAGCGTTGCAGATGTTCACCCAATCAGCGCCCAGCAGGTCCTGGAGGGTCAGCTCCCTGCCTGCCGCCAGGTCCAGGTTGTAATACGTCTGCTCCTGGTAGGCGTTGGCAATGCTGACGGCGCTGCTGACCACGAAGGAAACGGTGGTGTCCGTCTGGGATTTGATGTCATAGGTCACCGTGACCTTGTTGTCATGCTGGGCCCAGCCCTCTTCCGTGCCGCCGGTGGCAAAGTAGGCCTCCTTGTAATCCGCGATGAGCTGCTCGCCCTCGGCGATCTTTTCATCCACCTTTTCCTGAATGCGGGCGCTGACCGCATCGGCGTAGTCACTGCCGGTAACGGCGGGCTGCTCCACCTCCACGGTGCGGTCACTGTCCGCGTCCGTGAAATCACGGACCGTCAGCACCTGGAAAAGACCGCCCAGCACCGGTATATCGGCGGCGGCCGCCGCCACGGCGGGACTGAGGTTCAGTGCTCCCAGCACCACCACGAAACAGGCGGCCGCGGTACCCAACGTCCGCCGCACATAGCGGCCGCGGTGGTTTTTCCTGCCCTGGCGGATGCCCGCCTGGACCCGCTGGTCCAGCTCCTCCGGAATGGGGGTGGCGTCATAGTTCTCTCTTGCTTCCTTGAATTCGTTCATCATACTTCTCCTTCCACAGCGATACGCAGCTTCTTCAAGCCGGTGTATAAGCGGGTCTTCACGGTGCTCAATGGGCAGTCCACGATCTGACTGATCTCCTTGAGAGACAGATCCTCGTAAAACCGCAGCTTCACAATGGAAGCCACCTCCGGCGGCAGAGCATCCACCCGGCGGGCCAGAGAGCCGTCCTCCGGCAGCGGATCTTCATAGCTGCCGGTATCCAGAGCCTCCGGCGGCACCAGCGTCACTCGTTTGCGCTGCCGCAGCTGGTCCATGCACACGTTGACCAAAATGCGGGTAAACCAGGTCCGTATGGCGCCGGCGTCCCGCAGCCCATCCTGTTTTTCCAGTGCTTTGCAGACGGCGGTCTGTACCGCGTCCAAAGCCTCTTCCCTGTTATGCAGATAGCTGTACGCCAGACGGTAAAACCGCGCCTGGTCCTCCACAAGATATGCCGTCAGTTCACTTTCCCGGATATGAGACATATACGCAAGGTCCTTTCTGTTTGTTCTATCTGATAGACGAAGCAAGGGTGAAAGAAGTTTGGAAGAAGAAAAATTTTTTAAAAAGAAAGAGCCGGGATCGCCGGCTCTTTCCTCATTCATACCGCAGGGCGTCGATGGGATTCAGCTTGGCTGCCTTGTTGGCAGGCAGGTATCCGAACAGCACGCCGATGCCCACGCTGACGCCGAAGCTCACCAGCACCGCGCCCAAGGTGGGCGTTGCGTTGAAGGTGACGCCGCTGGCGCCCAGCGACTGCACCAGTATCCCTCCCAGCAGGGAGCCGATGCCCATGGCGACCAAACAGCCCAGCAAAATACCCACAAAGCCACCCAGGGCGGAGGTGGTGCCGGCCTCGATGATAAACTGGCGGCGGATATCCTTCCGCTTGGCGCCCAGAGATTTGCGGATGCCGATCTCCCGGGTCCGCTCCGTGACGGACACCAGCATGATGTTCATGATGCCGATGCCGCCCACCAGCAGGGAGATGGCCGCGATGGCGACGAGCACCATCATGGCAACGCCCATCATGGCATTGATCTGGTTCACCTGGTCCAGCATGGACTGCACGTAATAGTACTCGTAGATATGCTCGCCGGCCTCATCCTGATAGAAGGTCTGGAGGAAATCCAACAGCAACGCCTGGGCCTCCATCACCGTATCCCGGGAGGACGCGGTGATCTGGTAAAGAGAGACATAGCTGGAGCCGGAGAGCAGCATGGCATTTGGATAGGGGATGAACACTTGGTCATCGCCGGAGCCCTCCCGCAGCTCCTCCTGGGTCTGGGCCAGTACGCCCACCACTGTATAGGACACGCCGCTGATGGAAATGGTTTTGCCCAGAGCGTCACCGTCCAGGATCTCCTGCTCCACGTAGGCGCCGATGACACAGACGTTGCTTCTGGCGACAATGTCCACATACTGAAGATACCGCCCCTTGGACAGGGTGTCTCCATCCAGGGTGGTGCCGGTCTGGATGCGGTACATGGCCTCGCTGACGCCGTAAACCGAGGTCTTCTGATACTCTTCGCCGCCGCAGCGGATCCCCTGACCGCCGCCGACCCAGGGGGTGATGCCGTCAAACAGGTCCGAGTGGGCGTCGATGAAAGCGTACATATCCTCCGGCGTGACGTTTTTGGTGGTACCGTCGCCCATGCCCCAGGTATAGGCGTAGATCTGGTTCACGCCTACCTTTTCCACCTGCTGCTCCACCATGCCTGTCAGGCCATTGCCCAGGGAGATGATGATAATGACCGCCGCCACGCCGATAATGATGCCCAGCATGGTGAGGAAGGCGCGCATTTTGCTGGTCCGCAGGGACTTGATGGCAAGCCGGAAGGCTTGGGTCACATTCATGCTCCCGCCTCCTCTGCGCTCTCCTCCGGCCGGACCACGGCCCGGGGGTCCTTGGCGTCGCCGTCGTAGATGATCCTGCCATCCTGCAAACGGACGATACGCTTGGCTTTCACGGCGATGGAATTGTCGTGGGTGATGAGGACCACGGTGTCCCCCTCGGCGTTGAGCTTCTGCAAAAAGCCCAGCACCTCCCGGCCCGTGCGGGAATCCAGGGCGCCGGTGGGCTCATCCGCCAGGATGACCGATGGCTCTCCCGCCAGGGCACGGGCAATGGACACCCGCTGCTGCTGGCCGCCGGAAAGCTGATTGGGCAGATGCTTCGCCTTGTCCGCCAGCCCTACCCGCTCCAGCGCCCTCCGTGCCCGCTCCCGGCGTTCTGCGGCGTCCATACCGGCGTACAGCAGCGGCAGCTCCACGTTTTCCAGCACGGTCAGCTTGGGGATAAGATTGTACTGCTGGAAAATGAAGCCCAGCATTTTGTTGCGGATCTCCGCCTGCTGGTCGTCGTTCATGGTGGACACATCCACGCCGCCCAGGTGGTAGGTGCCGGAGGTGGGCACATCCAAACAGCCGATGATGTTCATGGCCGTGGATTTGCCGGAGCCGGACTGGCCCACGATGGCCACGAATTCTCCCCGGTCGATGGTGAGGCTGACGCCATCCAGCGCGTGGACATCCTCGCTGCCCATAGGATAGATCTTATAGACATCCTTTAATTCAATGAGATGCTCCACGGGCCTCACCCCACTGTTTCCGTCGGCTGGACGGGCACCAGCACGGTGTCTCCCTCCGCCAGTCCGTTGGTGATCTCGATGTACGCCGCGTCACTGCGGCCCAGGGTCACAGGACGTTCCTCCGCTTTGGAACTATCCACCACGGTGGCGCCGTCCTCGCCTAGGACGCCCGGGCCGGCCACCAGCACCGTATTGCCCCGGTTCACAGCAGACACCGGCACGGACAGCACCTGTTCCGCCGTGTCGCCCAGGATGGTGGCGGAGACGTTCATACCGGGCTTCAGATCTCCGTACTCCTCCAGCACAATGGTCACCGGATAGGTGGTAAAGCCGCTGGTGGTGGTGCCGTTGACGCTGACCCGCTCCACGGTGCCGGTAAAGGTCTGGCCCGGCAGCGCCGCCGCCGTGATCTCCACCGCCTGGCCGGGACGGACCTTGCCGATATCCAGCTCGTTGACGTTCATCTCCATTTTCAGATAGCTCAGGTCATAGATCACCGCCAGCGTACCGGAGCTGGCGCCGTCCACCTTGTCCCCGGCCTTGCAGTTTTTCTCAATGACCGTGCCGGCGATGGGAGACCGGATGGTATAGTCATCCACGGCAGAGGCGGCGGTCCCGGCGGACAGCTGGGCGGACTCCACAGTGAGCTTCGCCGTGGCCAGCTGGCTGCGGATGGACTCGGAGTCCACGGTGCACAGCTGCTCTCCCTTGGTCACGGTGCTGCCGGAAAGCTTGGAAAAGCCGGAGACCGTGCCGGAGCCGGAGGCATATACCACGGCGGAGGCCGCCATGGAAACAGGGGCGTTTCCGTAGCTGCTGTAGCTGCCGATCACGGCGGAGGCGGTGAAGCTGTCAGACACGATGCCGGGGTTGGCCAGCTTCACCCGCACAGTGCAGGACTGCTTGCCGTTGGCGGTCACGGAGGTATCGTCGGACACGGAGACCACCGTGCCCTGTACGGTGCCGTCAAAATTCCCGATAAACACCGTGGCCGCCTGCCCGACGTAAAACTGGTCCGGAGAGGCATAGGTAAACAGGAAATCGATGGTCAGGTCCGTGCTGGCCACGATCTTGGCAAGCGCCGTGCCCGCGGAAACACTGTCCCCGTCATGCACATAGACCTCATTCAAAATACCGGAGATGGGCGCCGTGGGGTTTTTCGCCTCCAGAGCCTGCTGGTAGCTCAGCCGGGCCTGTTCCACGGAGATGTTGGCCCGGGCTACGGAATCCTGGGCACTGCCGCTGTCCAGCGTGTACAGCAGTGTATCCTTCTCCACCTGCTGGTCCTCCTCAAAGGGAGCCGACAAAATGGTCCCGGACACCAGCGTCCCCACCTGATAGGCGTCCGCCGGTTCCAAAGTAGCGCTGCCGGTAACGGTGACGCCGAGATCCCGGCGCTGCACCGGCTCCGCCTCATAGAGCACCGCCTGGGGCACAGTCTCACCCCTCAGCTTCCACATCTGGCTGCCCAGCAGGGCCGCGGCCAGCAATACCACTGCCGGTATGGTCCACTTGCGTCTCTTTTTGCCGCCGAAGCCCGGCAGCCGTTTCTTTTTTTCGGGTTTTGCCGTCTCGGGCAAACGCTCCTCCTGCATGTGCTTTTCTTCCATATCGTTGCTCCCTTTCACTTCTGTTCCTCCAAAACTTTTTTATCCCGGGC
The DNA here is from genome assembly GCA_021771265.1 of Oscillospiraceae bacterium. Taxonomy (GTDB): domain Bacteria; phylum Bacillota; class Clostridia; order Oscillospirales; family Oscillospiraceae; genus Oscillibacter. The sequence goes on from JAETPK010000006.1 coordinate 36,818, forward strand.
CATGCCCCGCTTCATCAGCATGAGCACATTTTCCAGCCGCTCCCGGACAGCTCCCTGGCTGTCTCCCTGCAGGCCGCTGTAAAGCAAGGGACACGCCACTGTCAACACCGACGCCAGGATGTCCCCCAAGTCCCGGTCATGCCGCAGGTCCAGCATATCCTGGTCCACCGCGTCACCCAGGCCGGCCAGAACAGACTCCCGGTCCAGCAGACCCAGCAGCATGTTTTTCTGCAAACCGCTGTTGCAGGCCAGAATGGCCGCCATGGCGCCCATGTCGCCGGGCTTCTGCCCCGGCCCCTGCCGCAGCAGGAAATCGTACAGGTCCAGCATTCCCTGAAACAGGTCGCCGGACGCCCGGAGCACGCTTTCCCGCACCACCATCAAAAGCTGGTCCACGTAACCGCTCATGACGTAGCAGAACAGGTCCTCTTTATCATCGAAATACATGTAAAAGCTGCCCCGTGGGATACCGGCGTCCTTAATGATTTGGTTGATAGACGCCTCAGCAAAAGAGCGGCGGGAAAATTCCCGTGTGGCGGCCTCCAGCAGCCGCTCCTGCTTTTCAGGGGCCAGACGACAAAATGTACTGCGCGGCATACGCTTTTCCTCCTGACACGAACTGATACGAAACAGCCGTTCCGTTTTCTTCACTTTCTGGAAAAAATCTATCACTTCCATCCACTGGAAGGTCAAGGTTTTTTTGCGTGGCTGCGAAAAATAATATGACAAGTTGTCATGCAGTATACATGACAGCTTGTCATATTGCAAGAGGTTTTTTTAAAATTCACAGTTTTGTCATAATTTCCGCCTGTTGATACAAAGGGGCCGTCCGGTATAACGATTGTGGCCGGTATGTAACGGAGGCGATGCGCCGGCCGGAGACGCCGTATTTGGGCGAATAGCCAAACAGGTCCACATAAGACGCCAGGTCATCCCGTTCCGCCGCCATGGCTTCCAGCAGCTGGACCGCTGCCCGGACATCGTCCACGGCCCGGTGGCTGTTCACCGCCGTCTCTCCCAGGCCGTAGGCCTCAATGGCATCTTCCAGCTTGTGGGGATAGTCCCGCCGGTCCCGGTATACCGTCAGAGCATCCAGAAAATGGGGAGCTCTCAACACCTCCGCCTTCCCGAAGGGCCGCAGAAAGTAATAGAGAAAATTCAGGTCGAACTGGGCGTTGTAGGCCACCAGGAGCGGGCGCTCCGCCCCTTCCAGAAGACGGCAGAAAGCGCCGCAGGCCTCCCCCTTGTCCATTCCTTCCCGCTCCAGCTGCTCCGGCGTGATGCCCGTCAGGCTTGTGATAAACGGAGGCAGACGTTTTTCCGGTGACAGGCGGATCAGGGTATCCAGTTCATCCGCCTCCCCCGCCGCTGTCACGCTGACGGCGCCCAGTTCGATGATCTCGTCCCGGGTAAATTCCAGACCGGTGGTCTCCGTGTCGAACACCACGACCCGGTCAAACCGTGAAAACAGACTTTTCAGCATCTCATCCCTCCCAGGGTATTTTGTCTATCATACCACGGGGCACCACGACAGGAAAGACCCTTGCCCCGGAATTTGTCAGACGGTGCCCTCCCCCTTCCGGCAAAAAGCCCTGCCCGTCAGTGACAGGCAGGGTTTCTTTCGCTTCATGGACTATTTCAGGCCTCCAAATTCCGGTTGTTCTCCTTGCTGAACATGTGGACCACGCTGCCGCCGAAGGTGAAGGCGATCTCCCGGCCCATGGAGAGTCCGGATTGGGCGGACCCGTTCAGGTCCATGGTCTGGACGATGATGATGGCATCCTTGCCCAGAACGTTCACATGCAGGTGCACCGCGCTGCCCATCATCTCGCTGACATCCACGGTTCCGCGGAGCATCTGCTCCCCGTCCCCTGCCAGGGTCACATGCTCAGGCCGCACGCCCAGGGTGATGGCCTGGGGCTTCACGCCGTTCTTTGCCAGAGCGGCCTGCTTCTCCCCGGACAACTCCACCCGGATGCCGCCCAGCGCCACCGCGTATTTGCCGTCCTCTTTCAGCAGCTCCGCGTCGAAGAAGTTCATCTGGGGCACGCCGATGAAGCCGGCCACAAACAGGTTCGCGGGATGGTCGAAGACCTCCTGGGGCGTCCCCACCTGCTGGATGACGCCGTCCTTCATGATGACGATGCGGTCTCCCAGGGTCATGGCCTCCGTCTGGTCGTGGGTCACGTACATGAAGGTCGTGTCGATCTTCTGGCGCAGCTTAATGATCTCCGCACGCATCTGGTTGCGCAGCTTGGCATCCAGGTTGGACAGAGGCTCGTCCATCAGCAGCACCTTGGGTTCCCGGACGATAGCGCGGCCAATGGCCACACGCTGGCGCTGGCCGCCGGAGAGGGCCTTGGGCTTCCGTCCCAGATACTGGGTGATGTCCAGCGTCTCGGCGGCCTCCCGGACCCGCTTATCGATCTCGTCCTTGGGGAGCTTCCGCAGCTTTAGTGGGAAGGCCATGTTATCATAGACGGTCATGTGGGGATACAGGGCGTAGCTTTGGAACACCATGGCGATATCCCGGTCCTTGGGCTCCACATCGTTCATCCGCTTGCCGTCGATAAGCAGATCACCGCCGCTGATCTCCTCCAGGCCGGCCACCATCCGCAGGGTGGTAGATTTGCCGCAGCCGGAGGGGCCAACCAGCACGATGAATTCCTTGTCGCCGATCTCCAAGTTGAAGTCCTGAACCGCCAGGATGCCCTTCTCTGTGACCTGCGGGCTGGTCTTTTTCGCAGGCTCGCCCTTCTTTTTTCTCTTGGGCTCGCTGTGGGGATAGCTTTTCTTGATATGTTTCAGCGTCACGCTTGCCATCTTTGCAGCTCCTTATCCAAAATATATGTTCCGATATATACCGCGTTTGCCTTCCCGGCCTTGTCCAAGCGCCCATCTGCGCCCCGCGCATGGGTGCGGCCCCAGCGGCGGATGCCTCATAGACCCAGGGCGTCCAGAGAGGGGGTTGTACCGGTCTCTACATACAGGCTGGAGAATCGGTTGGACAAGGCGACCCGCTCTTCATCCGTAAGCCCCAATACCGCTCCCAGGCAGGCGGCCGCGTTAAAGTGATCGCCGGCGCCGGTGGATATTTTGGGCGATGCGATAAACCGGGTCGCCTGTCGTGTGATCCCCCGGGGGGTGCACAGCAGGCTCTCCCGCAACGTGTGGATCAGTACCTCGGTGATGCCGAAGCGTTCCCGCAGAGTCTCGCCCACATCGGCCAGATCCTCCGAAGCAAGGCCGATGGCCCGGGCGGTGACCAGCGTCTCATTCTCGTTGAGGCTGAGGACCGCCGTGCGCTTTTCCGCAAAACGGCCCATCAGCACCAGTACCTCTTCCAGCTCTCTGGGGGAACGGCGGGTGCAGTCGCACAAGTCGAAGAAGGCCCAGCGGTCCTTCCGGGCGGGGGCGTCCGCCAGACTCTTCCGATAAACATGCTCCCACAGGGACTGGGCAAAGGGCAGCTCGCTCCAGTTCAGCAGAGCCAGCAGGTCCGACTCCGCAAACAGCCGGGCGGCATTTCCGTCCGTGGCGTTTTGGACCAGCTGCCAGGGGTCCGCGGAAAGCCGGTACTGAGGCGCCAGAAACACCTTTCCATCCTGAAACTCCAGACATGTGGATTCTCCAGGAGGGGCGAAGGAGTACAGCTTACAGGGCATTTCACAAAACAGCGGGTCGGGCGTGTTTTCCCCCAGCATCCCAATGCAGGTGACGTTCAGCCCCAGCAGGCCGGCGGCCCGGGACACATAGGGAAGGTTTCCACCCAGCTGCCGGCTCTGGAGCTTCAATTCCAGAGAGCAGCTCTTCTCCGCCTGACTGACCAGATATTCGCCGAAAGAGCGGATCGTGGGAAAGCAGGTCTCCGGACGGTCCTCCGCCGCGGTCTCCCGGATGACCCGTGCAATGGTGTCCACAAAGCCGTCAAAGCCCACGACCATACGCTTGGAGGCGATCTCAGCCCTGCGTTCAAGCAAATTCAGACGCATGGCTCACAGCTTGGCGGCGGCTGCTTCATCCAGCACCACATAGCAGTTGGGGTGGTTTTGCAGAACACTGGCAGGCACGGCGTTCGTCACAGGTCCGGTGATGGCCTGGCGGATGATGTCCGCCTTGTGGGCGCCATTGGCAATGAGGATGACCCGCTCGGCCGCCATGATCTGGCGGATCCCCTGGGAGATGCCGTGGGTGGGATGGAACTTCTCGCCGAAATACTTGCTCATGACGCGCTTGGTGGTATCAGACAGGGGGATGATATGGGCGTCCAGGTCAAAGGAGACGCCGTCCTCATTGAAGCCCAGGTGACCGTTCATACCGATGCCCAGAACGGAAACCGTCAGGGGGCCATGGGCGGCAAAATAGGCGTTCAGGGCATCCCGCTCCGCCTCAATGTCCACAGCGGCGCCGTTGATGATGTGGCGGGAGGCAAAGGACTTTTCCAGGCGGGCGAAAAACTCCCGCTCATTAAACAAGCCGCAGGAGCCCTCGTCGGTATTGGAGAGCCCCACCCACTCGTCCAGAGAGACGTAGTGGGCGCGGGAGATGTCCACCTCACCCTTGTTCACCATATCCGCGAAAGCATGGACCGTACCAAGGGGGGTATCTCCGCCGGCGAAGCTCAGAAGGCCGTCGGGATGTTGGCGCAGGCCCTCCGCAGACAGCTCCGCCGCTTTGCGGCTCATTTCTTCATAGTCTTTGCATACGATGATCTCCATAGTGTTCCTCCTCAGTCGATCAGCTGTATCTCGCGCAGATAGGCAAGATTGCGGCAAGCGGAGGCAAAGGCCTTCTCATTGGGCGCCTTGGGCATATCGGACTCCACAACGCCGATACCGTCGAAGTGGATATCCTCCAAGGCCTGCTTGACGGCCTTAAAGTCGATGATACCGTCCGGCAGGTCGCACATAACATCGATGTCAAAGGCGGTGTCGGAATCCAGATGCTCCCGCATGACCCGGGCGTATACCTCGCCATCCACCTGCTTGAAGTGGAGATACTTGATGCGCTCGGCGTAGCGATGGATAAAATCAGGCACGCTGGGATCGCCGAACTGTCCGTTTCCGTTTACATAGGCGTGATGGCCGGTGTCAAAGCAGAGGTTCAGGCCGGTGGCGTCCAGCAGGCGGACGATCTCCCCCTCCGTCTCAATGAGAGATTTGATGTGCGGATGGTAAACCATCATCAGGCCAAATTCTCGCTGGGCGAATTCTCCCATCTCCCGGAACATGGTGAGATACTTGTTCCAGAGCGCCGGAGTGTAGTCCGCTTTTTTCTCACTGTACAGGCCTACGTCAGACTCGTCCATCGTCACCAGATACTTGCCGCCCATAGAGGCGATGCGCGCGCACAGCTTCTCCACGACAGGACGGAAATCCGCGAATTTCTCATATTGGTCGAAGCGGTAGCAGGCCGTGCCGGCGGCCACTTCCAGTCCCCGGCGGGACAGCTCCCGTTCCAGGGTCTCCCGGTCCTCGGGCAGATATCCGTCAGGCCCCAGCTCCAAAGCCTGATAGCCAGCCTGCTGGGCCTGGTCCAAAAACAGCTGCGCGGGCGTCTCGGAGGGCGTTCCGTCGGCATACCAGACGCCCCAGGAGCAGGGGGCGGTCGCGATCTTGACGTTCATGGCTCACTCCCCCTTCTGCTCCCGCAGGACGCGGATGATCTCGCGGAACAGCTTCAGGTCGGCGGTGGCATCCTCCAGCGAGGTCTTGGGCTGGGTGCCGGTGGTGATGCACTCGTGGAACAGGTTCAGCTCCGTCTGGAAGGCATCGTGGAAGTCGGGGCCATACGTGGTGGTCTTGGTGTCCTTGTCGTTGGACTCAATGACCTGCACAGAGGCGGGCTGGTAGCGGATATAGGGGGTCTCATACTTGATGAGGACCTTGCGGGTGTTCTGGAAAATTTCAATGGCGGCATCGAACTGGACGATGTTCTGGTTGTTCACCAGCTCATAGGTGGCAAGGAACCCGTCGAACTCCATGACGATGACCACGTGCTGGCCGTCGGCGGCGGTGGTGACGGAGTGGATCTTCTTGGGCAGGCCGTACAGCTCCCGCACGGCGGCGAAGGAATGGCAGCCCAGGCCGGTCATCATCTGATAGGTGGTGCGCATATCGTCGGTAGCATCGGCGCCGATGGCGCGGTCCAGGTGGGCGCGGCGGCGCTCGCGGCCCTCGGCGATGACCTCAGCAGGGACATCCTTGGGATAGAAGATGGGCCGGGTCTGGCCGATAAAGAAGGGGCCCTCGCAAATGATATCGCGGAAGCGCAGATATTCGGTCTTCATGGGCTTCTCTTCCAGCAGCTCCTTGGCCTTCAGGAAGGGACCGGCGTAACGGCGCATGTAGCCCACCATGACCACCTGGTCGGGATACTGCTTTTTCAGCTCAATGAGCTCCTCCAGCTCCTCCAGGCAAAGGGTGACGGGCTTTTCCACGAACACGTGCAGGCCGCGCTTTAAGGCACGCATGGCGTACTCACCATGGTACTGATCGGGAGAAAGAATGAGCACGGCATCGATGTCGGCATTCTCGATCAGTTCCACGGCGTCCAGGTAACCGGCGGCGATATGGTATTTCTTGCACACAAAATCCACCAGGGACGGTGACACATCGGATGCCGCGGTGACCTGATACTTGTCACACAGGTCCTGCAGGATGGGCAGGTGCATGAGCTGGGAGACCTCGCCGAGGCCAATGACGCCAAGTTTAATCATAATAAAAACCTCCAAGAGAAATGATGATAGATGATCGCTGCTGACGATGGTGTTCGTCAGCCCTTGACAGAGCCGGCGGTAAGACTGGAGACCACCTGCTCCTGGAAAATCGCGAAGACAATGATGGACGGGATCACCGCAATGGTCACAGCGGCGAACATAGCCGTGTAGTTAAAGCTGAACTGTGCGGTAAAATAGCTCAGGGACAGAGGCAGTGTCCGTGCCTCCTGGCCGTTGGTGAGCATCAGCGCGAAGGTGAACTCGTTCCAGGAGTTCAGGAACGTCAGCACCGCCGCGGAGGTCAGTCCGCCCTTGGCACAGGGCATCATGATCTGAAAGAACGTCCGCAGGAAGCCCGCGCCGTCCAGATAAGCGGCCTCCTCCAGCGCCCGGGGGATGGACTGGAACGTCCCCCGCAGGATGAGCAGTGACATCGGCATATTGATGGCGGTGTACACCAGGACCAGGCCCATTTTCGTGTCATACAGCCCCAGAGTGTTGACCACACTGTAAACCGGCTGCAGCAGCGCCGTGGTGGGCACCACCAGGGACAGGGACAGGATAAAATACAGCAGATTTCTGCCCCGGAACCGGCAGCGGGCAAACACATACGCCGCCATGGCCAGGAAGAGAACATTCAGGATCGTGGTGATCACGGTGATGATCACGCTGTTTCCAAAATACTTCAGGATGGGAGAAATGGTCAGCGCCGCGATATATCCGTCAGGGCTCAGACTGGAAGGCAGGGAAATACCGTTGGACAGGATCTCCGCATTGGTCTTGAAGGAAGACATGATGACCCAGACGATGGGGAACAGGGCCACCAGGGAGCACAGACCCATAAACAGGTATTTTCCGATAAACGCCGCCCGCTCTTTCCCGGTGAGATTGCGAAAAGATGTATGCATATCAGGCTCTCCTCCCTTCCGGTCAATAGTCGTCTTCGTTGACCCGAAACAGCTTGTTGATAATGGTCATCACAATGGCGCCCAGCAGGATGATGACCACGCCGATGGTGTTGGCATAGCCGTAGTTGTTCTCGGACTTGTACACGCCGTAAAGCAGCAGCGGCAGATTGGTGGTCGCCTTGCCCGGACCGCCGTTGGTGGTCACGTAGATCAGGTCGAACATCTGCAGCATATAGGTGGCCGCCATGACCATCGTGGTGGCGATGATCTTGCGCAGCAGCGGCAGGACCACGAATTTATCCATCTGGAAGCCGGTGGCTCCATCCACCTTGGCGGCCTCCAGAACGGACTCGTCAATGGACAGGGCCTCCGCCAGGACCAGCGTGGTGGTATAGCCGGCAAAGAGCAGCCACACCATGGTGACAGAGGGGAAGGCCGTGGCGGTCTCATTGAGCCAGTTGTGCGTCAAACGCTCCAGGCCGACCGCTCTTAGGATTGAGTTCACGACACCGTACTGGGGGTTAAAAATATTCAGGAAGATCATACCCACAGCGGCATTGGAGATGATGTTTGGGATCATGTAGGTGGTGCGGACGAATTTCCAGCCTCTTGGCTTTTTATACAGCACCAGTGCCAGAGCAACGCCCAGCGCCACGTGGAGAACGCAGTGGATCAGGATCCAGATGATCGTGTGCAGCAGGGATGTCCGGAACGCCGGATCGTGAAACATCTGAACATAGTTTTTCAGTCCAACGAATGTCATGCCGCTGCCCGTCAGGCGATAATCAAACAGGGATGTCAAAAATACCATTACCAAAGGGATCGCATAGATCAACAAAAACAGGATGACCGCGGGGAGCAGAAACAATACGATCCATCGCTTCTTTGCTCGCATGAAATCACTCCTTTATCCGTTTGTGCCGGGTACTGTCCGGAGTCGGTGGAAAAAAGGGCCCGCCTAAAAAGCAGGCGGGCCCAGCGGCTTAGTTCTTAGCGGCGGCGTCGGTCATGGCCTGGCAGAAGCCGGCGGCGTCCAGCTCGCCGGAGTACAGGCGAGGCAGTTCCTGACTGATGACATCCAGCAGATTGGAGAACATAGTGGCCTGCATGTTGTCAGTGCTGACGGTAGCCTCGGAGGCCTTGTCCAGGAATTCGGCCAGCAGAGGATACTGTTCCTTGGCGTAATCCGTGATCTCAACAGAGGGGGAGGCGGGGACCATGCCCTGCATCTCCAGGCCCAGCTGCTGCGCGTGGGCGGAGGTGAAGAACTTCACCATCTCAATGGCGGCCTCCTCCAGCTTGGGATCATCCTGCTTGGTAACGATGTAGCCCTGAATGGGAGCGTCATAGACGAAACCGTCGGGATAGATGGCCACGCCCACCTTCTCCGCAAAGTCCGCGGTGGTCTTGGTGGTGTCGGAGAAGTCACCGATCATCCAGGGGCCGTTGGCGATCATGGCAGCCTGACCGGAGAGGAAGTTGTTGGCGGCATTTTCATATTTGCCGCCGATGGCGTCCAACGTGGTGTATTCCTGGAGCATTTTCTGGATCTTCTCCGCGGTGGAGATCAGCTCCGGCGTGTTGTAGTCCCGGGGATTCATGGTCTGCATGAACGCCAGGCCATCCTCGCTGGCGGTGGCCACCATGGCGCCCCACCACAGCTGGGTGATCCAGGCGGAGTCAGCGGTATCCAGCGCCATGGGAGTGATGCCGGCGGCCTTCAGCGTCTCGCACTGCTGGAACAGCTCGTCCCAAGTGGTGGCGGGCGCCTCGATGCCGGCCTGGGCGAACAGCTCCTTGTTGTAGAAGTAGCCGACCTGAGAGCCTTCCACGGAGGAGGCGTAGATCTTTCCGTCACGGCTGTTGGTGGCCAGAGAGGCATCGGAGTACAGGGCCTTCCACTCGGGATCAGCCTCCACATAGGGGGTCAGGTCCACGGCCAGATCCTTGGCGATGACCAGATCCAGCAGGTTGTAGCCCGCGCCGTAAATGACGGGAGGCAGGTCGCCCGTGCCCAGCTGGACCTTGATCTTGTCCACATAGTTGGCATCGCCGGGGACATCTTCCTTCACGATCTGGTATTTGCCGGCATAGGTCTCGTTAAATTCGCTGATCAGTTGGTCGACCACGGGAGCGGCGGTGTTCACACCGCACTGGAAAGTGGGATAGTTGATGACCACAACGCCGTCTTCGGCAGCGGGGGTCTCGGCCTTTTTGGCACCGCAGCCGCTCAGAAGACCGACTAACATGGCGGCCAGCAGAGCAAATGCAAAGAGTCTTTTTTTCATCTTCTTGAAACCTCCTAGAAATTTTAGGGCGGGCTCGATGCCGCCCTTCCTGATGAACATTATATGGGGCAAATGCCGGAAAAACAATTTTACCAGTGGGCAAAGTCTGGACTTTTCTTGTCGGTTCTCGCCGCTCCAAAGCATGTGAAAAAGAAACATAAACTTTTCTCGCCGTAAAAACAGGATTTTATTGTCGTGCTGCAAAAAGTGACAGATTTCGCTGCAAGATTTTGGACTTTTGAAGGGAGCTATGGTATAATTTATACAATTATGCGGCCAGAAAAAGAGGGGGACGGCGTATGAAAACGAAAAAGAAGCCTTCACTGACCCTGCTGTGCTTGTTTCTCTGCTGCCTCTTTGTGTTTATGCCCTCGGTCTGCGCCTCCTTCTATTTTTACCGCACGGTCTCCGCGGAAATGGAGAATAACGCCCACGAGACCGTGGACCTGTATCTGGACCACACCCAGGAATCCGTTGGCGCCGTGCTGGACACGCTGCGCAACGGCATCTATTACCTGATGAGTGATCCCACTGTACAAGGATATATGCGCGCAGAAGACTCCCTAGACCAATTGGCCCGTTACCATATCCAGGAGCAGTTCAGCCGGGTGCTTTTCCTGAGCACGGCTTTGGAGCAAAAATCCATGACCAGCATTTACCTGGTACACGGAGACGGGGAGTTCATCCCCGTACAGCAGAGCGGTATCTACCGGGGTGTCAACGACCGCATGCGCAGCGTTTATGACCAGCTCCGGGGCTGCAATTCCGCAAGAGAGCTGTATCTCATGCCCGGAGATCCCGACCACAGCTACCTGCTGACGGATTATTTGGACCTGGATACCATGCGCCCCATCGGCAAGATCATCATCGAACTGCAGACCGCCGCCTTCATCGACACCAGCTACATCGAGTCGGTATATGCCGGCGCGGAAGTATATCTCAGCCGAACGAATGGGCAGGTGCTCTACCGCGGGGGCGATATGGAATCCCCGGCAAGCATCTCCGGCGAATACAGCGGAAATTTCTACCACCAGAGCTGCCACATGGCGCCTTACGGCTTGCGGTTAGATGTGTTTGTACCCAGGGAGGACATCGTTCGCTCCCTGTGGGAAACGGTGGCCTTGTATGTGGGCTTTACGGCGGCCGTTCTGCTGCTGACGCTGGTGATCGGCTGGCTCGTGTACCGGCGGCAGCTGCGCCCTCTGCGGGGCATGGTAGATACCGTGGACCGCATGGCCACCGGCGACCTCTCCGCCCGGATGGAGCCGACCCCCTACCGGGAGACAGAGCTCATGTCCTCCGCGTTCAACAAAATGGCGGATCGCCTGGGCGACCTGTTCGAAGAGGTGTACGAAAAGGGCCTGCTGCTCAAGCAGGCGGAGCTGGGGCTGCTGGAATCCCAGATCCAGCCCCATTTCATCTTTAACGTATTGGAGGTCATCAACGTCCGCTGCATGGCAGCCGGACAGTATGACCTGTGCAGAGTGGTGAGCAACCTGGCCAACCTGCTGCGGGCCAATGTGTCCAATCGGGGCCAGCAGAAGATCACGCTGGAGGAAGAGCTCCATTACGTCCGCTACTATCTGGAGCTGCAAAAGGAACGGTACGGCGAAAACCTGTGTTATGAGATCGAGCTGGAAAGTCAGGAGCTGCTGCGCTACTACCTGCCGAAGCTGACCATTCAGCCCCTTGTGGAAAACAGTGTTGTCCACGGATTGGAAAACAAGCGGGGCGGCGGAAGCGTCCGCATCAGCGTCTGGGAGGAAGAGGATGAGATTGATATCCGCGTCTGGGATGACGGCGTGGGCTTTGACACCGCGTCTTTGTTCCAGGACAGCGCTGATAAGTCCGCTGACCGGCACAACCATATCGCGCTTCCCAATGTACAGCGGCGCATCCAGCTGCTGTGCGGCCAGGCATATGGGCTGCGGGTGACCAGTGTTCCCGGAAGCGGGACCACGGTTCTGGTCAACCTGCCCTTGGACTGCGGCCCCGCCAATGAAGGAACGAATGAAAGGGGGAACTCTCTGTGCTGAAAGTCATGCTGGTTGATAATGAAGCGGCGATCCGCAAGGGTCTTGCCCACGGCATCCGATGGGAAAGCCTGGGCTGCGTTGTCGCCGCCCAGGCAGAGGACGGCGTGGACGCCTTGGCCCAGATCCCACAGTGCCAGCCGGACATTGTGATCAGTGACATCCGGATGCCCGGGATGGACGGTCTCTCCCTGGCTGAGGAACTATATCGCAGATGGCCTCATATCAAAACCATCATCCTCACCGGCTTCCCGGATTTTTCCTACGCGCAGCGGGCCATTGCATATCAGGTGGTGGACTTTGTTCTGAAGCCCACCTCCGTGGAGCAGCTCACGGCCGCGGTGGAAAAGGCCCGGCTCCAGATTCAGGAGGAACGGAGCCACCAGAAGCTCCGCTCTGAGCTGGTCAGCCAGTCAGAGGAAAACCTCTCCCTGCAGCAGGATATGTTTCTCAGGGATCTGATCCGGCGGGTGCGGCTGTCCACGCTGTATGTGTACAGCCGCATGGCCCAGCTGCGGATGGATCTGAAAAGCTATTATGTCCTCAGCCTGGCCGTGGTGCCATTGGAAGGCGGCCAGGAGACCAACTGCCTGCCCTTTTTGAAGGATGCCCAGGCAGTTTTCCGAGACAGCATTCCGGACTATCCCATCTGGTTCGTCTCCGTGGGGGACCGGGCGTGCTATGCCGTGCTGCAGGCCCCTGAGCTACAGGATCTGACCGTCCTGTGCAGCGAAATCGTGTACGCGGTGGAAAGTATTCCCCGCTATCATTTGTCCATCGGCGTGTCGCTCCACCGCACGGACCCCCTGGCCCTGGCCAACGCGGCGGAAGAGGCTGAGCAGGCCAGGCAGTTCGCGGACTATGCACACCCTGAGCAGCCGGCCATCGGCTATGGCGATCTGCCCACCGTGGACCAGGAATCCATGGCGGAAATCCTCCAGGTCCTCCAGCAGCTCAAGAACGCCGTTGAGCACGAAAGTCTGGACGCCGCGCAGAAGAGTCTGCAAACGCTGTTCCAGCACGTTCATAAGAAGAAGCTTCCCACGGGAGAGGTCCGCAGGATCTACATATGCGTCTACAATTTTTGCAGCACCCAGCTTTTTTGGAGCCGGGAAAGAAGGGATATCCCCGGCGGTCTGCCCACGCTGCAAACGCTGCTGCAAAGCGGCTCCATCCAGGAACTTGAGGAATATCTGTGCAGCTTTGTCGGAGTGCTGCACCACCAGAAGGACCACAGTCTGGAAAGTCCCGGCGACACGGTCAAGGCGGTCCGCCATTATGTCCAGCAGCACTATATGGAGGAATTGACCCTGGAGACGCTGGCGGATATGGTCTACCTGAGCCCCAGCTATCTCAGCAAGCTATTCAAGCGGGAGACGGGAGAAAACCTCAGCATCTATATTCAAAATGTCCGCGTCCAACAGGCGAAGATCCTGCTGCGCACAACCAACCTCAAGACCTATGAGGTCGCGGAGCAGGTCGGCATTTCAGACCCCGTTTATTTTTCCCGCATTTTTAAAAAGGTCACCGGCATTAAGCCCAAGGACTTCCGCCATTCAGAAGAGCTCTGAACGCGCAAAAAAAGCGGGAGAGCGCCATGCCGCTCCCCGCCTGTCCGATCCCGACCCCGGACGCGCCAGCCGCGTCTCAATATTCACCATGACCACCGCTCAAGTCGGGCGGTGGTCTTTTCGCAGCAAAAACGCCGGAGCAAACGATCGAACGTTTGCTCCGACGTGGAAGGGATGAACGCTCTTGCCCCGCACAGTGGTCATTCGTCCTCACCTTCAAGGCCCTCTGAATGTCATCCGAAAATGTACCCGCACTCATAATAACGGTCAATATGGTTTTTAAGTCCTCCCCGGCGGACATCGGCGGCACCCAGAACACCATGCAGGGCATCGCATTTCAACCCACCCCGTGCGGGGTGGGACGCGGTGCCGGTGATGGTGTCGCCCTCGTCGGTGATATTTCAATCCACCCATCCCGTGCGGGGTGGGACTTGAGTTTATACGTTGCCAAAACATCAACATTTAAAATTTCAATCCACCCACCCCGTGCGGGGTGGGACTATTCCCCTCTGTCGGATGGGACATGTCCCAGTAATTTCAATCCACCCACCCCGTGCGGGGTGGGACATGAGGTTGGCGCTCTGTGCCTGCTGGGACAGCTGATTTCAATCCACCCACCCCGTGCGGGGTGGGACAATACAGCTTGCGCAAATTGCACGTGATTACCTGGATTTCAATCCACCCACCCCGTGCGGGGTGGGACCTAAAGACGCATTGGGATTTTGCATTTTTATAAATTTCAATCCACCCACCCCGTGCGGGGTGGGACGCCCGGATTCGGACGGCGCATATACGATCATTTGATTTCAATCCACCCACCCCGTGCGGGGTGGGACCCGGGAGTTCGAGGACTATATGTATCTTGTGGGGTATTTCAATCCACCCACCCCGTGCGGGGTGGGACTGGACCGTGGGGGCAATCGAGCGGCGGGAATGTACATTTCAATCCACCCACCCCGTGCGGGGTGGGACCCTCTCCGAC